>JABDKV010000173.1 GCA_013002045.1 Gammaproteobacteria bacterium
CATCGCTGTTGGTGGAGTTCGAGTCTGGCAAACTCGATCGTAACTGGCTGGACCGGCTCGCAGCAGAGCTTGCGCGCATGATTGGTCGAGGCCAGCAACCGGTCGTGGTTTCGTCCGGCGCCATCGCGCTGGGTCGGAAGTATCTAGATCTGGACACTGATCAGCGGCGGCTGGAACAGCAGCAGGCCGCAGCGGCCGCCGGACAGGTGTTGCTGGCACACGCATACCAGGAATCGTTGGGTCGTCATGGTGCCAAAGTGGGCCAGATGCTACTCACCCTGGGCGATACCGAGGATCGCCGCCGTTATCTAAACGCACGAAGCACATTGGAAACCTTGTTGCAGGTTGGCGTGGTGCCGATCATCAACGAGAACGACTCGGTTGCGACCGAGGAAATTCGTTACGGCGACAACGATCGACTGGCAGCGCGAGTGGCCGCGATGTGCAGTGCCGAATGCCTCGTCCTGTTGTCCGATGTCGATGGGCTGTACGAGTCCGATCCGACTGTAGATCCGCACGCTGCGCTGATTCCGCTGGTAGAACGGATCACGCCGGAACTTGAAGCCCGCGCCGGGTCCAGTAAGACCGACTATGGCAGTGGCGGCATGCGAACCAAGCTGGCTGCAGCACGTATTTGCATGTCAGCAGGATGCGCGACGGTCATCGCCAACGGTAACGATCCCGCGGTTTTGTCTGAAGTCGGGCGTGGCGCACGTTGCACCTGGTTTCTCCCGGGCACAACGCCACAGCTGGCACGCAAGCGCTGGATCGCCGGTGCACTCGAACCGCGTGGATCACTGGTTATCGATAACGGTGCGGAAAGTTCGTTGCTTAAAGGCAGAAGCCTGCTCGCAGTAGGAATTACCAAGGTTGACGGCACTTTCGAGCGTGGCGATGCGGTCGTGATTCGCAATGAAGCCGGACATGACCTGGCACGCGGGCTGGTGGCGTACACTTCGGATGAAACCAGGCAAATAATCGGCAAGCGCAGCGAAGAGATCGAAGCCGTGCTGGGCTATCGAGGGCGCGATGAGATCATTCACCGCGACAACCTGGCATTACTGGATTCCTAGTCATGAACGCGACACCAGACGAAGCCGACTACAACATCGTTGCCACGATGCAGGCACTCGGTGAGCAGGCACGTTCCGCCGCCGCCGTACTCGCGTGTGTCGGCACTGAACAAAAGAATGAAGCACTGAAAGCGGCTGCGAACAGCGTGGCAAGCGGCAGCGCCAGAATTCTTGCTGCAAACCAGGTCGATATGCAGGCAGCGGAAACAAAGGGTTTGTCAGCAGCCATGCTCGATCGACTAATGCTGGATGAACAGCGCGTGCGCGCCATTGTCGACAGCATTGAGTCGGTTGCCGAACTGCCCGATCCTATCGGCACTGTGATCGCGGAGTGGACGCAGCCGAACGGACTGGGAATTCAGCGCGTTCGCGTGCCGTTGGGCGTAATCGGCATCATTTACGAAAGCCGGCCTAATGTGACGGCAGATGCCAGTGCGCTATGCCTTAAATCCGGCAATGCCGTGATCCTGCGTGGCGGCACGGAAAGCTTCCACTCGAGCCGGGCCATTCATCAGTGCATGGTTGAAGGGATTACTAACGCCGGATTGCCGACCGCTGCGGTGCAGATGGTACCGACGACCAGTCGTGATGCTGTCGGGGTCTTGTTGTCAAAAATGCAACAGTATGTCGACGTCATTGTTCCTCGGGGCGGCAAGAACCTGATCGCACGGGTTCAGGCCGATGCCAGGGTTCCGGTCATCGGGCATCTCGAAGGCTTGTGTCATGTCTACGTGCACGAATCTTCCAAACCCGACATGGCCCGCGATATCGTGCTGAATGCGAAGATGCGTCGTACCGGTATTTGTGGTGCCGCCGAAACGCTGCTGATTGATCGGGCTTGCCTAGACACGCATTGGCAAGGCATCGCCGATGCATTAATCGCCGCTGGTTGCGAGCTGCGCGGAGACACTGAGATTTGTTCCAGGGACGAACGTGTAGTCGCAGCGACGGATTCCGACTGGGCAACCGAGTATCTTGATGCCATCCTGGCGGTCAGGGTCGTTGCCGATGTCGAGCAGGCGATCGAGCATATTTCGCATTACGGCTCCGGCCACACGGAGTCTATCGTGGCTGAAGACAATGAGGCCGCAGCCTGTTTTCAGCAACGGCTTGATAGTGCAATCCTGCTGCACAATGCCTCAACCCAGTTTGCCGACGGTGGCGAATTTGGCATGGGTGCCGAGATTGGTATCGCAACCGGGCGCATTCACGCCCGCGGCCCGGTCGGTGCCGAGCAACTCACCAGCTACAAGTACCTGGTTAAGGGCACGGGCCAGACACGTCCCTGACCGGAAATTTCGGTCAACCTGTTAACCGGTGTCGCGCCGGATCGGCGCAAGCGGCATTACTTCAGTGCCGCCAGCCGCTGCTGCAAGATATCGAGACGGGGATTGCCAGCCGCACCGGCTGATATCCGGGCTGCAATACTATCCTCGGGTGTACGGGTTTCGCCGTCAGTGACGCTTTTCTTTACTTCGTGATAGGCGTCGCGAAAAGCAACACCCTTCGCGGCCAGCTCGATTGCCCGGTCAGTCGCATACATTGCCGGCTCGATAGCTTCACGCAGCTTGTCATGATCAAAGCGGACCTCGCTCAAAAGCGCCGGTAACAGACCCAGCGCCGCCAGCCCACGATGAAAGGCCCGCAACGTGGGACCTTTTGTTGCCTGCAAATCGCGGTGATAACCGCCGGGGAGAGACAGGACGCTGTTGATCTCGGTAATCGCACCATCAACCGTGGCGCAAGCTGCCCGCAATAGTTCAACCACATCGGGATTGCGCTTGTTCGGCATGATGGACGACCCTGTCGTGTAAGCCTCCGGCAAAGTGACGCTGCCAAACTCGGCGGTAGTAAACAGGCTCAGGTCCCAGGCCAGCCGCCGCACATCGAGTAGTGCCTGGCTCAGCGCGGTCAGCGCCTGTATCTCAAACTTGCCACGACTGTTCTGGGTGTAGGCCGGATTGAGTTGTAAACGATCAAATCCCAGTGCCTCCGTTGTGTATTCGCGATCGAGGTCGAGATTGACACCGAAACCGGCGGCAGTACCCAGTGGATTGGCATTGATCCATTCACGTGTAGCCCGGGCGATCATCGCGTCATCGATAAAGGCTTCGGCGTATCCGGCAAACCATACCTCGACAGTCGACACGACCGCCCTTTGCAGGTGGGTATAACCGGCCATCGGCACACCGCGGTACTGACCCGCCTGTTGCAGGCAGGTTTCGGCGCTGAGGCGGCACAAATGGACCAGATGGTCGAGCGCATCCCGCAGATACAGTCGGGTCGCAACCAGGACCTGGTCATTGCGGCTGCGTCCTGTATGGATGCGTGCGCCCAGATCGCCCACCCGTTCACACAACCAGCTTTCAAGCGCTGAGTGACCATCTTCGAAACGCTGATCGAGTACCAGTGCACCACTGGCGAAGTCTTCTGCGATTGCCTGCAATGCCTGACTGACCTGTTCGAGTTCTGCATCGTTGAAAATGCCGATGCGGGCCAGACCCTCGGCATGCGCCGTCGTTGCGGCGATGTCATAGGGCAATAGTTCGCGATCGAGCACGACATCATCGCCGGCGAGAAAGCGCATGATGTCTTCGTCAGTATCGGCGTTATCACTACGCCACAGGTAGTTCATCGGCAATGCCCTCCAGTTCATTGAAGCCGCAGGCAAGATTAATATTCTGCATTGCCTGTGTTGCAGCGCCCTTGAGCAAATTATCCAGTGTCGCGAAGACCACAAGC
>JABDKV010000197.1 GCA_013002045.1 Gammaproteobacteria bacterium
TCTTGTGCCCGACATGGCGAACAAACCAGCAGCACCAATAGCAGAAGCACCGGACTTCGCATTTTTCCAACCTCCAGTTGTTGCAGGCTTGTTATTATGACTGCAGCAAGCGGTAATCGCATGCTGCTGCCATGTCATCTACAGAAGCGAATCGAGTTGGCCGTTCAGTCAATCAGCTATAAATCGGAATCGGTAGGCCCGGATCTCGCCGTCTCGCTACAAGACTCGGGATTTGCAATCTTGCGCGATCATCCGCTACCCGGCCCGCTTCTGGACACTGTTTACGAAGATTGGTTGGCGTTTTTCGACAGCGACGAAAAACAGGCCTACGTGGCCAGCGAGAACTCGGTTGCTGAGGGTCGCGGTGGCTTTTACCCGGTAGAGATCTCTGAAACGGCAATCGAGCACACGGCGAAAGATCTCAAGGAGTTTTTCCAGGTCGGTGCGGCTGGCCCGATACCGCCGGCTTGCAAGGACGGAATTCTGCGCTATCGCGAGCTCGGATTCGCGCTGGGGCAGGAACTCCTGGAATGGCTGCAACGGTTTACGCCTGAGGCGGTTACTGCAGCCCTTTCCGAACCGCTGCCCGGCATGCTGTGCAGGGAAGCGAGCTTGTTAAGAGTCCTGCATTACCCGCCCCTTAACGGCGGCGAAGAAGCTGGCGCCGTCCGCGCGGCACCGCACGAAGACATCAATCTGCTGACAATACTTCCGGTTGCAAACCAGGGCGGCCTGCAGGTCAGGGATTCTGCCGGCAACTGGACCGACGTCTCCGGCAATCGCGGCGATCTCGTCATTAACAGCGGGGACATGCTGCGCGAGGCAACCGGCGGTTACTATCCGTCGGCGACGCATCGGGTAATTAACCCGGGCGGCGATATCAGCAACGACTCCCGACTTTCGGTGCCGCTCTTCCTGACGGCACGATTCGACGTCAAACTTTCCGACCGCTACACCTCCGGCAGTTACCTGGACGAACGCATCAGACTATTGCATCGCCAATAGCAGCGTACCGCGGTAAAGGTCCAGCAATGCCTCGCTATCAACGCCGGTGCAGATCTTGCACGCGGGAATATCTTTCCAGGCAGTCGTGAAGTAGTTCGGATTCGGCGCGCTCCAGATCGTTTGTCCTATAGCGATGCCTTCCGACACTACGCGCACTGCCGCATCCCGGGTTTCAAAAAGGTCTGGATTCAGAAGATATGCGACAGCACTTGGATCGTGCGTTGAACATTCGAACCTGCCCGTCGACCGCTGGTTGAATGCCAGATAATAGCGACTGATTGCATGAAGGAATTCACCTGCAGCGCCCGCATCGTCCCGCAGTCCGTCAATGTAAGCGGCACTCATGACAGTTTCATTGGTGACGTCAAGACCAACGATCGTCGTTGGCATGCCACACGAGAAGACGATGTCGGCAGCGAGCGGATCACCGGCGATGTTTGCCTCGGCAACCGGCGAGACATTGCCGCGATGACCATTAAAGCCGAAGGCGCCACCCATCACGATCAGTTCGCCAACGAGCGCGGGCAACTCCGGTTCCAGTGTCAGCGCTTCTGCGACGTTAGTCATCCGTCCGACGGCCACAATCGAGACTTGCCCGGGACTCTCCCGCACGATGTCGACAATGGCCTGTGCGGCATTGCGCTTATCCGGCGCACCAGCCGGGTCAGGTACATCGATATCGCCCAGTCCGTTCTGGCCATGAACAAAATCCGGATAGCCTTCGCCCAGCGCGTCACCTAACGGTCCTGCCGCGCCGCGATAGACGGGCGCATCAATGTCGAACCGCTCTTTCATATGCAGCGCATTGCGGGTCGTATGTTCGATGCTGGCGTTGCCGAAGCCGGTAACGATCGCGCGAATACTGACATCCGGCGCGTAGTGCAGGAACAGCAGTGCCATCGCATCGTCGATGCCAATGTCAGTATCAAAAATGACCTGCTTCATCGAGTCAGTCTATCGACCGTATGATCACTGCGCGCGCCTTCATTCCTGATAAGTCGACACCGCGCCTTGCCGTGGTCGCAGAGGATCGTTTTCGATATTGGTAATGAACTCCGCGGCCTCCCTCGCAAGCGCCTCGACCCTGCCACTCTCCGCATCGATCAGGTTGAATAACTCAAGCGGGTCTTCTGCCAGGTTGTACAACTCCCGCGGCAACTGCTCCCTGTCCAGCAATAGTTTCCATGAACCATTGCGCAGCGCGAATTCCAGGTCGGAAACCGCATCCAGCGCCCAGAAAAGGCTACGTTCTGGCAATAGCCCGTTCGTCCAGAGAGGACGCAGATCGATACCATCTATGGCCCGATCATCGGGTACTTCTCCACCTCCGATCGTTGCGAGCGTGACGAACAGATCCATGCCAATGGCCGGCGCGGCCGACACCGATGCCGGCTCGATGACGCCAGGATAGCGAATGATGGTCGGCACACGGATGCCACCTTCATACAAAAAATGCTTGCGACCGCGAAACCCGCCCGTGCTGCCGTAAGCGTTAACTTCCCACCAGTTTATCCAGCGAGAAGTTACCGGGCCGTTGTCGCTCGAAAAGACGACAA
>JABDKV010000297.1 GCA_013002045.1 Gammaproteobacteria bacterium
GGGGGGACGTGTTCGTGTGGGGCAGTCCTGGCCAGTACACCCCTTCCGCGGCTAAATCCGTCAGGCCATCCATGGCCTGACGGAATCGGGCGCGTCTTGTTCGGGCGTCCTGCTTCACTCGCCGCGCACGACGCCGCGAAAGGCCGGGGCCCATAAAGCCAGCTCCCGCAAGATTGGAGTGGCTCGACTTCGTGTTCCCCGTAGGAGCGGCTTCAGCCGCGATGGATCGCGCCGCGATCCGTAGGAGGGACTTCAGTCCCGACCTCTTTCCAACGCAGAAGTACCGACCGTCTGTGATTGGGGATTGCTCCGGTGGAGAGCTGGCTGGGCTTCGAGGGGGGTCGTTGTGGGAAGGATCGCGGCTGAAGCCGCTCCTACGGGGAGGCGCAGGGTGGGTGGCGCAGAAAGAAAGGGCGCCTGCTTAGTTACCAGGCGCCCGCCCGCTAAAGGGGGTTAGATGTGCGGGCTAACGGGGGTTCGGTCTACGCTGTCGACGCCAGTCGGACAGTCCGTGTCTGTGACCGCGGGTAGGCAGCAATGATGTCGCGCAACGCATCGTGTGCAGCGGCGTATTCACCCAGAACCTCGGTCGGTACATCCTGACCGCTCTCGTCATAACGGACCAGGTTGGCAACTGCCATCTCGCAGCGCTCCTGAGCCGAGGCGACGACCTCGAGGTATTGCCAGTACAGTTGCTCGAACTCACCCATGCTTCCTGTCCCCTGCTACCGACCTGTGATTCTACGAAGTAGCCAACTTCAGCAACCCCAATATCTGGGGATTGCGCGCGCAGTCTACCACAACCAGTGGCGGTTTATGAGCTTATGTCAAGAGCATTGCTGCGACGCAGCGCGTTATCCGGCGAGGCAACTTTCCGGGTCAGGGGTGACGTGATCGAGTTGCATTTGCCCGACCAGGTCGGCGACCCGGTCATAGTCGTGGCGGGCCAGGTAGTCGGCGATTCCGTCATTGATTTTCTGGCAGGCAAGGGGATCGTAGAACAGGGCCGTGCCGACCCCGACCGTGGTCGCACCGGCGAGGATGAATTCCAGCGCATCGCTGGCTGTCGTGATTCCACCCTGGCCAATGACAGGCACGTTGTGCCGCCGCGCGATGTCATCGACCTGGTGCATCTTCAGTAGTGCGATCGGCTTGATCGCCGGACCCGACAAGCCACCCTGCACATTACCGATGATTGGCTGGCGGCTTTCCACATCGATGGCCATGCCCATGATCGTATTGATCACGGCCAGCCCGTCCGAACCCGCTTCTATACACAGGCGCGCATTCTCACGAATATCGGTCTGGTTTGGAGACAGCTTGGTAATGAGGGGCTTGGCAGTTACCGCCCGACAGGCCGCCACCACCCGCGCGGACATATCCGGGTAATTACCGAAGGCGACGCCGCCCTCCTTGATGTTGGGACACGAGATATTGATTTCGACGGCATCGATTGGCGAGTCATCGAAACGTCGCGTGACCTCCACATAGTCCTCGATAGTGGAGCCGCAGACGTTGGCAATAAATCGTGTTTCACTGAAGTCCAGTGTCGGCAGGATGTCATTGATGACGACATCGACACCGGGGTTCTGCAAACCGATCGCGTTGAGCATCCCCATCGGTGTTTCCCAGATACGATGGGGCGGGTTTCCGAGTCGTGGCTCGAGGGTCGTGCCCTTGAGCACCACCGCGCCTACCTGGCGATTGGAGAAGCCCGCGACACGGGTATATTCTTCACCGAAACCGACGCACCCTGACAGCAGTACAATCGGCGAGGCCAGTTGTAGCCCGCAGAAATCCAGAGCCAGCGAAGAGTCAGGTAAGGCGCTATCGTTCACGTTCGGTGTTTCCACGATTAGTCTTCTTCACCAATGTTACACGTAATCCTGTACCAGCCCGAGATACCACCGAATACCGGCAGTATCATTCGGCTGTGCGCCAACACCGGTGCCAGCCTGCACCTGGTGCACCCGCTGGGCTTCACACTCGATGAACCGCGGATGAAACGTGCCGGCCTCGATTATCACGAATACACGCGGGTGCAGGAACATCGCAACCTCAGCGCCTGCCTCGATCAGGTCGGGGCTAGTCGTGTTTACGCATTATCCACGCGTGGGCAGACCCGTTATGACCAGGTTCGCTACAGCGATAACGATGCACTGTTGTTTGGTCCGGAGACACGTGGACTACCGCAATCGTTGCTCGACGAGTTGCCGCGTGAGCATCGATTATTTATCCCGATGCGCCCCGGTAACCGCAGCATGAATCTCGCCAATGCGGTATCGGTGGTGGTCTATGAAGCCTGGCGTCAGCTTGGCTACGATTAGCCGTCTTCGGTGTCGCCCGACTCGGGCTTGAGCGCCCGTCGCATCAGCGTTGCCACCGCTGTGCGTGGGTCGGCATCGCGATACAGCACCGAGTAGATCTGTTCGGCAATTGGCATCTCCACACCAAGCCGTTGGGCAACATCGTGTACCGCGCGGGCCGCCTGTACGCCTTCGACCACCTGTCCAATCTCGGTCTGTGCCTCGTCGATGGACTTACCCGCCGCCAGTGCCAGCCCCATGCGCCGGTTGCGCGACTGGTTGTCAGTGCAGGTCAGTACCAGGTCGCCAATTCCGGCCAGTCCCATGAACGTTTCCTTGCGTCCACCCAGCGCCAGGCCCAGCCGGGTCATCTCTACCAGGCCACGCGTTATCAGCGCGATACGGGTATTGGCCCCAAAGCCGAGCCCATCGGAGATACCGGCCCCGATGGCGAGCACATTCTTGATGGCGGCGCCGACTTCCACACCGGTCATGTCCGTCGTCGTGTAGGCGCGAAACTGTTCATCAGAAATGCTGCGCGCAAGATCGTCGGCGAAGTCCTGGTCGTCAGATGCCACCGTCATCGCAGTCGGCAACCCGGCGCCGACTTCGGAAGCAAAGGTAGGGCCGGCCAGCACCGCCAGTGGCACGCTGTCACCGAGTACTTCGCGGGCGACCTCATGCGGTAGTTTGCCAGTCGACAGCTCGAAGCCCTTGGTCGCCCAGGCAACCCGGCCCTCGGGCGCAAGCAATGGCTTGATGCGTTTGAGAATGTCGCGGAAACCATGACTCGGCACTGCTACCAGTACATCGGTAGCGTCTTGTAACGCCCGCGACAGGCCCGGGGCCACAGTCAGAGCCTCCGGGAACCGCGCATCCGGCAGGTATTGCCGGTTCTCGCCGTCCTCGAGCAGGCGTGCCACGTGCTCGGGATCATGACCCCAGAGCAGGGTCGGCCGGCCGGTGCGGGCAAACTGGATCGCCAGCGCCGTCCCCCACGAGCCGGCGCCCACCACGGCAATGGCTGTCTGCTTTTCGCTCAATGTTTGTCCGCGACTGCTTCTGACTCAGTACCGGCCTGTTGCAACTCGGCCATTTGCTGCATGTACAAGGCATCAAAATTGATCGGTTGCAGCAACAGTCCCGGGAAGCCGCCCTTGCCGACAAAGTCGGTGACCGCTTCGCGCGCGAACGGGAACAGCAGGTTAGGGCAATAGGCGCCGATAATCTGCCGAATCTCGTCGGCGGAAAAGCCCTTGATCAGGAACACGCCAGCCTGGTGAATCTCAACCAGGAACGCGCTCTCTTCGTCCAGCTTGGCCTCGGCCGTAACCACCAGCACGACCTCGAAAAGATCCTCACCTACACTCGTGTTACGAGTCTGGATATTCATCTCGATCTTTGGCTTCCATTCACGGTTATAGATCGCGGGCGTGTTGGGCGCTTCGAAAGACGCGTCTTTCATGTACAGCTTCTGGATCAGGATTTGCTTGTCATCACCGGCTATCGCGGCTTGTTCTTCAGCCATGTTCAATTCCTCTGGGTTTTAGGGGCACACCCGTACGCAGCAGCTCATCGAGCTTGCCATTGCGTTCGAGTGCGTACAAATCATCACTACCACCGACATGGGTGTCGCCGATGAAAATCTGTGGCACCGTGCGGCGGCCACTGCGTCGTTCCATTTCCTGGCGCAATTCCGGTGCATTCTCGAGCCGTATGTCCTCGTAGCTCACGCCCTTATCGTCGAGCAGGCCACGGGCACGCACGCAATAGGGACAGTAAGCGGTGCCGTACATGACGACCCGCACAGTCTCGTCGTTAGTCATTTCCTGCCTTTCTTGCCCTTGCCGGCTTTCTTGTCTTTGATCTTGTCCTGACCCCGGACCAGCGGCAGTTGCTCCTCGCGCCAGGCGTGCACACCGCCGCGCAGCATGAAAGCCTGTTCGAAGTCGTGCTGGCGCAAGCGGGCGACGGCTCGCCCGGCAGTGGTGCCACGGTCATCGTAGGCGACGACCGGTTTGCCACGAAAGCGATCGAAGCGTTTCAGTTCGTCCTCGAGCTTGCCCGGATCCAGTCGCTTGGCGTTGTTGAGGTGACCGGCGCTGTACGCCTGTTCATCGCGCAGGTCCAGCACCAGGGCGCCCTTGTTCATCAGTCGCACGGCCTGGTCGGGACTCACTGCGAAACGCGCACTGCCCGCCATTCGTAGCTCGTTAAACAGTAATAACGAACCGGTAACGACGGCGGCCGTCACCAGTAGCGGGTGATTAGAGATGAATTCCAGCAGTTGTTCCATTATCGGGTCGGCAGGTCAAAACAGCCGGGCATTATAGCACCGCTGCCTTGTCCCGCTGCGCTGGCCAGGCGCGCCAGTCATCGCTACGATGCCCGCTCATGATCCGCCTCCTCTTCATCGCCCTGCTTGCCGGTTTGCTGGCCAGTGCGCCGCTGTCGGTCGAGGCAAACAACGGCGATAAACAGCGTGAGCTGGAACAGGTGCGTAAGCGCATAGGCAAGCTGCGCAATGTCATCGATGCCGATGTCCAGAAACGCGATCGTGTCATGGCGCGCCTGCGTGATATTGAGCGGCTGAGGGGGTCGGTGCGCAGCAACCTCGCCCGGCTGCGGACCGAACGCGAGAGTAGCGAGGCGCGTCACGCCGCCTTGCTCGAAGAGCAGGCAGAGCGTCAACGCGAACTCGAGGCGGAGCGGGATGATCTCGCTGCCCAGCTGAAAACGGCATACATAAACGGCCGCCAGGAACGACTGCGTATGCTGCTCAACCTCAACGATGCCGCGGCAGTCGGACGGCATTCCATTTACTACCGTTATTTCGTCGCCGCTCGCCTGCAACAGGTGCAACGTGTCGAGGGGCACCTGCGTGAGCTGGAGCGACTCGGGCAGGCAGTCGCTGCGGAAGGCGCGCACCTGCGTACGCTCGAGACCAAGCGCGAAGAAGAACTGGCGAGCCTGGAAAATGCACTGGGTGAGCGTCGCCGCCTGCTGGCCGAGCTGGAGCAGCAGATCTCCGATCGCGGCGATCAGCTCGATCGGCTGCAACGAGAGGAACAGGCGCTGGTCAGTCTGCTCGAGGAACTCGAGCGCGTACTGGCCGATTTTCCGGTCGAGTCACAGCAACCCTTCGCGTCGCTCAAGGGACAGCTTAGCTGGCCGGTGCAGGGTCGGATTCGGGGCAACTTCGGTCAGTTACGCGGTGGCAAGGACATGCGCTGGAACGGTGTACTGATCGAGGCGGAGCGGGGTGCTTATGTGCGCGCGGTTGCCCACGGCAGGGTCGCCTATGCCGACTGGTTACCCGGACTGGGCCTGCTGACTGTTCTTGAGCACGATGGCGGTTACCTGAGTCTTTACGGCCACAACGAACGACTCGACAAGGCCGCCGGTGACTGGGTCGATGCCGGGGAAATTATTGCCACTGTCGGCGACAGCGGTGGTCAGCCCGTGCCGGCGTTATATTTCGAAATCCGGCGCGGTCGCCAACCGCAGGATCCCCATCCGTGGTTCCGCAGCAAGCTGACTCCGGCCCGTTGACGGCAGCGACATAACATAATTCGTTCGCGGCTGGACAAGTCGCGACAGAGATAACAAACTGGTTTCTGACAAGCCGCTCGACGGCATTACAAGAACGAAAAAAGACGAACTCAGTTTGGGGGAATACCAGTGATCAACACGGGCACGGGGGTCGTGCTGACCCCGCCAGCAATTCGACGAGTTGCAACACTTTTACTGTTCGGCGCCGCGGCGTGGTGCGCCACTGATGCCACTGCACAGACCTTCCCGGCAGCGTTCGAGTTATCGACACTGTTACCGGCGAACGGCGGTGATGGCAGCGACGGCACTATCTTTGCCGGTACCGCCGCGGGCAATCGCACCGGTATGTCCGTTGCCAGTGCCGGTGATATCAATGGCGACGGCGTCGACGATATCGTTATCGGTGCCTTCCAGGCATCGCCGAACGACAACCTGTTTTCGGGTGAGGCTTACGTGGTCTTCGGACCACTAACGGCACCTCCTGCGGAATTCGACCTGGCATCGCTGGCGACAGCCAATGGCGGTGACGGCAGCGCCGGATTCGTGTTGAAGGGAGTTGCACCGGGCGATTTCACCGGAGACGAGGTCAGCGGGGGTGCTGACCTGAACAATGACGGCATAGACGATGTCGTGATCGGCGCAGGCTTCGCCGATGTCGATACCGCTTCAGAGGCCGGACGCACGTACATTATTTACGGCAGCAATTCCGGATTCCCGGCCGAGATCGAGTTGTCGTCACTGTTGCTGGTCAATGGCGGCGATGGTTCGCTGGGTAGTGTAATCAATGGTATTGCCACCACCGACTTCAGCGGTCGTGTCGCCGCCGGTGGCGATTTCAACAACGACAACATCGACGACTTGTTGATCGGTGCCGGACGCGCCGACCCGGGTGGCCGCACCCGCGCCGGCAAGGTGTACGTGCTGTTTGGCAAAGATGGTGGCTTCGGCGCCGAGTTTGGCCTGTTCAACCTGCAACTGGCCGGAGGCGGCAATGGCTCTGCCGGTGCTGTCATCGCCGGCATCGATGCGTTTGATGAAGCCGGCACCGCTGTCGCTAATGCCGGCGATGTGAACGGTGACAATATCGACGACATCATCATCGGCGCACCGCGCAGCAATGGCGCGGGCCTGCAGGATTTCACCGGCGAAGCCTATGTATATTTCGGCCGCCCGACCTGGCCTGCCGAAGTGGAACTGATCAACCTGCTGCCGGGCTTTGGGGGTGATGGCAGCGAGGGTTTTGTCGCCTATGGCGAGGGTGGTGGCCTGTTCACAGGGAACACGGTTGGCGCCGGCGACATCAATGACGACGGCCTCAATGACCTGTTCATCGGTGCCTCTATTGCTGAAAAGGCCTATGTCTATTTTGGTCGCAGCAACCCGCCACCGACACTGGGCTTGTCAGGGTTGACCGCAGCGCAGGGTGGCACCGGAGCCGATGGCTTTGTCGTCTCCGGCTCTGCCGGCGGAGACTCACTTGGCAAGGTGGTCGGTGGAATCGGCGACATCAACGGTGACGGTATAGAAGATTTCGCCGTCGGTGCATTCCTGACAGATGTCGATGGCCGCAACAACACCGGTGCTACCTACCTGTTGTACGGCAAGACCACAGCCTTCTCCGCTGAATTTAATGTCACCAGCCTGCTGCCCGGCAACGGTGGCGATGGCAGCGCTGGTTTCGCGGTCAATGGCATTGACTCCTTCGACGGTTCCGGGATAGATCTGGCAGGTGCGGGCGATTTCAACGGCGACAACAAACCGGACTTCCTGATTGGCGCCGATACTGCCGATGGCAACGGTTTCGACGCATCGGGCGAAGTCTATATCGTCTATGGCCGCAGCAGCGGCACCGAACCGGACGGCGATGGCGACGGTGTCGCTGATGCGCTCGACAATTGCCCGAATACCAGCAACAGCGACCAGGCAAACGACGATGGTGATGCGCTGGGTAATGTCTGCGACAACTGTACGCTGGTTGCCAATGACGACCAGCTCGACAGCAATAATGATGGCTACGGCAATATCTGCGACGCCGATATCAATAATGACGGGTCAATCAATTTCATCGACCTTAACCTGATGAAAGCCAGTTTCTTCAGCAGCCCTGCCTCGCCCAACTGGGATCCCGATCTTGATCTCGATGGCAGCAACAGTGTCAATTTTGCCGATCTGAATCTCATGAAGAACGCCTTCTTTGGTCAACCAGGTCCGAGTGGTCTCGTGCCGTAAAAACAGGCCGCGACGCAGCTCGTCGTGACTGAGCAATACTGCGACCGGGTGGCAACGCCCGGTCTTTTTTTTGCCTGTGGCACGGCGGGGTACTAACTTATGCCGATGAGATACGTGTTACTCGCGCTCGTATTACTGGCACTGCTTGCGTTATTGCCGCGTAACCAGCAGCCGGCCCCGGCGTCATCGTCGCAGGATGTTGCCGCGCCGGTGGATAGCGAATTCAAGCCGCCTCGTTTACAGACGCCGGCGGCTGACGACGCCGCTGGCATGTCCGGGCCTGATGTAGCGTGCGTCCCCGATCCCGATGACGTAGAAACCTGGCCCCCTGAACCCACCCCGGAGGAGAAACAGGCCGCCATCGATGTACTGTCGCGCTCCGACCTGGCCGAACATCAACTGGCCGCAATCATCATGGGGCGCTGGCCGGGCATGAAGCCGTTCAGCAGTCACGACAAGTTGCTGGCACTGGACCAATTCGTCGCTCGCAATCCGCAAGACTCAATCGCTTTCTTCAGCCTGCTAAATACCTGCCGCGACTTCCTGCATGAAGCTGCTTGTGCGGACCAGCGTCTGCATGCCGGCATACGCCGGCTGCACGACGATAACAGCGAAGCCTGGGCGCTGCTCGCCTCTTACCGGGCCAGTCTTAACCAGGAAGACGCGGCGCTCGAAGCACTCGGACGTGCCGCCACCGCGACAGTCAGTGATAGTGGCATTGCAGCCAAACTAGACCTGCTCGAGCGCGCCTATGCCGCCGGTGGCGGTTTCAGTATCGTGCAACGTCTGATGCTCGCGTGGGGCGATATCGCTGCCGAACAGGGGCACTGGTTGCCTATATACCGAACCTGTAAGTCTCGTGCCGAGTCGGATCTGAACTGGCGGCGTCTGTGTCTCGATTACGCTCGCCGTGCTGAGCGCCAGGTAAAGACCGTCGGTGCCGAGGTCGGCGCCCTGGCGCTGCAAAGAACCCTGGCCGAGTTCTCTGGCGACGACGACGAGATCGCAGCCATAGAGATACGGCTTGATGATGTGCGTCAGGTCATCGATGTGTCGTCCAGCAAGCTGTTGACAGAAGAGGCAATCAACCAGGCTTATCTTGAGGCATTCGCGGTCGGTGGCGAGCGTGCCGCGCTGGCTGTACTGGCGGACGAAGTGGCTCGGCGTGGTCCTGCCAAGCCGTGCCCGGAACCGGAATAGTTTGCGACAAAACAGGAACTTGCAGGGTTACAACCGGTCTGTGATATCGTGGGCAGTCGGGCTACAGGTGAAGATAATATTGCTGCACGAATGACAATACTTGGGCGTGGCGTACTGGCGGTCAGCATCGGTGTACTGATGGGGCTGTCACTCAGCGTGAGCGGCATCGTCATGGCCGAACGCAACAACGAGTCCGAAGCGGTACGTACGCTCCCGGTTGATCACGCGCGACTGTTTGCCGAAGTACTGGAACGGGTCAAGCGCGAGTACGTCGATACGGTCAGCGACGAAGAACTGATTGAAGCGGCGATCCGCGGCATGGTCGCCGACCTCGACCCGCATTCCGCTTTTCTCGATGCCAGTGAATACAACGAGATTCGTATCAACACCTCGGGTAATTACACCGGCGTCGGACTCGAGGTCAATGTCGAGGACGGGCGGGTTATCGTCGTGTCGCCGATTGACGATACCCCGGCTTACAAGGCCGGACTCGAACCCGGCGATGTCATTATCGCAATCGACGAGTACCCGGTAGAAGAAGACCTCGACGACACCATTGCCCGCATGCGTGGCGCCCCGGGCACACCGGTAACGCTGACCGTCGCGCGGGAAGGTGTCGATGACCTGATGCGTTTCGAGATGCAGCGCGCTCGTATACAGGTGGCCAGTGTCCGCGGCCAGATGCTGGAACCGGATTTTGGCTATGTCAGGATCACGCAGTTCAGTGAAACGACGTCGCGCGACCTGACCCGGACGCTGCTCGATCTGACCAATCGCAACGATGGCGACCTGCGCGGCATAGTCCTGGACTTGCGCAACAATCCCGGTGGTGTGCTCGAGGCAGCAGCCGACGTGGCCGATGCCTTTCTCGAAGACGGCGCCATCGTCACCGCCGATGGGCGGGTATCGGCAGCCGAGTTCGCCATGACCGCCAATCCGGGCGATATCAGTGCTGGCGCCGATATCGTCATACTGATCAATGCCGGTACTGCATCGGCATCAGAGATCGTCGCCGGTGCATTACAGGATCATGATCGCGCCGTCGTAATGGGTGCTACCAGCTTTGGTAAAGGCACTGTGCAAACGGTCATGCCGTTGTCCAGCGGGCGCGCAATCAAGTTAACGACGTCGCGTTACTTCACGCCGTCGGGACGCTCGATCCATGAACTCGGAATCGAGCCCGATATCCGTCTGAGCAGCGATGACAACACGGCAGCAATAGAGCGCGGCGAGTGGCTCGACGAAGCCGTGATGCTGTTACGTAGCGATGCCCAGCTACGACAGGCGCTGAGTCATCTCAAGACCGGGAATATACGGCAGAGCAAGGCGCAGTGAAGCGGCTTCGCTGGCTGTGGCTCGTCGCATTGCTGGCGTGGACAGCGCCTGCCATGGCGTCACCGGTCATGGCCATCATTATCGACGACCTCGGCTTTCGGCAGCGTGACAGTATTCGCGCAACCGAGCTGCCGGGCACTGTGGCCTGCGCCGTCATACCGGGTTCGCCGCACGCGACCGGCATGGCGCGTGCCGCCCACAGGAACGGCAAAGAGGTGTTGCTGCACCTGCCGATGCAGTCGACCGATCCGAGCCGCCCGGTGGGGGCCGAAGGTATCTCGCTTGAGACCAGCCGCACACAGCTGAAGGTGGCACTGGAAAACGGGCTGGCCGAGGTGCCGCACGCGCGCGGGGTCAATAATCACATGGGTAGCCTGATCACCCGGCATCCCGGTCACATGACCTGGCTCATGGACGAGTTGCATGCACGCAAGCTCTATTTTGTCGACAGCGTTACAACCGGTGCCAGTGTGGCTTACGATATGGCGCGCGAACGCGGTGTGGCGACGACCACGCGCGATGTTTTCATCGATCGCGAGGACGCTACCGAGGGCGACATACGCGCGCAATTACAACGCGCGGTGCGGCTCGCGCGACAACGCGGTGACGTGCTCGTGATCGGTCATCCATATCCGCAAACCATGACGGTACTGGAGCAGGAGTTGCCGCGACTGGAGCAGCAGGGCGTACGGCTGGTGACGGTAAGTGAATTGATAGGCCTGCGCGACAAAACCGTTGTCGGTCAGACCGCAAACGTTTCTACGAAAGATGGGATTCGAGACAATGAAGATTAACTGGATAACGGCCGTCGCGACGGTCGCAGTGTTGAGCGGCTGTGGCGGTGGCGACGATACGGCCGCGCAACTGGCAGAAAAAGCCGAGCAGGCACGTGAGAAAGTCGAACAGGTCATGCCACAGGATCCACCGTCCAACATCGGCGAGGCGATCGAGCGCGTTGGCTCAGCAATCGCGGACGGCGAGCAATCCGTTGCCGCAGCCGACCTGAAAGCGTTATTACCCGAGGAGTTGATTGGTCTCGAACGGGTCGGGCACGAGGCCCAGCGCACCGGCGTCGGTTTCACTGTGTCCAAGGCTGAAGCGCGCTATGGCAACGCCGACAGGCAACTAAGCCTGTTAATAACCGACCTCGGTGCGGCATCGAGCCTGGCGGCAATGAGTCGCAACATGTTCCAGAACGAAATCGACAGCGAGGACGAGAACGGTTTCGAACGAACCACAGAATATGAGGGGCACCAGTCCTACCAGCGGCTGATACGCAACGGCGATCAGAGTCTTGCCGAGATCATGGTATTCGTAAACGATCGCTTTACCGTGCAGCTGGACGGGCAGAACATCGAGTGGGACGACATGATGACAGCGCTGGGACAGGTCGATGTCGGCCGTCTTGGCGGACTGGCTGGCACCTAGTGTCGATCATTGTCGTCGTGCGTAAGCACGACAAGGCTGTCATCGCGGCGGATACGATGCAGAGCGACGATTCGTTGCAGCTGCGGGCGCCGTATGTGCGCAATCACGAGAAAATCGTGCGCTTTAACGACACCCTGGTTGGACTGGCCGGCTGGGCGGCGGCGCAGGATATATTCGAAAGTGTGGTTCGCCATCACACTGACAAGCTCGATTTTGGCAGTCGTGCGGCGATTTTCGAAACCGCACGCAATCTGCATAAGCTGATGAAAGACGATTACCACATCGACACCCAGGAAGAGAAAGACCAGCCGGTCGAATCCAGCCAGCTGGCCATGCTGATCGCCAACCCGGGCGGCATTTTCGAAATCGACAGTTACCGCACTGTCTCTGAGTACGCGCGGTTCTGGGCGCTCGGCTCAGGTCGTAATCTCGCACTCGGGGCGATGTTCAGCGCCTACGATCAAACCGACGATGCTGCTGCGATCGCCCGCCGCGGTGTCGAGGCGGCATGCGAGTTCGACGATGGCTGTGGCATGCCAATGAACCTGTACGAGGTTCCGCTGGGCTGAGCTTATGAGTTGTTACGCCGGCGGCTGTCACTGTGGCAATGTCCGTTACCAGTACGAGACGGCAGTGCTACCGGAGCAGTGGTCGGTACGGCGCTGTACCTGTACGTTTTGCCTGCGGCTGGCCGCGCGCTACACTTCGGCCGCCGATGCACAACTGGCATTGACCGTCCTCTATGCGTCTATGGTGCAGCGTTACGAGTTTGGTACAAAAACCGCTGAGTTCCTGCGCTGTGCCCGCTGTGGTGTCATGATCGCTGCCCTGTCGGGTAACGACAGCGCCCGTATCGCAGTACTGAACGTCAATACGCTCGACGACATAGAGAGCCTGGCACTGCAGACAGCGCCCGCTGACTTCGATGGAGAAGTACTGGATGACCGGCTGGCCCGGCGCCAGGCAAACTGGATACAGGGCGTGACGATAGACTACGTCAACGCCTGACCATAACCGCAAACTACGGAGAACCCGATGAACAAACCTGCCATGGCACTGACCCTGCTGATGATGGTGGTCGGTCTCGCTGCATGCGATACCAATGCACCGGATGCTGCAGCGCCCGCAACCGAAGCAGACGCCACCGCGGGCAGCCCGGCGTCACTGGTTGCGGTCGCCGGAGCCGAACAACGCTTTGGGATCTATGCCCCGGTCAGCCTGACGGCGGACCTCAGTGGCTTGTCCGACGAACAGCGTCGCATGATCGGATTACTGATCGAGGCGTCGGAAGTCATGGACCGGTTGTTCTGGCTGCAGGCCTACGGTGAACCGCAGCCGTTCCTCGACGCCATCGCCGATGCCGACACCCGCGCCTTTGCCGTGATCAATTATGGCCCGTGGGATCGGCTCGACGGCGACAAGCCGTTTATTGCCGGCGTTGAGGAAAAGTCGCCTGGGGCGCAGTTCTACCCGGCCGACATGACTCGTGAAGAGTTTGCCGCCGCCGATATCAAAGACAAGGACGGGTTGTATTCACTGGTCCGACGAGATGACGACGGCAAACTTTACACCGTGCCTTACCACGAAACCTATGCGACTGAACTCGCGGTCGCTGCCGGTTTACTGCGGCAGGCGGCTGAACTTGCCAGCGATCCGGGTTTTGCCAATTACCTGCGCTTACGTGCCGACGCCCTGGTATCTGATAACTACCAGCCCAGCGACATGGCCTGGCTCGATATGAAGAATAACGAGATCGATGTCGTAATCGGTGCCATCGAAACATACGAAGACCAGCTGTTTGGCTACAGGGCTGCGTACGAGTCGTACGTATTGCTCAAAGACCTGCAGTGGAGCGAGCGACTACAGCGTTACGCTGCATTTCTGCCTCAATTGCAGCGCGCGCTGCCGGTCGATGCGGCTTACAAGAAGGAATCGCCGGGTACCGACTCGGATCTCAACGCTTATGAAGTGCTGTACTACGCCGGTCACAGCAATGCCGGCAGCAAGACGATTGCAATCAACCTGCCAAATGACGAGCAGGTGCAACTGGCCAAGGGCACACGCCGGCTGCAGCTGAAGAATGCGATGCGCGCCAAGTTCGATGAGATCCTGGTGCCGATTGCGGAAACATTGATCGTTCCCGAACAACGCGACAACGTGACCTTCAATGCTTTCTTCTCCAACACGATGTTCCACGAGGTGGCGCACGGGCTCGGCATCAAGAACACCATCACTGACAATGGCACGGTGCGTGCGGCGCTGCAGGAACTGGCCTCACCGATGGAAGAGGGGAAAGCCGACGTGCTCGGTTTGTGGATGATTACCTGGCTCACCGAACAGGGCGAACTGCCCGAAGAACAGCTGATGGATCACTATGTGACGTTCCTCGCCGGAATTTTCCGCTCGTCGCGCTTCGGTGCATCGAGTGCGCATGGGCGGGCCAATATGATGCGTTTCAATTTCTTTGACGAAGTCGGTGCTTTCGAACGTAACGAGGAAGGCCAGTACCAGGTCAATTTTGAAACAATGCAGCAGGCGGTCGAAGCGTTGTCACGCCGCATACTGGTGCTGCAGGGCGATGGTGACTATGCGGCCACCAAGGCGCTGATGGACGACATGGGTGTCGTACGTCCGAACCTGCAAGTCGATCTCGATCGTCTCAACAGCCAGGGCATCCCGGTCGACATCGAATTCAAACAGGGCAAATCCACGCTCGGCCTGTAGCAGCAGCTACAGCCGCGACAGGTCGCGCAGCGCGACCGTAGCAGAGACCTCAGCTCCGATCCCTGGTGGCTTATGCCTCCGTGCGGGGCCGGGTGCGTGCCCGTATGTAATTTCTTCCCGGGGTGACGTGATTATTTCCCTGACGCGCGGGTAACGCCGCGCTAAGCGTTGCGCTATCGGCTGGCACAGGTCTTGCACCTAACCCGGCAAGGCGCCGTTTTCCGGGGATTACGCCGGTGACGGCAAAACGACGCAATTTAAGGAGGAAACATGGACACCACCACAACAAACGGTTCCAAGACCACTACCAAGA
>JABDKV010000300.1 GCA_013002045.1 Gammaproteobacteria bacterium
TCTCACCCTGGCCCAGCACGTCGTCGAACACGATCGTATCGGCCCAGTCGACATGCGTTTCCCAGTCATCGACCTTGTCAACAAATCCGTCGCCAATCTGGCGCTCGGACTCATTACTAATGTGGTAGCGGACACTGTGGCCTTCACGCGCCACTTGCCAGGCGATGTCACTGATCAGGCCGTCGATTGAAACAAACAGAAAGTTTTTAGGTGCCACGATGCAATCCCACCAGGAGTTGAACCTGATTTAGCCCGTCGTACGCCTGCAAGGTCAATGCTTGCTGCATTGCAACGTGGCGACCCCAAAGATCGCTGCTCGATAATGGGACCCTTATAAGGAGGATGACATTGAAAATTCTGATCGTACTGACATCAAACGACCGTTTCGGCGACACCGACCAGCCAACCGGTTTCTGGCTCGAAGAACTCGCCACGCCCTACTACGTGTTCAAGGACGCGGGTGCCGAACTGACACTCGCTTCGCCATCAGGTGGGCGGCCGCCGATGGACCCCGCCTCTGATCAACCCGATGCCCGCACCGACGCCACCGAGCGCTTTAAGCAGGACGACACCGCGCAGGCGGCCCTTTCCAACACGCACAAGCTGTCGACGATTGATATCAAGGATTTCGATGCCGTGTTTTATCCCGGCGGTCACGGGCCGGTTTGGGACCTGACTGAAGACGAGCAATCGATCGCACTCATTGAGAATGCCTATGCCACGGGCAAACCGGTGGCGGCAGTTTGCCACGGTCCGGCCGTGTTCCGACATACGCAGTCAGATGGCCAACCGCTGGTGTCAGGCAAGAGGGTGACGGGCTTTACCAACAGCGAAGAAAAAGCCGCAGGCCATGTCGACGACGTGCCATTCCTGGTGGAAACCATGCTGAAGAAAAACGGCGGCGAATTTCACGGTGCCGATGACTGGCAGGAAAATGTCATCGTTGACGGCAACCTGGTCACCGGTCAAAACCCGGCCTCGTCACGCGGCGTGGCGCAGGCCGTAATCGATAAAATCGGCACCAGCTAGCACCAACAACATAATCCGCCGCGGTCTCGCAGGGCCGCGGCGTTTGTGAATTTCGCACGACGACACTGACACCACTCTGTCAGATGTGTAATCTAGGCTGCCGTCAGAGGTAGCAAAGGGAAGCTCGTGCGCGACCAGCTGAAGGCGTTATTCCTTCATCTCATGAAGTATGCCGGTATATTCTGGCTGTCGCGTCGACTCACACGGCGCGAACTACGCATACTCTGTTACCACAATTTTTCGCTGCGTGACGAACACAGGTTTCGCTCACGCCTGTACATGCGCCCCGAGACATTCAAACAACGACTGGATTTCCTGCTGCGGCGGCAGATTCCAGTGCTGTCGCTCGGAGACGCCCTGGCCCAGGTCGAGGCAGGCACGCTGCCGGACAACGCCGTCGTAATTACCATCGACGATGGCTGGTATGGCACCTTCGCCAACGGCATTCCGGCATTACACGAGCGCAAAATGCCTGCCACCCTGTACGTGACAACCTGGTACCAGCATAAGCAGGTCCCGGTCTTCGATGTTGCACTGGGCTACCTGTTCTGGGCCAGCCATGCCAATTCGGTCAACCTGGAGGCGATCGATCCTTCTCTGACTGGCGTTTACGATCTGATTGACCCAGCCGAAGAAGAGGTTGCACTGGAGCAGTTGCGTGAGTTTGCCGCCAAGCTCGAGGCACCCGCCCAACTCGACCTGTTGTATCGAATCGGCCAGGTCATCGATGTCGACTTCGAGCCGCTGCATCAGCAACGCCTGTTTAGCCTGATGACCGATGACGAGCTGCGGGAGGTTGCTGAGAGCGGCGTCGAGCTGCAACTGCACACGCATCGGCACCGCGTCTACGCCAACGATGCCAGTGCGATGCAGACTGAGATTGAAGACAATCGTGCAGTACTCAGCCCCCTGGCCAGCGGTGAACTGGTCCATTTCTGTTACCCCAGCGGCGTCTACGACACAGCTATGTGGCCGGCTTTACGTGACAGCGGCGTCGTATCGGCGACGACCACAGAGGTCGGCTTTTGCACCAGCGAAACGCCTATGCTGGCCATACCGCGGATTGTAGATGGCGAAGAAATATCGATGATCGAGTTCGAGGCGGAATTGTCAGGCTTTCTCGAACTGGTACGTCGGGCGCGTGGTCGCAGCAATCCGCCTGTCTCCGTCGCCCAAAGCAAAGCCTAGCACCCAGGAAACCGCCACTATGCTGATCGACAGGGTTACGCTGACTGAAACCGACGACGAGCGCGAATTGTCCGGCTACATCGACGGTTTTCGTCTGTTCATCAGGGTGCCACGCGACGTCAAACTGGTTGCATCGCCCGAGCCTTTCATAGCCACGTGCTTTCTCGAAGCGCTGAGCCGGGGTGGCACCTTGCAAGTCGATTCGGACCTGGGTGTGTCGCCCGTATTGCAGTCCAATCTCGATACATTGCAGCTGATCTATCGCGAATGGAATCATGACTTCAAAAAGGTCACGCTTGAATGTGCCGACGCCGAGCCACGTACTGGCATACCGGGCGTCGCGACTATGTATTCAGCCGGTGTCGATAGCGCCTACACCTTCGTGCGGCACTACCAGGACATTACCCACCTCGTGCGCATCTTCGGACTGGATTTCAATGACCACCCGGATGAAACCGCAGCCATTGTCGCCGCCGACCGCAGCTATGCTGACGAGCATGGCAAGACTTACATCCCGGTGCGTACAAACATGCGTGTCTACGTAGACGAACGCAATATCGACTATGCCTCGTTCTGGGGATTCCCGCTTTATGCGGTCTCGCTGGCGCTGGGCATCGAACAATTTATATTCCCGTCCAGCTACACTTATTCAGAGCTTGAACCGGCCAGTGGCCACCCGCTGACTGACCCGCTGTGGGCTAATGAGCAGATCCAGATCGAGCACGACGTCTGTATTCGACGTAGCGACAAGCTCCGCGGCATTATCGATTCATCGCATGCCATGGAAAGACTACACGTGTGCTGGCGCGAGCCCGTCGACAACTGCGGTACCTGTTCGAAATGCGTTCGCACGGCCGTGGCCTTACGTGTTCTTGGCGCACGCACAGACGCGATACCCGACGACAATGTGCTTGAAGGTTTGCGTAACCTGAATATTAACGACGAGAGCGGACTGACGTTTTTTGTCGACAATCTCGCCCTTGCCGAAGAGCGTGGGGATGACGAGGTCGCCCGCTTGTTGAGAAAAGAAATTGCACGCTATCGCCGCTCGAAAATCATCCCGGAACTCGATCACCTGTTCCTTGGTGGCATGTTGCGACGACTACATCGTCGCCTGCGTAAACCGCAGTGGCTGTCGACCATCGGCCTGACCCCAAAACAACGCCGCTACTAAACCCTGCACCAGGCAGTGCTAACGGGGTATCACCCGGCCAGACGGAATATCGACGAAAGTGGCGCCTTCCCGGGCTGGGCTGACGTTCATCTCTATGATTACCGGCCCCTCGGCGCCGATAGCGATATCGAGTCCGGCGAAACGCAGCCGTGGAAACGCCGCCAGGCAAGCCTCGGACAGCGCCTTCGCCTCGGCCCAATACGGCAGCTGTACATTCTTTATTGCAGCGCCGTGGTCAGGATGCTGCTGGTAAATCTCTCTTGTCTCTATGCAATCAACGGCGCTGTCGAGAACACCCGTTGCACTGTCGATAGGCGC
>JABDKV010000031.1 GCA_013002045.1 Gammaproteobacteria bacterium
GCTGGAAACCGGGGTAGGGCGCGTAGGGACTGGCGGTCCATTCCCAGGTGTCGCCATACATTTGTCGCAGGCCCTCGCGTTGTGCCGACGGCACCGGGTGCAGATTGCCGCTATCGAGCAGGTTGCCAGAGACGTCTGCGGGTGCGGCGTTTTCCCATTCGAACTCAGTCGGTAAACGCGCATCGGCCCAGCGCGCGAATGCATCGGCTTCGTAATAACTGAGGTGACAGACTGGCGCGTCGTCGTCGATCTCACGGCGTCCGGCCAGCGTGAACTCGGTTTGCAGGTCACGGCACCAGTACAGCGGGTGACGCCAGTTCTCGTTTTGAACCGTGGACCAGCCATCGGACAACCACAGGTCGGGTTGTTCGTAACCGCCGTCGCGGATGAACTCGCGGAACTCGCCGTTGGTTACCGGTCGGTCGGCGAGCTGGTAATCACGCAGCAGCACCTGGTGCCGTGGCGTTTCATTATCGAAGTGGAAGCGGCCATCGCCGTTGGTGCCTGCCTCGATAGTCCCACCTTTGAAAGTCAGCCACCGCATCGGCGCCGCGGCGGGGCCACGGGCGATGGTGTCTTCTCGCAACGCGGGTTGGAGCGGATTGCAGGAGAACACGTGCTTGATGTCAGTGAGTATCAGTTCCTGGTGTTGTTGCTCGTGGTTGAGTCCAAGCGTGACCAGGAATCGGAGTTCGTCGCTCAGTTCGCCACGCAAAAGGCGCAGCATGTGTTCGTCTACATGGGCGCGGTACTCGCAGATGTCACTGAGAGTCGGTCGCGACAACAATCCGCGTTCGGGACGGCGGTGCATCTGACCGACCGTGAAGTAGTAGGAGTTGAACAGGTAGTCGTAACGGTCGTGAAACACATCGTAGTTGTGCGCATGCGGCTGCAGCAAAAAGCGTTCGAAGAACCAGCTGGTGTGGGCGAGGTGCCACTTGGTCGGGCTGACGTCGGGCATGGTTTGCACGACGGTATCTTCGGGTTGCAGCGTCGCCACGAGTTCGAGCGTAGTTTCACGGACGCGGAGGTAGTAATCGGACAGCGATTGCAGACGTGACTCCGCGCCCCCGGGCGGTGCGGGCATGTTGGCAGATGTGGCCATGTGAATCGATTACCGGGTGCAGCTGAGCCGACAGGATACTGCGCCAGCCCGTTTCTCGCAAAACCACTTCCCTGCGTGCGTCTCATAAGCCATTGCTTTTCCGACCAATTCGCAGTCCACAACATCCCCGTAGGAGCGGCTTCAGCCGCGATTCTTTCTTCCTCACCAAGCCCTCCCCGTAGGAGCGGCTTCAGCCGCGATGGATCGCGCAGCGATCCGTAGGAGGGACTTCAGTCCCGACCCATACGTGCTTATCACTTACAAACTCCGGCGTAAGAAAGAATCGCGGCTGAAGCCGCTCCTACGGGGAAAGCGAAGAATCGCGGCTGAAGCCGCTCCTACGGGGTATACGGGTGTGCCGTTGGGGAGCGTGAGGTCGCTCTGGTGGCGGGATGGAATTAGACTCGTCGGCTATGGAGAGTTTTGATCAGGCACTGGCCCTGCACCAGCAGGGCAAGATTCGCGAAGCCGTCGCGCTTTATCGTCAGGCACTCGATGCCAATCCGAAGGATCATCGTGCCATGCACTGGATGGGCGTGGCCGCATACCAGTTGCGCGATGTTCCCAACGCGCAAGGCTGGTTTCAACAGGCATTGGCCGAGGCACCTGACAACCCCGACTACCACCTGAGCTTCGGCCGCCTGTTGCAGGAGACCGGTCGGCCGCTACAGGCCGTGGATGCATTTCGCGAGGTGCTGAAGCGTGCGCCTAACCATCAACAGGCCCGTTACCGGCTGGCGTTGGTTCTGCACCGTATAGGCGATCATGATGAGGCGCTCGAACTGTACCAAGCACTGTTGGCTGAACATCCCGACGATCCAGCCTTACTGGTCAACATGGGCGCATTACTCAACCTGGTGGGGCGTAGCGTAGATGCTGTGCCGCTATATGAGCGCGCGATCGCCCTTCAACCCGACATGGCCGCAGCACATGGCAATCTCGGCAACGCATTGGCCGAACTGAGGCGTTACGACGAAGCTATTCCTGCGTTTGCAAGGTCCCTAGAGCTACAACCGGGGCAACCGAAGATCCACGCTAACCTGGGTAGTTGTGAGCTTGTGCGGGGCAACCTCGATGCCGCAGTGGCGGGGTTCGAAACCTGCCTGCAAGGGGCGTCGGGCGACATCACCGCGCTGGCGATGCTGGCTGCCGTGCACAATGAGCAGGGCAGGCGCGACTCTGCTGCAGCATTGCTCGACTACGAAAATTTATTGTGGTCCGTTGATGTACCGAACGCCGATGCCTTGCTGCCACAACTGCGCGAGCATGTGTTATCGCACCCGTCGTTGCAGAGCGATCCGAACAGTCATACGACGAAACTGGGGCAACAAACCGGCAGTTTGTGGCCAAGCGACGATGCGGACGTGCAGGCATTCGTGAAGTTTGTCGAGGGGCAGGTGACGCGCTACGCCGAAAGCCGGCCCGCTGCATGGAAGCCGATCGATCACCTGCCGTCGTTGTGGCCGGCGCCCGACGAATGGCGTATCGATATGTGGGCCACGGTGCTGACCGAGGGTGGTCACCAGACACCGCATATACACCCGTCGGGCTGGCTGAGTGGTGTGTTCTATGT
>JABDKV010000022.1 GCA_013002045.1 Gammaproteobacteria bacterium
TTGCACACAAAGATATCTTTTGTACCAATGGCTTACGTACCACCTGCGCCTCGCGCATGCTGGCCGATTTCGTTCCGCCTTACGACGCCGCAGTAGTCGAGCGCCTGGCCGCAGCCGGGATGATCACGATTGGCAAGACCAATATGGATGAGTTCGCCATGGGCTCGTCCACCGAGAATTCCTGGTTTGGCGCCTGCCGCAACCCCTACGACACAAGTCGTGTTGCCGGGGGGTCGTCCGGCGGATCCGCCGTGGCTGTGGCAGCCGGGATCGTACCGCTGGCGACCGGCACCGATACCGGCGGCTCGGTGCGGCAGCCGGCGGCACTGACCGGCACCACCGGGCTCAAGCCGACCTATGGTCGGGTATCGCGCTGGGGCATGATCGCGTTCGCATCGAGCCTCGATCAGGCCGGGCTGATGGCGCACACCGCCGAGGACATCGCCATGGTGCTGGGCGCGATAGCCGGTTTTGATGAACGTGATTCGACCAGTGCCAGCGAACCTGTCCCTGATTACACCGAGGCATTGAATTCACCTGTTGCAGGATTGCGTATAGGCGTTCCGGCGCAGTTTTTCGATGACGGACTCGATTCGGTGGTCGAGGCTGCGGTCCGCGATGCCATTGCTACGCTGGAGCAGGCCGGTGCAAAGACCGTGGCGGTCGAATTGCCCCACCTGTCCCTGTCTGTACCAACTTACTATGTGGTGGCACCGGCTGAGGCCTCTTCGAATCTGGCCCGCTACGACGGCGTGCGTTTTGGCCACCGTTGCGACGAGCCACGCGATCTCGATGACCTGTATCGCCGCAGTCGCAGCGAGGGCTTTGGCGCTGAAGTGCAGCGACGCATCCTGATCGGGACTTATGTCCTGTCGGCCGGCTATTACGATGCCTACTACCTGCGAGCACAGAAAGTGCGCCAGCTGATCAGCCGGGATTTTGCGGCGGCGTTCGAGGCCGTCGATGTGATCGTCGGCCCGACCACGCCCGCGGTGGCTTTCGGAATCGGTGCCAAGACCGACGATCCCCTCAGCATGTACCTCAATGACATCTACACAACTGCAGTCAACCTGGCAGGGCTGCCAGGTATGTCGATCCCGTGTGGCAGCCACGACGGACTGCCAATCGGACTGCAGCTCATCGGACCCCATTTCGAAGAGGGACGCCTGCTTGGCCTCGCACATCGTTTCCAGCAACTTACCGAGTGGCATCACCGGCAACCGGAGCCGACCGGATGAGTTGGGAAGTTGTCATCGGTCTCGAAGTACACGCACAGCTACTTACCGAGAGCAAAATTTTTTCTGGTGCTGCCACCCGCTACGGGGCCGAAGCTAACACCCAGGCCGCGCTGATCGATCTCGGTTATCCCGGTGTCCTGCCGGTGCTCAACCAGGCTGCCGTGGAGATGGCTGTACGTTTCGGGCTCGCCGTCGATGCGAACATCTCGCGTCGCTCTGTGTTTGCCCGCAAGAACTACTTTTACCCCGACCTGCCGAAGGGCTACCAGATCAGCCAGTACGAGTTGCCCGTGGTCGGCAAAGGGGTGCTCGACATCCCGATCGGTGAAGGTCAGTACAAGACGGTAGGGATCACGCGCGCGCACCTCGAGGAAGACGCCGGCAAGTCGATCCACGACGCTATTCCGGGTCAGACTGCCATCGACCTCAATCGTGCCGGGACACCATTGCTGGAGATCGTGTCCGAGCCCGATTTGCGCAGCGCGGCCGAGGCCGTTGCCTACCTGCGAAAGATCCGCGCCATCGTCCAGTATCTCGAAATCTGCGACGGCAATATGCAGGAAGGCTCACTGCGTTGCGATGCCAACATCTCGGTGCGGCCACAGGGTGAAACGAAGCTGGGTACACGGACCGAACTGAAGAATCTCAATTCCTTCCGCTTTATCGAGAAGGCGATCGACTACGAAGTGCAGCGCCAGATCGATCTGATCGAAGACGGTGGCGAAGTGGTTCAGGAAACCCGGTTATACGATAGCCAACGTGACATAACGCGCTCGATGCGATCCAAGGAAGAAGCCAACGATTACCGCTACTTTCCCGATCCTGACCTGTTGCCGCTGGTTATTGAAGAAGATTTTATCGAGCGTGTGCGCCGAAATTTGCCGGAATTGCCCGACCAGCGACGTGCCCGCTTCGAGCGCGACTACCAGCTGTCCGCCTACGACGCAGAAGTATTGACCGCGACACGGGAAATGGCCGATTACTTCGAGACCGTTCTTGGCGATGGTGAGCTTGCAGACCAGCCCAAGCTGGTAGCCAACTGGGTAATGGGTGAGCTGACGGCCGCACTGAATCGAGACAATCTCGAGATTGGTGCAAGTGCTGTCGAGGCGAGGGCGTTGGCGGGACTGCTGCGGCGTGTCCACGACGACACAATTTCGGGCAAGCTGGCCAAGCAGGTGTTTGAGCGCATGTGGGCTGGTGAGGGCGATGCCGACACGATTATCGAAGCGCAGGGCCTGCGCCAGATTACCGACAGCGGTGCAATTGCCGGCATTATCGACAGCGTATTAGCGGATAACCCCGCACAAGTGGAACAATATAAGGCTGGAAAACAACAAGTACTGGGTTTTCTTGTGGGCCAGGTGATGAAACGCAGCGGCGGTCGCGCCAATCCGCGCCAGGTCAATGAGTTGCTCAGGCAGAAACTGACGGACTGACCGTGACTGACGCTGACTCAATACAACGCTTCGTTTTTAATGCCTACCCGGTGCGTGGACAGATCGTGCACCTCGATCGCACATGGGGCGCGGTGCTCGAACGGCATGATTATCCTGACGCGGTCCGCGGTGTATTGGGGCAGGCACTGGCCGCCACAGTGCTGATGGCCTCGACGCTCAAGTTCGATGGCCGCATGACGCTGCAGTTGCAGGGTGACGGCCCGTTGCGCTTGCTGGTCGTGCAATGTACGCATGATATGCGTGTGCGTGGCCTGGCACGGTGGGACGACAACGTGCCCAATGGCACATTCAGGGAGCAGGTTGGCGATGGCAGGCTGGTTATCACAATCGAGACCGATAACCGACGTCAGCCTTACCAGGGCGTGGTTCCGCTAACAGGCGAGACGCTGTCGGAGTGTCTTACTGCGTATTTTGAGACCTCTGAGCAGTTGTCGACGCGAATCTGGGTCGCAGCCGACGCCACACGCTGTGCCGGCCTGCTACTGCAACGCTTGCCTGAAGAGGCGGATGAAGATCCTGACGCCTGGCAGCGTATCCAGCTGCTGGCGGCGACAGTGTCACAATCGGACGAGCTGATCGAGCTAAGTCACCGCGAGTTGTTGCGACGATTGTTCCACGAGGATGACCTGCGCCTGCATGAAGCAGCAGAAGTGCAGTTCGAGTGTTCGTGCTCGTCAGGCCGGGTTGAGTCGGTCTTGCTGTCGCTGGGCGAGGACGAACTGCAATCGATACTGGACGAGGAGGGTGAGATCGGTGTCGTTTGCGAGTTCTGCAACAAGTCGCGTCGGTTCGACAGCGTCGATGTGGCACGGCTGTTGTCAGGCGCGGCACCCAACGATTCGCCGACCATTCACTGAAATGGCTGATCCAACCGTCTTCCTGCGACGCCATTTCATAGACATCCTGTTTATCGGCATCCCGGCGGCCGGCGCGGTCGCTTGCTGGTGGCTCGGTCTGCCATTGTGGATGCTGGTCGTTTGCCTGGTTTTTCTCGGGTTTGCCATCATCTCCTTTCTCGGCGATTTAGGGCTTTTCGGCGGCGCAGACCCCGACTGAGACTAAGCGGGGAAAATAACCCGTATTTTTTGGTAGCATTAGAGTCCCAAATACGGGACTGTTCCCCACAATTAAACATAATGGTCACAGGGAGCCTACCACGTTGCTAGAACTTAAAAATATATGTATGTTTGCATTAAAGGGGCGACGGAATGACCCAGAGCCTGCAACAGATTATTGACGCGCTACGCGCGGCGGCGGAACCGACTCGTCTGCGCCTTCTGGCTATTTGCTCAGAGGGTGAGTTGACGGTCAGCGAGATTACTCACATCGTGAATCAGAGCCAGCCACGCGTATCCCGCCACCTGAAACTGCTGTGCAATGCCGGCCTGCTTGATCGTTTCCGTGAGGGCCACTTTGTACTTTATCGGGCAGCGCCCCGCGGCGATACTGCCAACCTGGTTGACCACATTCTTGGCATGGTCGATCCACAAGATGAGCAAATGGATGTCGACCGACACCGCATGGAGAAAATAAAGGCCGAGCGCGCTCGTCGTGCGGCCGATTTCCTGCGTTTCAATTCCGAAGACTGGGCGCGATTGCGGGAAGCCGATGTCGCCGACAGCGAAATCAATCGCATCATTGTCGATATGATCGATACCAGCGATGTAGGTGACCTGATTGATATAGGCACCGGCACCGGGCGCATGCTGAAGTTGCTGGGTCGGCATGCCGAAAGTGCGGTTGGTATAGACATCTCGCCCGACATGCTGGCGGTCGCCCGCAGCAATTTGCATGCCGCCGGACTCGGAAAGGTCATGGTGCGCAGGGCTGACATGTACGGCCTGCCGTATCCGGATGCATCGTTTGATACCGTCACCATGGATCACGTGCTTTACCAGGCTGACGACCCGCCACGCGCCGTGCGCGAGGCCGCGCGCATCCTGCGGCCCGGCGGACAATTGCTGCTGGTCGAGTTCGCTATGCGTGAGCGGGACAACGGCCACCAGGACAATCCTGGCGTTTCCGATGACGACCTGGCCAGTTGGTGTCATGCAGCCAATCTCGATTGCGATGAATTCCGTCACATCGACGGCCAGTCATTCAGTGTAGTGTTGACCGTTGCCCGGAAGAAACGACTGGAGCGTACCGCCGTCGCCTGACGTAGGGAGTTATGAGCAAAACCGACCTCAATATTTCATTTGAGTTTTTTCCGCCGAAAACGGAAAAGATGGAGCAGACCCTGTGGAACTCGGTTAAGCAGCTGGAAGGGCTGCAACCGAATTTTGTCTCCGTAACCTACGGTGCCGACGGCTCTACCCGTGACCGCACCCACAATATCGTGCTGCGAGTCCTGCGTGAGACGGGTCTGCGTCCGGCTGCGCACCTGACCTGTGTCGGTGCCGATCGCGAGGAGATCGACTATATCGCCCGACGTTACTGGGAGGAGGGTGTGCGTCATATCGTTGCGCTGCGCGGCGATCCTCCACAGGGTGCAAAAGACTATGTACCGCATGCGAATGGTTATCCTTACGCCGCGGACCTGATCGCGGGACTACGACGTATCGCAGACTTCGAAATCTCGGTCGCTGCCTACCCCGAGGTTCATCCTGAAGCACCGAACCCTCAGTTCGATCTCGATAACCTGAAACGCAAAGTCGATGCCGGTGCGACCCG
>JABDKV010000069.1 GCA_013002045.1 Gammaproteobacteria bacterium
ATGTTACCGAGGCGCTGCCGGAACTGCAGTCACGCGGCCTGCCGGGTACCTTTTTTATTGCCACCGCTTTCCTCAACGGCGGGCGCATGTTCAACGATACTGTTATCGAAACCGTGCGCCGCCTGGAGAGTCCGGTTGATCTCGAAGCGTTCGGACTGGCCTCAGCGAGGCTCGATGATATGGATAGCAGACGCAACCTGGTTGGAAAAATACTAAAGGAAGTCAAGTACTTGGAGCCGGGGGAGCGTGATGAGTGGGTGACTCGTTTCGCGGCGCTGGCTCCCGGCTCGCTACCCGACGATCTGATGATGACGGATGACCAGGTGCGGCAATTGCACTCTGCAGGGATGGAAGTCGGTGGGCACACTCACAATCACCCGATCCTGGCTCGGGTCGGACCCGATGAGGCGCGCACCGAGATCGATCAGGGCCGCGACCGTCTGCAGACGATAACCGGCGCACCTGTGGTGTCGTTTGCGTATCCCAATGGCATACCCGGCGTCGATTACCTCGATATGCACCCGCTGCTGCTGCAGGAAATGGGTTGGCGCCAGGCAGTAACGACCGCATGGGGTAGCGTGCGCGCTGACAGCGACTGGTTGCAGTTGCCCCGGATCAGCCCCTGGGACCGCACACCGTTGCGGCTGGTAGCGCGGCTGGTGCGCAGCTACCTGCAGGCACCCGGCAGAACAGTCTGATTCAGAGAACGAGTTCGACCGCTTCGGGATGCGACAGGAACCCGCGTGGACTGGCGGTCAGTCCATAAGCACCCGACTGGAATACAGCGACAATATCACCGGGTTGCGCCACCGGCAGCGACATCCTGTCGGCCAGTAAATCGAGTGGCGTACACAGTGGACCCACCACCGATGCCACCTCTGTTTCGGTGGCACCAATACGATTGGCAATGGTAACGGGATAGTTCTTGCGTATGACCTGGCCAAAGTTCCCGGAGGCTGCCAGGTGGTGATGCAAGCCACCGTCAGTGACGAGGAACACCTGGCCACGTGATACTTTCCGGTCGATGACGGTGCAGCAGTAAACTCCCGCTTCGGCGACAAAATAACGGCCAAGCTCGAGTGTCAGCCGCGCTTCAGGCAGCACCGCCTCAACCTTGTCGCACAGACGCTCCAGATTATCGTGGATCGGCTTCAGCTCCAACGGCGTGTCACCCGGGAAATAGGGGACACCGAATCCACCGCCAATGTTGAGCAGCCGTACCGGCGACGGCGCATGACGCGCCAGTTCTATCGCAAGATCGACTGTCAGTTGCTGGGCTTCGCATAGTGCGTCCGGTCGCAGGTTCTGGGAACCACTGAAAATATGAAAGCCGCTGAACTCCACTGGCAACTCAGCCAGTCGTGCCAGCACCTGCGGTACCTGCTCGGCATCGATACCAAACTGCTGCGAGCCGCCACCCATTTTCATTCCCGAGGTCTTTAATTGAAATGGTGGGTTTACCCGAACGGCGATACGCGGTCGCACCGACTGTTGCTGGCCGAGTTGGGCCAGTATTTCCAGCTCCCTTACCGACTCGATATTGGTGATGATGCCAGCGGAGACGGCGCGTGCGAGCTCAGTTGCCCGCTTGCCGGGGCCAGCAAAACTGATGTGTTCGGGATCGCCCCCTGCAGCCATGGCAATATCGATCTCGCGTGCCGAGGCGACATCAAGCCCATCGACAGCATCTGCCAGTAAGGTGACGATCTCAGGGTGGGGATTGGCCTTGATCGCATAATGCAGATGCACCCGTTGCGGCAGCGACTGGCGCAAGGTCACAACGCGCTGACTGATCAGGCTGCGATCGTAGAGATAGGCGGGGACACCCTGCGCTGCGATGAGCGTATCGACACGCTGCCCACCGACACACAGGCAGCCGTCGTCGACGGTGAAACCTTCGATAGGCGCGTGCTGATCCGTCTCGATGATGGTCATGAATTTTGCTCAAACAAGGTGCGATAACGGCTTGCCAGAGCCGGCCTGTCAATCTTGCCATTGGGGTTGCGTGGCAGCGAATCGGCCAGTTCGATGTGGGCCGGGACCATGTAGCTGGGCATCTCGCGGCGGCACGTCGCCAACACTTCGTCTACGTTGCAATCACCAGTGATGGCAGCGACGATCGCCTGTCCCAGGTCGGGATGGCCGACACCGACCGCTGCCGCTTCGACCACACCGGGAGCGGTGCTTAAAATTTCTTCGACTTCAGCCGGACTGACACGGAACCCTGAGGTCTTGATCATCTCGTCGGTACGACCAACGAAGTACAGGAAGCCTTCGGCATCGCGTTTTACCGTGTCACCGGACCATACGGCCAGTTCGGTCAACGTACTGCCCGGGAGCTGTTGTGGTGCAGGTCGAAAGCGTTGTGAGGTTTTTTCCGGGTCGTTCCAGTAACCGAGTGACACCAGCGAGCCACGGTGCACCAGTTCACCCGGTTCGTCTGCGTTACACAGCGTGCCATCGGGACGCACTACCACCACTTCGGCATTCGGTATCGCCTTACCCATCGAGCCAGGTCGACGCTCGACTTCGCCGGGGTCCAGATAGGTCGAGCGAAACGCCTCGGTCAGTCCATACATCAGGTACACGTCCGTGTCGGGTAACTTCTGTCGCAGGGTGTCGAGCGTCGGTACAGGCATTGCACCACCGCTGTTGGTGATATAGCGCAGTGACAGTTCGCCGGGCCATTCCAGTTGCGCCAGCTGGTTCCATAACGGCGGTACGCCGGCAAGGCCGGTAATCTCTTCGCGTGCGACGGCGCGGACCACATCGCGCGGCAACAGGTAATCGAACAACACCACGGTTGCGCCCACCGCAAAGGCGGTAGTCAGCTGGCTCAAACCGTAGTCGAAGCTGAAAGGCAGTACTGTCAGCAGCCGATCTGCCGGTTCGTTGTGCAGGTACTCTGCCACCGAGTGCGCGCCACAAACCATATTGCGCTGAGACAGCATTACCCCTTTTGGTCGGCCGGTGCTCCCCGAGGTGTAGAGCAGGGCGGCCAGGTCCATGTCGATACGTCGGCGACCGCCAGCACTGGCTGCCGCGACTGTCTGCCAGTCGACGATACGTTGATCTGCCTGCCCGGTGTGTTCATCGGTGAGCACGATAGTCTCGAGTGCGGGGCAGGCATCGATGACTTCGTCCAGCGCCTGCAAGCGTTGCGCCGACGTTACCAGGATGCGCACGTCGCAGTCGGTCAGTATGTGCCGGACCTGCGCCGGCTTCAGCTGTGGATTGATCGGCACGAATACGCCGCCGGCATGACTGGTCGCAAACATCGCGATCACGGTTTCCAGCTGCTTTGGCAGGAAAATCGCGACCCGGTCATCGCGTTCGAGTCCGGCGCGAATTAGTCCGCCACTGACGCGCTCGAGTTCGTCATTCAGACTCGCGTAAGTCAGTGTGCGCTGTTTCTCCTGCAGGGCGACGGCGTCCGGGCTGTGCCGGGCCTGCTGGGCAATCAATTGATGCAGCAACCCGCTCATGTGCCTAGCAGAGCTTGCGCTCCCACTCGAGCGAGGTGCGTACGATGGTCTCGAGATCGTCGAACCTGGGTTGCCAGGCAAATTGCTCGCGTATGCGGTCGGCATTGGCGACCAGCGACGGTGGGTCGCCGGCCCGCCGTGCAGCCTCAATAACATTGAGTGGCTCGCCATGCACCCGGGCAACCGTCGATAGCACTTCACGGACGCTGTAGCCATGACCGTAACCGCAATTGAGCGTGGTCGAGCGACCGCCATCACGAAGATAACGCAACGCATCGAGATGCGCCGAAGCGAGGTCTTCGACATGGATGTAGTCACGCACGCCGGTGCCGTCGGCTGTCGGGTAGTCAGTGCCAAAGATATAAACCTGGTCGCGCTTACCCAACGCTGCTTCGCAGGCGACCTTGGTCAGCAGAGTCGCTTTGGCCGTCGACTGACCGATGCGCCCGCCGGGATCGGCGCCTGCGACATTGAAGTATCTTAATGTGACATGACGCAGGTTGGTCGCCAGGGCGAGGTCGCGCAGCATGAATTCACTCATGAGCTTGGACTGGCCGTAGGGGTTGATCGGTGCAGTCGGCGTGT
>JABDKV010000081.1 GCA_013002045.1 Gammaproteobacteria bacterium
CGGTGAGGCCAAGCTCAATCGCGACGACGAGGAACGCATAGAGGGTGTGGATAACCCGCGACTCGATGAATTGTTTCCCGGCGAGGTCGACACTTTCAGGGAAGAAGTCGAGTTGATCCGCGAGGCCAGTGCCCCGCTCGATCCCGAATTATTCCTCGCCGGCATGCAGACACCGGTGTTCTTCGGGTCCGCGTTGAACAACTTTGGTGTCGAGGACGTGTTAAACGCATTGAACGAATGGGCGCCGCCGCCGCAATCACGAGCAGCCAACGAACGCGTGGTCGAGCCAGTGGAGGACAAACTTACCGGGTTCGTATTCAAGATCCAGGCCAACATGGATCCAAAACACCGCGACAGGCTGGCGTTTTTCCGCATTTGCAGCGGTCGTTACAACCCCGGCAAACGCCTGCGACACCTGCGTCTGGATCGCGAAATTCGTATCAATAACGCGTTGGTGTTCATGGCCAACGAACGTGTGCGTAGCGAAGATGCCGTGGCCGGAGACATCATCGGTATCCACAACCATGGTCAGTTGCAGATCGGCGACACACTGACCGAGGGCGAAGACCTGAACTACAAAGGTATTCCTTATTTCGCACCGGAGTTATTCCTGTCGGTGCGACCGCGGGATCCGTTCAAGACCAAGCAGCTCACCAAGGGGCTCAGGGAGCTGGGCGAAGAGGGTGCCATCCAGGTGCTGACTACCGATACCGGGCGCCTGCTACTCGGTGCGGTCGGTCAGTTGCAGTTCGAGATTGTCGGTCACCGTTTGCGCGAGGAATACAGCGCCGATCCCGTCTACGAACCGGTCGATATCTTTACCGCACGCTGGCTCAGTTTTCCCGATGAGGAGACTCGCAAGGGCTTCCTGGCACGGGAGCAGGCACGTATGGGTACTGATGTCGATGGCAATCCGGTCTATCTCGCCACCAACCTGTACAACCTGCGAATTGCCGAGGAGCGGTGGCCCGATGTCACATTCCACAAAACCCGCGAGCACGGCGAGGTGCTGACCGACTAAACGACTACAGGCGTGCGGCGATCAGCCTGTCAGCCTTGTCGAAGTCAATCGTGGCAGGGTCATTGTCCGGCCCCAGCAGCTCTTCGAGTATTTCCTGCTGGATCACGCCGCGGCGTTGTGCCTCGGCGTAGGGGACATGGTGAAACATGACCAGCGAGTAGCGCGGGACGAAACGGCCTTCAAAGCGTTTTTCGAGTTCCCACGATAGTTGTTTCTTGGCCTGGAAACGCGGGTCACGCACGGTGTCACGCATCTCGACATAGTTTTCCAGCGCCATGGCGGCGATAGCATCGGCATTCGGTTTGCGGCGTTGTTCAAACTCGGCAAATACCCGTTCCCAGCCGCGGACACCAGCAATTTTGTTTTCCGACAACACCTGGTCTAGCTCGTAGCAATCCTCGAATGCGGCATTCATACCCTGACCATGAAATGGCACGATACTGTGCGCCGCGTCTCCTATCAGCAGGAAGCGTCCACCAACCCGCCACGGTTGTGCGTAGACGGTGACCATCGAACCGGTTGGGTTGGCCTGGAATTGTTGTACGGCGTCGGGCATCAGCGCAACGGCATCTGGAAACCACTGCTGCAGAAACGCGCTTATTGCGTCGTCGCTGGCGAGCTCGGAGAAACCGGGCGAGCCTTCGCGTTGCAGGAACAGCGTGACGGTAAAACTTCCATCCATGTTGGGCAATGCAATCAGCATGAAATCGCCACGTGGCCAGATGTGCAGGCTGTTGGCGTCGATCTGGTGAGTGCCATCGCCAGCCGCCGGAATTGTCAGTTCCTTGTAAGCATGCGGCAGGTAATCTTCGCGTGACTGGTAGCCGGGCAGCTTGGACATCTGTCGCCGCACGATCGAGCCGGCACCATCGGCCGCGATAAACGGCGTATCGCTTAACACGTATTGGCGCAGATCGTCGTCGTCACGCATGCGTACTTTTCCCTGCGCGAGGTCAGCCGCGATGACACCCTGGTTAAAGTGAAACCTGACACCGTATTGGTATTGCGCCGTGTTCAGCAACAGCTCATTCAGGTCACCCCGTGAAATCGAGTAAATGACCTCATCATCAGACTTACCGTAAGCCTGGAACTGCAAATCGCCGTCAACGTCGTGCAACATGCGGCCGCGCATCGGTGTCAGCAACTCAGTAACCTGCCGGTACAGGCCGACTTCGCGTAACGCACGAATTCCGCGATTCGCCAGTGCCAGGTTAATCGAACGGCCGGCCGGTATATCGACGGCCCGCATGTCGGGTCGCTTCTCGTAGACATCGACTTCATAGCCACGACGGGCGAGATAGATCGCCAGCAACGAGCCGGCCAGTCCGGCACCAAGCAACGTCACCGATTCACGCTTCACGTCAATGCCTGTAGTGCTTCGATCAGCTCATAGACATCGAGATACTGGTTGTACATCGGCACCGGTGCCACGCGAATGACATCCGGTTCACGCCAGTCGCAAATGATGCCGCGTTCGATTAACTGTGCCTGCAATTGCCGTCCCTGTTCGGGTTGTCGCAGTCGTAACGATAGCTGACACCCTCGTGATGGCGGTGTGATGATCTCGACCACGTCATCGAGTTCGCGTCGTACCAGCCAGTCCAGGTAGCCGGTCAGTTGCAACG
>JABDKV010000082.1 GCA_013002045.1 Gammaproteobacteria bacterium
TACCGACACCAGTGCCCTCCAGCATGGGGTATTTTCATAGCAGGCGCCTGCAACAACGGATCATCGAACTAACACAACGACAACAGTTCGATTTCATCATCGTCCACAGCTCCTCGGTAGCACCCTACGTTCAGCATTGCCGCGATATACCAGCGATGATCGATTTCTGCGATATGGATTCGCAGAAATGGCTCACCTACGTCGACTGGAAACCGTTTCCGCTCAATCTCGGCTACTGGATCGAGGGTACCAAGCTGGCTGCGGCCGAACGCCGTATTGCCGCCGACTTCGCTGTCAGTACCGTCGCGACCCCGGCGGAACTGCAGTCGCTGGAGGAAATGGGTACTGCTAATCGGGCCGAGTGGTTCGCCAACGGGGTGGATAGCGAGTTCTTCTGTCGCACCAGGCCCTACAAGCCGGACGGCCCGCTGGTCTTTGTCGGCCGCATGGATTACTACCCGAACGAAAAAGCGATGCTCGATTTCTGCGCCCACAACTGGCCCGCATTGCGCGCCAGCGAACCCGATCTCGAACTGGCGATCGTCGGTGCCGCCCCGACACGTAAGGTGCAGGCACTGGCAGAGCTGCCAGGTGTCACCGTGACCGGCTATGTCGATGATGTGCGTCCATGGCTGGAACGGGCCAGTATCGCAATCGCACCACTGGAAATCGCCCGCGGTACCCAGAACAAGATTCTCGAAGCGATGGCTATGGAATTACCGGTGGTCAGCAGTGTCACTGCAGCCGGGGGGGTTGCAGCCGAATCCGGGCACCATCTCGAGACGGCCGGCGACATTACCCAGTTTAACGACGCCATCCTCAGCCTGCGGCGCCACCCCGGTCGTGCCGGCTCGCTCGGGACTGCAGCACGCGCGCAGGTCCTCGATGCACACGCCTGGTCTGCTTCGATGCAAAAAATGCAGGCAATCGTCGAAAGTTACGCCGCCTGAAGATAGGCGCCGCAGCTGGCGGGTGTTGCGACCAGCCGTCGCAGGTCATCGCCAAGTTTCAACTCAAGATCGTCGGGATGGATTGCCACCCGCAACTGCCCTGTCAGTCGCCCCAGCCACTGGTTTGCTGTGTTCGATAAACGCACGGACAGGGCACGGAACCCGGTATCAGCCTCGAATCCGAGCAACGGGATACGCGTGTGCTTTCGTTGTTCCGCATCGTAAAAACCGGATAGCGTTTCGTATAACCTGAATGGCACCTCAGTACCCAGCTTTTCCCTGGCAATATCGCCCATTGCCCAGGCCGGTGGCACATAGATCTCGGGCAGCGGAAGGTCATGCGCGGGAAACCAGTCATGACAACGACACATCAGCTCAGCAATAGCGGTGCCGTCGAGCGCCAGGTGTTCGGCGACCCCGCGCGAAAAAACCTGTCGATGCAGGCGATCGTATAGATTTCGGACTGCGCCCGCCTGGTGCGCCCAGCCATGCCCGGCCAGCGCATCACCACGGGCTACGCGACTGCGCAACCAGTCGAGTTGCCGTGCAGTCCAGTCGTGACCGGGCACCACCAGCAAAGTCAGTGGAGCAATGTTGTGCTCGTCCAGTAGATCGACGACCCGCTCGACGGCCGGCATCTTTGCCGGCATCAGGTCGTGAACAGAAACCAGCCAGACCGGATCAGGCATGCGCGGCGTGTGGGCTCATCTGTCGTGTCAGCACATCGATCCAGTGTTGCAGCGTCCACTCGTTGAGTGCGACTGCCGCTTCGCGACCGAGGTGCGCCTTCTGCCGTCGTACCGCCGGATCGAGACTGGCGACCCGGGCAATCGCATCGGCGGCAGTCTCGCCGTCGCCTATACGGAACAGACCGGGCGACAGGTCGGGCCACTGCGTGATACCGCAACTTGCCGATACCAGCACAGTACGATTCCGGGTCATTGCCTCCAGCGCTATGGTGCCAAAGGATTCAACGTGCGAGGGCAGGATCAGCATATCCGTGGCATCGATTACCTCGAGCATTTTTTCACGCGGGGTCCAGCCGAGGTAGTCAAGATTGGCAAGCCGCGCGGCGGCATCGACAATGATATTACGCTCGGGACCATCGCCGGCAATACGAAAATCGACGCCGGGTAATTGCTCTGCTGCGGCAACGATGGCCTGCAGGTTTTTCTCTGCCGCAAGGCGCCCCGCGAAAGTCACCACTGCCAGTTCATCGCGTAGCGGTGACACCGGCGTGTCGATAAAGGGGCGCGGTATGGTCGTCCCCATCAGTTCCGCCGACGGCGCCCCGATTCGACGTGCCAGTTCGACCATTTCCCCGGAGTTGGCCAGCACGATCGAGGCATGCCGGAACAGCAGGCGATTACAACTTTCCAGATAGTAACGAAACACTTTGCCGAGGCCGAGACTGCGTTTCCAGTAAAGATCCGTCAGTCGCTCAAAATGGGTATGAAAGCCGACTACGATTCGCGCCTGGTGCTTGCGTGCCAATCGCAGCCCGAGCAAACCATAAGGACCAGGCGTTGCCAGCACCACAGCGTGCGGCGCCAGTTCCTCGAAACGTCGGCTCAATTTGCGCGGGTTAGGCACGATAACCGATTGTGTAGAGTCCCCGGGCAGCGGCAGGCGTATTGGTTCTTCCCAACGACTGGCATCGGGTTCGGGGCAAAACATTTGACAGCCCTCGACCCTGTCTTGCAGGTGGTCCGACAGATCCCGGTAGTAAGTCCCCACGCCATTGCGTTCGGGTACCGCATCAGAGAAAAACCCGACCCGCAACCCGGCGCTACCGCCCACATCCTGCGCACCTGCCATCAGCCAGCCACCCTCGCGCCTGTTTTCATTTCGGGCCACGCAGCGTAGACGTCTGCAAACTCGCGCTCTACCGTGGCCGCATCGAGACCGTAGTCTGCCAGTTCGTAGCGATGCCTGCTCTGGTATCCACCCGCCTGCACTGAGAGCTGTGCGAGCGTACTGCTATAAGCGTCAGACAGCGGGATATCCAGCGCCTTGTACAGCTGCGCCACGCCACGCTGTACATCGTCTTTCAGTTGCGATAGCACTACGGTGCTGAAGCTGCCCGCGGCAACGGGCGGATCAAGAACAATGCGGTAAAAATGATGCAATTGCGTAACCATGGCATCGCGAAAACCGGAGGCTGCCGGATCGTTGCGAAACAACTCCATGCCATCGGCGATTGAACTCAGTTGCGAGGGAATCACCCGCAACGGGTCGCGCAGACAAAGTACAAAGCGGGCGTCGGGAAACTCCTCGGCCAGCGCGCCGATAAAAGGCGCAAATGTCGCGTTCTTCGACAGAAACTGACGGGCAGGATCATTGGCATACAAATGCCGCTGTATCGCTCGTCTATAGAAAGCGATGATGCGACGCTGCTCCACCGGCTCGACGGCAACATCGAAACGCCCCATGTCCCAGATCCATGTCGCGTACGGGAACGGAACCACGAGAATGAAACAACTGAACAACGGTGTGAAAACAAAATAATCTTCCTCCGCATCCCCGAGGCTCATGTCATGGATATCGTCCATAGCGGCAAAGGCTTTTTTTTCCGCCCAGCCAAGCAATCGGGCCAGCGGACGCCCGACCAGCCGATCGAGATAACGAACGCCCTGCACGATACGACGTTGCGTCACCGACGGGGCAAACAGGCATTCCCAGGTCGTAAAGGTGGTGAAACGATTGTCGGCCGCCAGCAAGCGATGCAGCATCGTGGTGCCACTGCGTGGCACGCCAGTCACGAAGACCGGTGCCCGAATCTCGACCTTGCGATAACCGCGAAAGAAGATTTCGTCACACAGGAATCCGAGCCAGTGCAGCAGTTGCACCAGTCCCAGCAGCGGAAGAAACAACAAAATAATGGCAATCCGGGCAGGACTGCGGCGCGCTGCTGAATCGCGTGGTGGCCACAGGCTCAGCCAGAGCAAGCGAAAAAACCGCACAACGCTCTGGCCGAACAATGCCAGCATGGGCTACAGCAAGCCCTCGGCTCGCGCTACCCGCACCAGAGCCTGCTCCAGCGAGGCACGCGCGGTTGCCGTTGTGCGATGCAGATAGGCATGCAACGCGGCATCATCGCTGTTGCGGTTCTCGCACTCGGCACTGTAGCGCTCAAACGACACCAACGAACGGATCAGTGTGCTGAGATGATGCGGACACTCGCACTCGATAGCCGACGATGCTGCGCTGAACTGAGCCAGGTCGTCATTGGTGAACCGTCGAACCGGCACTGGATCAGCCGACACCGTTGCGTCGTCGTCGCCCGTTTCGGCTTGTGGCACGGGTCGGCGCGCCGGTGCCAGGCACAACAGTTCGATCTGCAGGCGACTAGCCGGAGCGGCGACCACGGTGACATTGTCGGCTTCGAGCCGCTGCAATACCGAGCGGGCGGCAAACTCATAGATAACAACCGCACGCCACGCCCGCGTCAGTCGCATCAGTCGGTGAATCTCGTCGGCGCTGTCAGGCTGCAACGACGAATATTCGAGCACCAGTACGTCAAGTCGGTGACCCTTTAGTACAACTTCGATGTCTTCAACCTGTGGCACCGTGCCGACCAGGGTCAGACCGGACGCCAGGTCACCGCTGTCGAACAGCGTCGCCAGCGTAGCTCCCGCTACGGCGATGCGCTGCTCCCGCTGTTCGTCAGCGTGACTGCGGAGCATTTGCTCGCGGTCGGCCGCGATGCGCGCCTGCAGTTCTTCCAGCGGCAGCCGTGCCACGGTACTGACGGCGTTACCCATATCGACCAGTCGCCTGATCAGTGTCAGGCGCTCGATATCTTCAGCGCTGTACAAACGACTGCCGCCGGTATCGCGGTCAGCCTCGACCGCCTGGTAACGCCGCTCCCAGGCTCGCAGGGTCACCGCCGGGATCCCGGTCAGGCGGGATACGGCTCCAATTCGATAGCGATCTGTCTCGGCTGCCATGTCTTTCCCGATTTTGTCTAAATAATGCTTATCCATTATATGGACAAAATCACACTATTGCCTTAGCGATGAATTTGCCGAGCTCCCTGAATTCTTCGGCTCTTGCGCTGCCCCGACGCCAGGCCAGCCCGACCTCGCGATAGCTGCCGCGCGACAGTGGGTGCATGCGTACACGGGTGCCGCGTAACAGCGCGCTGCCACGGGCCATTTCCGGCAAATAGGTAATTCCAAGATCATTGTCGACCATCTGCACCAGCGTCTGCAGGCTGGTGGCCGAAAACTGGCTGATCTTGTCGAGATTGCGCAGCCGGCACGCGGCCAGCGCGTGGTCGCGCAGGCAGTGGCCGTCCTCGAGCAGCAAAACGCTTTCGGCCTGCAGCCGATTGAAAGCGTAGTTGTCAGGGTCGACCAGCTCACTGCCCTGGCGACAGGCCAGGTAAAACGGATCGCGAAACAGCGTCTGTGTTTCAACACCGCGCAATTCGTAGGGCAATGCAATCAGCACCAGGTCGAGTTCGCCATCCATCATTCGTTCGTAGACGCGATCGGTCAGGTCTTCGCGCAGGTAGAGTTGCAACTTCGGATAACCCTTACGCAGGGCAGGCAGCATCGTTGGCAGCAGGAATGGCGCAATTGTCGGGATGATCCCCAGACGCAGCCGCCCGGTCAGTGGTTCGCGCTCTGCGCCGGCTATCTCAACCAACATGTCGATATCGCGCAACACCAGGCGCGCCTGAGTCGCGATCTCCTTCCCGGTGGCGGTGATCGTTACCTGCTTGTTGGTGCGGTCAACGAGACTGGCGCCGAGCAGCGCTTCGAGCTCCTTGATCGCCACACTGAAGGCGGACTGCGACACAAAGCAGGCTGCGGCGGCACGACCGAAATGCTCGTGCTCATCCAGGGCAGTGAAGTAACGCAGCTGCTTGACAGTCGGATAACGGGAGCGCGGCTTCATTGCCGCATTATCACACAAAAGCGAATGTTGTTTTCGCTTTAATCGCTTTTAGCGGATACCTCAGATGGCTTGTAATCCATAGCAGGATTCCACATCAGCCACTTGTTGCGTGTTTCCTTGGCTTCATACAACGCGCGGTCAGCGCGCCTGAACATCGCCTCGACGTTGTCTTTACCCCCGAGCCAATAGGCAATGCCCAGGCTGACCGTGAAGGCGATCTCTTCACCACGATCGGTGTAGGGGTTAGCTTCGAGTTGCGCGCGTATATGCTCGGCCAGTTCGCGTAAGGCATCGGGACTGGTATCGACGACCAGCGCGACGAATTCTTCGCCACCGTAACGGCAGACATAGTCCTTTTCGTCGCACAGCCGTTGCAGGAACCCGGCCGCGTGACGCAACACTTCGTCACCGGCCCGATGACCATGCTGGTCGTTTATCCACTTGAAATGATCGAGATCGACAAGCAAAAGACCAAACATCGTCTCGCCCTGGCGAGCTTTCATCTCGAGTTTGTCGGCGTGTTGCCAAAAGCCACGTTGGTTTATCAGCGCGGTCAGCTCGTCGTGCAGCGCCAGGAAATGCAACTCCTCGGTGACCATCTGCAATGCCTCGGTGCGTTGCCGCACCCGCTCTTCGAGTCGCTCGGTACGTCGCACCAGGGCGCCAACACGCATGCGCCAGATGACCACGATCGCGACTGCCAGCACGACCGTAACAACCATAACTGTTACGACCCAGAACTGGATCGTCATGAACAAAGACCCGCCAGCCAGTGCTTACCCACACTCCATCCCTTACGCGACGCCCCAAAGGTGACTCATTTGCCCGTAAAGTCCCCGTCACCGACATCCGAATAATCGCATACCACCGGTCGCGGTGCGACCACGAGCCCCAAAAAGCGGCCCGGGTTGTACCCGCAAGAACGGCCCGGCGTGACCTGGCGGTCGGCACGCCTGGAACAGCAAATAGTTACTTGTTTGCTCTGGCGGTCAGTGCGTCAGGGAGCGACCTGCCCAAACATTGAGTACAATATTTCTTGTACGTGCACCGCATTAATGAGTGATAGTTTCGTGACGGACTCCAATCTGCAGGCAGTTGCCACCTTTGGCGCCGGTTGTTTCTGGGGGGTCGAAATGGCCTTCCGCGAGATCCCGGGGGTCGATACCGCCGTCGGCTATATGGGTGGCGATATAGACAATCCCACCTACGAACAGGTATGCCGCGAGCGCACCGGTCATGCCGAAGTTGTGCAGGTTCGCTACGACCCGAACAAGGTCGACTATGACACGCTGCTGGCTGTGTTCTGGAAAAGCCACAACCCGACCCAACGCAACCGCCAGGGACCGGACATTGGCAGCCAGTACCGCTCGGTGATTTTTTATCACGATGAACAACAACAGGCTGCAGCACAGCGTTCGCTGCAGGCACTCGATGGCTCGGGTAAGTATCGCGAACCGATTGCGACGGCAATCGAAGCGGCCAGTACCTTCTGGCGTGCCGAGGAATATCACCAGCAGTTTCTCGAGAAGCGCGGACAGGCTTCCTGCCGTATCTAGATCGCTGAGCCCTCAAGCCGGCGACACAGTTCGGCCAGCGTCCTGACTGTCATCGTCGCCGTTGGCTGTTCCTGTGGCCAGCGGCGTTTGAACCGGTTGAGCCAGACAGTGTGCATGCCGGCCGCGCTGGCACCGCCGACATCTTCCAGCGGTGCGTCGCCTATATGCAGGATGCGACTGGCCGGGACACCGGCAGCGGCGATAGCCGCATCGAATATCTCCGGTTGTGGCTTGGCCACACCAACATCGGCCGCACGGACGGTGGTGATGAAATACTTCCCGATACCGATGCAATCGAGGTCAGCGTTCCCGTTGGTCAGGGCGAGCAGGCGATAGCGACTGGCCAGCCAGCTCAGAGCAGGCTCGACATCGTCGAATAATTCCACCTCGTTGCGCGCCCGCAGAAAAACCGCGTAAGCCTCATCGACGCGATCAGCCGGATAACCGGCGTCGGTCAACAGCCCTTCGATCATGCGCTTGCGCAGGAAGGCGAAGTCATGGCGACGCTCCGGGTAGCGATCGATCAGCGACTGGCGCAGTTTCGGCGTTGGCGTGCGCGCGGCGATACGTGGAAAGTGCTCGGCAAACCAGCGGCTCAAGCGATATTCGGCCGCCGCTATAACCGGTGCGACGGGCCACAGCGTATCGTCGAGATCGATGGTCAGGACTGCGACGTCATGCATGACGTCATTATCGTCGCGCGCGGCGCGGGCCGCTAGCGTTGACTCAGTACAGCGGTGCCGGGCGAACGGGCCTCGAACTGTTCGGCGCCCAGTGACTGCCCGGCTTCGTCGAGGACTTCGACCCGCCACTGACCCTCACGTGCGGAGTCGAGAATCACACTGGAGAAAGCGGGCGAATGCCAGCCGTCACCGACCCTGACGGAGTCCTGCTTGATCAACTCGCCTTCGTGATGCCAGTGGTACTGGACCGTCGCACCCGACATGCCGCGCACCCGAACAAAGAAGAACACGCGCATGGGCTTGTCGGCGACTTCGACGATCCAGCCAAGGTTATCGACCGGTTCACCCCGCACAATGCCACTGGTCAGCTGTGACCAGGCGAGCGTACCGGTCATATCCTGTTGCATGCGGATCAGCTCGAGCTGTGTCGGGCTGAGCTCGTCGCCTGCCTGTTCATCCGCCTGCAGTTGTTGCGCTGCAGCCGACACCGGTGCAGTCGGCTCGGCTGCCGCGGTGTCTGCCGCGGACGCCGATTGTCGGGTAGCCACCGGTACCGGTTCACTATCCACGCGCCGTTGTGTCGCGGTAGACGCGAACCTGGCTGGTTCCGCTGACTCCTCGTTATCTGGCTGGACAATGAAAAAGATGCCGACACCGAGAATGGCGGTCAGTGCGCCGCCCGCTAAACCACCGATAGCAAAACGAAAATCGATCTTCGGTAAAGGCCGTTTGCGCTTAGCTTTAAATGCCGTCAGGTCGACCGGGCTGTCTTCGGCCTCGCGCGTCATGCCAGCGCCATCCAGACCCTGCTCCATCAGGTCCTTTTCCACCGAGCGGGTCCGGCGGGCCACGTAGAGCGACTCCAGCGCGGCTTCGAGTGGCATCTCCGGATAGACACCGAGCGTCTGGCGTCGATTGAAGCCATTGACCTCGTACAGGTAGATCCAGGTCTTGACCCCGTTTGGAAATGTACTTA
>JABDKV010000089.1 GCA_013002045.1 Gammaproteobacteria bacterium
CAGGTTCCGCGCTGATGCCCTGCAGGTTTGCTGCCGTCAGGCGGAAGTGGATCAGGCCGAAGAACATACCAATGGCGGCAGCACCAAATGCGTAGTGCCATCCGGCGTTTTCCGCCAGCCAGCCGCACACCGTGTAACCGATAACGGAGCCAATGTTGATACCCATGTAATAGATTGCATAGCCCGAATCGCGGCGTTCGTCTTCGCGGCTGTACAGCTGCCCGACCACGGCACCAATATTCGGTTTCAACATGCCCGTGCCGAGCACCACCAGGATCAGTCCGATAAAGAAAGTGTCGTTACTGGGAATCGCCAGCACAATGTGCCCGCACATGATGATGATGCCGCCATACCAGATAGCCTTCTGGCCACCGATCAGACGGTCTGCAATCCAGCCGCCAGGCAAACCCATGAAATAGACAGACGCGGTGTACAGGCCATAAATGGCTGTCGCTGTCGCCGTGGTCATGGCCAGGCCGCCATCCTGTAGCGCCGCGGTCATGAATAGCACCAGCAGCCCACGCATGCCGTAATAACTCATGCGCTCCCACATCTCAGTCAGGAACAGGGTCTGCAATCCCTTCGGGTGACCGAAAAAGGCGTGGTCAAGCGGTCGCCCGGGACTTTTGAGGCTGGCTTCGTTCATGCGGTTACCTTTCAAGCGTTAAGTCGATATTTTCGATGCACCCGGACCCCGCGGCCAACGCGTCGGCTCTTGCCTTACGCCAGAACGATGCGCAGACCAGCTGCGTCTGCCACGGCGGCAGAGTCCTGCAATCGTAATGGCGTCCCCCGACGCGAGATTGGCGGTTTTTGTCCTGGTTGTTCAGGCTTTTGACGCGCCAGAGTGTACCGGGTTTGTTTTTTCTTTGGTTTTTGCACTGCACCACGCAACGCAGAACTGACCGTTGCAACCATTTGGCCCCTGACAACCTCCAATATCATGGGGACTGAAAATCGTTGCGGTAGAATGACGCGCTTTGTTGCGCGCACCCGGCCGCGCGACACCCGCCTCTTTCTACAAATCATGAGGAAGATCAAGAATATGCGTAAATTCGCCTATCTCCTGACAGTGACACTTTCGATTGCAGGACTACTGGGCACACCGGCCCAGGCCCGCAAGGCCACACCACCGGCCGACATGGACCGCAGCGACGTTTTCGAGATGCCGTACCTGATGCGGGACCTGGACAACGGTCTGCGTGTGATCGTCGTGCCGACTGATTATCCCGACATCATCACGGTACAGATCCCGGTACAAACGGGATCCCGTAACGAAGTCGAACCGGGCAAATCCGGATTCGCACACTTCTTCGAGCACATGATGTTTCGTGGTACGCCAAATTATCCACCCGAGGTTTACAAGGACATTCTTAAGAATGCTGGCGCAGACCAGAATGCCTACACCTCGGATGACCTGACCAATTACCACATTACTGCCACCAAGGCGGACCTCGAGAAAATTCTCGAGATCGAGGCTGACCGGTTCAAGAATCTCAGCTACACCGAAGAGCAGTTCCGCACCGAGGCGCTGGCGGTAAAAGGTGAGTACCTGAAAAACTTCTCCAATCCTATAAGGCAGATGCTGGAGAAGATGCGCGACGCCGCGTACACGACACACACCTACAAGCACACCACTATGGGCTTCTTTGAGGATATCGAAGCAATGCCAGAGCAAATGGAATATTCGAAAGAATTCTTCCATCGCTGGTACCGGCCAGAGAAAGCCGCCGTCATCGTTGTTGGCGATGTACAGCCTGAGAAAACATTCCGCATGGTGCGCAAGTACTGGGGTGACTGGGAACGTGGCGATTACGAGATCGAGATTCCGGCTGAACCCGCACCTGACGGCCCGGTTTACGAGCACATCGAGTGGGATCAGCCAACGCAGGCCTGGGTCATGTTCGGCTTCCACGGTCCGGCTTTCGATCCACAGAAGAAAGACATGCCGGCCATGGACCTGATCTCGTCGGTGTATTTTTCGCAGACCTCAGATATCTACCAGCAACTGGTCAACCAGGAGCAGCTGGTCGATCAGTTGTGGACCTGGTTCCCCAATCGCAAGGACCCGGGCTTGCTGCTCATTGCAGCACGACTGATCGATGTTGAGAATGCCGTCGACGTTCGCTCCGCCATACTCGACACGCTGGCGCAGGCACGCACTGAACTGGTTGATGCAGACAAGCTGGAAGACATCAAGTCGAATCTGCGAAGCCAGGTCGTCATGTCGATGGACAACTCCGGCTCAATCGGCGAAACGCTGGCCTCGTACGTGCATTTCGAACGCACACCGGAAACGCTTAACCAGGTGTACCGGCGTTACGAGGAGCTTACCGCCGAGGACCTGCGCAATTACGCCAACCAGTATTTCACCGACAAACGCATGGTGATGACGACACTGGCCAATCAGCCGGAACTGGCTGGTATCCAGGACGGGCCGGATCTGGCGCAACGGGTAGCGGCACTAGCTGACAAGCCCAGTGTCGATGTGCAGTTCGTCGAGCTGCAATCCGATTCGTCGCCACTGGTCGATGTCGGCTTCCTGTTCAGGACCGGCGCAGCTTACGACCCACCGGGCAAGAAAGGCCTGGCGATGCTGACAGCGATGATGGTCACCGACGGTGGTTCAAAAAAACGCACCATCGATGAACTCAACGATGCCTACTACCCGATGGCTTCAGGTTTTCGCTCACAGGTAGACAAGGAAATGACGCGCCTTGCGGGAAGCGTGCAACGGGACCAGCTTGACGAGTGGTATGCGCTTGCCTCAGAACAGTTGCTGATGCCGGGTTGGCGCGAACAGGACTTCGATCGCCTGAAGCAGCGCCTGATCAACATGATTCGTTCTGACCTGGTTGGCAATAACGACGAGGAACTGGGCAAGGAAGCACTCTACAACCTCGTCTACGGCCCCGATCACCCGTATGGCAGCCTTAACTACGGTGCCAGTGACGATCTCGAAAGCATCACGCTCGATGACGTGAAAGACTTCTACAATCGCCATTACATTGCCGACAACCTGATAGTCGGCCTTGCGGGTGGCTACCCGGACGCATTTGTAGAGCAGATTCGAGAGGATCTGTCGCAACTGCCCGCCGCTGATGCACCGGCGCGGCTGGCCTTACCCGAGCCAGCTATGCCACGCGGCCACAATGCACTGGTGATCGAGAAGGAGACACCGGGTGTCGCTGTGTCGTTTGGTTTCCCGATCGATGTGGTGCGGGGCGACGAAGACTGGGTGGCCCTGTGGCTGGCACGGTCGTTCCTCGGCGAACATCGCAGCTCGAACTCGCACCTGTACCAGCGTATCCGCGAGAAACGCGGCATGAACTATGGTGACTATGCCTACATCGAGTACTTCCCACGGGGCATGTTCCAGTTCCATCCCGATCCCAACCTGGGCCGACAGCAACAGATATTCCAGGTCTGGATCCGGCCACTGCGCAACAACGTCGATGCGCACTTTGCTACGCGCGTTGCCGTACATGAACTCGATCAACTGATCGAGCACGGCATGACCGAGCAGCAGTTCGAGGCGACCCGCAACTTCCTCAACAAGTTTGTCAGCCTGCTGACCGCAAGCCAGTCGCGCCAGCTCGGCTACGCCGTCGATAGTGAGTACTACGATATCGACCGCTTTGCCGACTACGTACGTGACGGCCTGAAGTCATTAACAGTCGAAGACGTAAACCGCGTCATCCGCAAGCACTTGCAGACGGACAACATGCACTTCGTGTTCATCACCAAAGACGCCGACGACCTGCGCGAACGACTCGCGCAAAATACCCCGTCACCGGTCGAGTACAACACACCCAAGCCAGAGCTGGCAGAAGAAGACGCCATGCTGGCGCAGTACAAACTCGATTTCGCGCCCTCAGCGGTCGAGACGGTCGCCGCCGAAGACGTGTTCACCGGCAAAGACACAACCCTGTTCGTAAAACGCTAACCGAGAGCTGCTCGACTACAAACCCTCGCAGGCCATCCGTGGCCTGCGAGGGAAACAGGAATCGCGGCTGAAGCCGCTCCTACGGAATACCCACGAAGTCGAGCCATCCCCAATCTTGCGAGAGCTGGCTTTGTGAGCCCAGGTCTTTCGCGGCGTCGTGCGCAGCGAATGAAGCAGGACGCCCGAATGAGATGCGCCCGATTCCGTCAGGCCATGGATGGCCTGGCGGATTTAGCCGCGAAAGGCCTGGGCTTACAAAGCCAGCTCCTCCACCGGAGCAATCCCCAATCACAAACGGTCGGTACTTCTGCGTTAGAAAGAATCGGGACTGAAG
>JABDKV010000102.1 GCA_013002045.1 Gammaproteobacteria bacterium
GTGCCAGCGCAATGCAACTGACCAGCAGACTGCTACCACCGTAACTGATCAGCGGCAGTGTCAGCCCCTTGGTTGGCAACGCACCCATCGATACACCGATATTTACGAAGGCCTGCATACCAACCCATATGCCGATGCCGTATACGAGGTAGGACTGGAATGGGAGTCCGTTGCGACCGGCATTGCGGGCGATCACGAAGCAGCGCCATACCAGCAGTGCGAACAGCGCAATTACGCCAACCGAGCCGAGCAGGCCCAGTTCTTCAGCCAGTACGGCAAACACGAAGTCGGTGTGCGCCTCGGGCAGATAGAACAGCTTCTGTACGCTACCACCGAGCCCAACACCGGCCATGCCACCACGACCGACGGCTATCAGCGATTGGGTCAGCTGAAAGCCCGAGTTAAACGGGTCGGCCCAGGGATCGAGGAAAGTCGTCAGTCGTTGCAGCCGATACGGCGATGACAAGGCCAGTGCGGCCAGCGAACCGGCCGCCGCCAAAACCAGCAGGAACAGATCACGCAGCCGCACGCCACCGATAAACATGACACCGAGCACGGTCGCCAGCAACACGGTAGCGGCACCAAAATCGGGCTCGGCCAGCAGCAACGTACAGGCCAGCGTAATCATCAGCATAGGCCGCAGGAAGCCAGAGAAGCTGCCACGCACGTGGTCGTGCCGTCGCACCAGGTAACCGGCGATATATATAAGCAGCAATAAGCGCGCCGGCTCCGACGCCTGTAAGCGGACAGGACCCAGTGGGATCCAGCGGGTGCTGCCGTTAACGGTATGGCCGACTCCGGGAACGAGTACCAGCGCCAGCAATACCAGGGCGGCAAACAGGGCCAGCATGCTACTGCTCTCCCACACCCGGGTCGGCGTCATCAGCACGACAATGGCACCGGCGCAACCGACGGCCAGAAACACGAACTGCCGCTGCAGGTAAAACAACGGTTCACCGAGATTGCGATCGGCAATGGCGATCGAGGAACTGGCCACCATGACCAGGCCAGTCGCAACCAGTATCAGGGTGACGGTCGCCAGCACCGGATCGAACTGGATGCGCCACGGCGACCGTTGAAAGCGCGCAGCCGTCATGCGACATTCCGGCGGATGGCGTTGATAAACGCTTCTCCGCGGGCCTCGTAGTTCGCATACATGTCCAGACTCGAGCAGGCCGGTGACAGTAGTACCGTGTCACCAGGCTGCGCCAGCGTTTGCGCCACCTCTACTGCCGCCGGCATGCTGTCGACCAGGCGTGTCTCGCAAGTGCCCTCGAGTGCCTGCGCGATCAGTTGGGCATCTTTACCGAGTAACACAGCACCGCGGGCGTGAGCACCCAGCGCCTCGGCCAGTGGTGCAAAGTCGGCGCCCTTCCCGTCGCCACCGGCAATCAGAACTACTCGCCCGCGGACTGCCGCGATCGCCGCAACGGTGGCACCGACATTGGTGCCCTTGGAATCATTGATCCAGTTCAAGCCACCGGCATCGGAGACCCATTGGTTGCGGTGTGGCAGACCACGAAAACTCTGCGCCGCAGCTACCATCGATTCACGCCCCAGACCCAGCGCTTCACCGACCGCCAGGGCCGCCAGCACGTTGGCCACATTGTGCGGGCCCGGCAGCTTGAGCGTATTGGTGGGCACCAACAGCCGTGCCCCGCGGGCCAGCCAGGCGGTACCGCGCCGGGTGATGACACCGTATTGTCCGGCCGCGGGCGAGTCCAGCCCGAAACTGATGGTGGCCTGGGTCGGTCGAATCATATCTGCGATCAGTGGATCCTGCCGGTTGTAAACGGCAACCCCGCAATCGCTGAATATCGCAGCCTTGGCAGCGACATAAGCTTCCATGCTGCCGTGGTGATCGATGTGATCACGCGAGATATTAATCAGCGCGGCGACCCGGCAATTGAGTGACCGGGTTCTCTCCAGCTGGAAGCTCGACAGCTCCAATACATAGAAATCGGGTGGCGACTGGCGCAGCAGGTCGAGTGCGGGCACCCCGATATTGCCCCCGGTTAACACCTTGCGACCGGCGGCATGCAGCATGACCGAGAGCAACTTGGTAACGGTGCTCTTGCCGTTTGAACCGGTTACACCAATGACTGGCTGTTCGGCGATGTTGGCAAATAATTCCACATCACCGATGATGGTTACGTTGCGTCGGCGTGCGGCCTCGATAAACGGATCACGCAATGACACGCCCGGTGATACGACCAGTCGATCCGCAAGACCCAGCACACCCTCATCAAAGCCACCGAGTCGCATTTCGATGTCAGGGAATGCGCGACGCAGGTCTTTCATGCCGGGTGGCCGCTCGCGTGAATCGATAACGATGACACGGTCCCCGATACCATGCAGGTACCGCGCACAGGACAGGCCGGTCTGACCAAGACCGACCACCACCGTGGTATGCGCGTTACTGGTATCGAACTCGATTTTCATCGTAATTTCAGTGTCGACAGCCCAACCAGGACGAGAATGAAGGTAATAATCCAGAAACGGACAATGACCTTCGGCTCAGCCCAGCCTTTAAGTTCGTAGTGGTGATGCAAAGGCGCCATCAGAAAGACGCGTTTGCGGGTTAACTTGAACAGTGCCACCTGGATAATGACCGAGACGGTCTCGACCACGAATACACCACCCATAATGGCGAGGACGACTTCCTGGCGTACGATGACGGCGACCGCACCCAGGGCTGCGCCCAATGCCAACGCGCCGATGTCACCCATGAACACCTGTGCCGGGTAAGTGTTGAACCACAGGAAACCGAGACCGGCGCCGGTCAGGGCGGCACAAAAAACCAGGATTTCGCCGACCCCGTTGATGAACGGGATGCCGAGGTAACCAGCGAAGTTCACATTGCCGGTGGCATAGGCGAAGATCCCCAGTGCGCCACCAACCAGCACGGTGGGCATGATTGCCAGACCGTCCAGCCCGTCGGTCAGGTTAACCGCGTTGCTGAAGCCCATAATCATGATCGCGCTGATGAAAATAAAGAACACGCCAAGCGGCAACGCAAAGTCCTTGAAGAACGGCAGTATCAGCGAGGTCTCGATCGGATCGACCGCGGTCTGGTACAGGAATACCGCTGCCGCTACACCGGCGATGCCTTGCCAGAACAACTTCGAGCGGGCACTGAGACCACGTGAATCCTGCAGCACCAGCTTCTTGTAATCGTCGACGAAACCGATTAACCCAAAGGCGATCAGCACCGCCAGCACAACCCAGACGAAGCGATTGCCGAGATCGGCCCACAACAAGGTACTGACGGCGATCGCGACGAGTATCAGTGCACCACCCATAGTCGGGGTGCCGGCCTTGAGCAAGTGCGTTTCCGGACCATCGTCGCGCACCGTCTGCCCGATCTGGTAAGCACTCAGCCGACGAATCATGACCGGACCGATCAGGAATGAAATCAACAACGCGGTCAGTGCGCTGAGGATTGCGCGCATGGTCAGGTAACCGAATACGTTGAAGCCGGTATAGAACTGTTCCAGGTATGCAGTGAGGTAGACCAACATCGCTTAGAACCCTCCCTCACTGATGAGCGCATGACTGACTCGTTCCAGCCGCATTGCCCTTGATGCCTTGATCAGCACCGTGACACCGTCATGCAAGTCGGCACGCAGGGCTGCAATCAGCTCACTGGTATCGTCGTAACTCTGCCCACCGCTGCCGAAGCTGCTGGCAGCTGCCGCACTAAGTGGGCCAACTGTGAACAGTCGATCGATACCGGCATCGCGCGCCCGCTGGCCGATGGCGGCATGCAAAGTGTCGGCATCGTCACCCAGTTCACCCATGTCGCCCAGCACCAGCCAGGTCTGTCCGGGTTGCTCTGCCAGTAATGCGATTGCCGCCTGCACTGAAGCCGGATTGGCGTTGTAGGAGTCATCGATAATTCGCGCACCGTGCGCCGTGCGCCGGATCGCCAGTCGACCCGGTACCGGTGCAACCCGCTCCAGTCCGGCACGGATCTCCGGCAGACCGACCCCGGCGGCCCACCCGGCCGCGGCTGCTGCCGCCGCATTGACGGCATTGTGGGTTCCCGACAGCGCCAGCTTTAACTCAAGCCGGCCATCGGGTGTCTCCAGTGCCAGGTTCAGGCCGTCACCGTGGCCATTGGTACGCTGTTGCACCTCTGCCACGCGGAAGTCCGCTGTCGCGGCCCGTCCGAAGGTCAGTACCTCGCGCGCCCTGACCCGGGTACGCCATAACGGGTAGTAATGATCGTCGCGATTAATTATTGCGATCGCGTCACGCCGCAGGCCTTCAAACAACTCGCCCTTGGCATGCGCCACCCCATCGAGACTGCCAAAGCCTTCGAGATGCGCCGGCGCGGCGTTGGTAACGACCCCCACAGACGGTGCCACCATGGCAGTCAGCCGGGCAATTTCGCCTGCGTGGTTTGCACCCATCTCGATAACGGCAAAATCATGCCGGGAACTGAGCTGCAGCAGCGTCAGCGGCACCCCGATTTCATTATTGAGGTTTCCTTGCGTCGCATGGGTGCGCCCGGCAACCCGCAGGATCGACGTAATCATCTCTTTGACGGTGGTCTTGCCATTGCTCCCCGTGATGCCAACGACGACTGGCGCAAAACGCCTGCGCCAATGATTGGCGTATCGACCGAGTGCAACGAGCGAATTGTCGACTTTGACCTGTGGCAGGCCGCAGCGGTCGTGATGCTCAACCAGCGCACCAGCCGCGCCCTGCTGCATCGCTTGCGCCACGAATGCGTTGCCATCGAAATTCGGCCCGCGTAAAGCCACGAACAGCTGGTTGGCCGAAATCTCGCGTGTATCGGTGCTGACACCGGCAAAGGAACGGTCTTCGCCATGCAGTTCGCCTTCAACGATCAGCGCCAGTTCTGCCAGCGTGCCTTTACTCATGAGATGGCCCCACCAGTCGCAAAGCTTGGTCGCGATCACTGAGTGCAAGCCGCTGGCCGCCGATCAGCTGGTAATCTTCGTGACCCTTGCCTGCCAGCAGGACGACATCGCCTGGCGCTGCGGCAGCTATCGTTGCTGCAATGGCCTCGCGGCGACCCGGTTGAGCAGAGATGTGTTCGCCGCTGCCAGTGCCGTCCAGGATGTCGTCGATAATCTGTTGCCGATCCTCGTTGCGCGGATTGTCGTCCGTAACCACAACACGGTCGGCTGTGGCGACTGCAACCCTGCCCATCACGGCACGCTTGCCGCGATCGCGCTCGCCACCGCAGCCAAACACGACCCACAGTCGCCCGCGACAATGTTCGCGTGTAGCACGCAGCGCGTTTTCCAGCGCGTCTGGCGTGTGAGCGTAGTCAACGACCACCAGCGGCTTGCCGTGGCCACCAAAGACCTCCATCCGCCCGGGTACGGCGCGTACCCGACCAAGCGCGACGCAGGCTGTTTGCAAATCCTGTTCCCAACCGAGCATGACCGCGGCCGCCAGCGCCAGGTTGGTCGCATTGAAGTCGCCGAGCAGCGACGATTCGATCGTCGTCTCCTCATCGCGCCAGCGTAGCCTGACCCGCATGCCGGCCGCCTGTGCCTCGATCGCGGTTATAGCCAGGTCGGGATTGCGCGACAGGTCACGACCCACCGTCAGGACATTATCGAAACGCTGCGCCAGTGTGAGCCCATAGTCATCGTCGATATTGCAGATTCGTCGGCGCAGACCGGGCCATTCGAATAACGTCGCCTTCGCATCGAAATACGCGGTCATGGTCTGGTGATAGTCGAGATGGTCGCGCGTCAGGTTGGTGAAAACGGCTGTATCGAACTGCATGCCGGCGACGCGCTGCTGCACCAGGGCATGAGATGACACTTCCATGGCCAGGTGTGTCGCACCAGCGTCGACCATTTGCGCCAGGCGCTGCTGCAGTGTCAGCGCGTCCGGCGTCGTCAGCGCCGACTGGGTCAACGAGTCGGGAAATCCATACCCGAGTGTGCCACTGAGAGCGCAATGACGGGTGGCGCCTGCGATCAGTCGTGACACTGTTGTTTTGCCATTGGTCCCGGTGACGGCAGCCACCTGTAACCGGCTCGCCGGCTCACCGGCCATACGTGCCGCAGCAATACCAGTTAACCGCGCGAGATCGTCCACGGCGATCGTTGGGACCTCGGTCGCTGTAAGTGCCACCAGCGACGGATGGGGTGCGTACAGTATCGCGACCGCCCCCTGGCGCGCCGCTGCTGCCGCATGTTGGATGCCATGGCCCTGAGAACCAGGCAGCGCGATGAACACATCACCCTCTGCCACAGCGCGGCTATCGATAGCCAGACCCGCGACTGCCAATGCCTGCCAACGCGCCGGCACGGCCGCACCGAACAGTTGGCCCAGTTGCCAGCTTGTTCGCTGCGATGCCGTCATCATTGGACCACCGCCGGATCTATGGCCGCCTGCAATATCTCGCCTGATGCCGGGGGCAATACCCCATCGGGTGGCACGGCCAGCAGGCGCAGCGCACCTGACATGACCGAGGCGAAAACCGGTGCGGCCACGTCACCACCGTAGTAATCGCGGCCACGTGGCTCGTCGATCACGACGACGATGGCGAGTTGCGGATCGCTGACGGGCGCGACACCGGCGAAGACCGAACGATAACGATCGTCAGCATAGCCGCCGGCTTCGGTTTTTTTCGAAGTGCCAGTCTTGCCGGCGACACGATATCCAGGCACGGCGGCGAGCTGACCTGTGCCTTCCGGCGAAATAACCGTCTCCAGCATCGACAGCATCGCCTGCGCCGTTTGCGGACTGACGACGCGTTGACCGACGGGCGACGATTCCAGTTTCTGGAATGTAACCGGGTAGCGCACGCCATCGGCGGCCAGCGTCGCATAAGCCTGTGCCAGTTGCAGCGGCGTCACGCTCAGACCGTAGCCATAAGCGATGGTCGCCTGCGTGATCGGGCGCCAATGCACGGGATCGTTCAACAGACCTGCCGACTCACCGGGGAAACCGCTGGCGGTCACGTTACCCAGCCCGAAACCTGCCAGCGTGGACCACAGCTGACCCGACTCCAGCGACAATGCAATCTTGGTGGCGCCAACATTGCTGGACTTGGTCAGGACCGTGGTGACATCGATAGCACCGAAGTCGCGGGCGTCTTCTATCAGCCAGCCACCGATGCGCATATAGCCTGGCGCGGTATCGATGACGGTATGCGGCTCGTACAGTCCGTGCTCAATGGCGCTGGCCACGATTAACGGCTTTAACGCCGACCCGGGCTCGAAAATATCGGTGGCCGCGCGATTGCGATAACGTCGCGCTTCGTAATCTTCACGCTTGTTCGGATTGAATGACGGCTGGTTAGCAAGCGCCAGCACCTCGCCGCTGTCGACATCGATTACCACTACCGACGCCGATACTGCGCGATGATCGAGGTAAGCACGTTTCAGCTCGCGGTAAGCGAGGTACTGGATACGCAGGTCAATACTGGTTTCGAGTGTCTGCCCGGGACGAGCGACACGAATACTCTCAACGTCGGCAATGGTATGACCGAGGCGGTCACGCATGACTCGCTTGGCACCCGGATGACCCCGCAGCCACTCGTCGTAGGCCAGCTCCAGCCCTTCCTGTCCGTGATCGTCGATGTCGGTAAAACCGACAAGGTGCCCGGTTACTTCGCCACCGGGGTAGTAGCGACGATACTCACGTTGCGTGTAAATACCCGGCACCTTGAGCCGCAGCACGCGTGCCGCGTCGTTGGGTGGCATATGCCGGCGCAGGTAGACGAACTCGCGATTAACGTTGCTGCTCAGGCGGCGCGCCAGCCAGTCCTGGCTAACCGATGCCACCTGTGCCACTTCCGCCAGGCGATCGATCTCCGGTGTAACCTCGCCGGGATTGGCCCATAACGAGTCGACCGGTGTACTGACAGCCAGTGGCTCGCCGTGGCGATCCAGGATCGGACCACGATGCGCCGACAGGCGCGCCACGCGCAGGTGACGCGCATCGCCCTGCCGCGACAGGAAACCGTCGTCAAAAACCTGCAGGTCAACTGCGCGATAGACCAGCAACGCCGCACCAACAAAAAGTCCGGCCAGCACCATAAATGCCCGCCAGCCCACCGGGGCCGCCGCTGCCTGTTTTTTGCTTCGCCTGCTCATGGTTGTTGCACGATTACAATTTCTTCCGGTGACGGGACTTTCATTTGCAGCTCTTCCCGCGCGGTTGTTTCGATCAACCCGTAGGTTGCATAGGTGCTTTGCTCCAGCCGCAACCGACCCCAGTCGATATCCAGCTCGTCACGTTCTTTTTGCAGTTGCTGCAACTCGGCAAACAACTTGCGCGCCTGGTGCCGGCTATCGACCACGGCGATCGCCGCGACCAGCACGGCGGCGGCCAGGATTACCGTGGTCAGCCCCAAATACAGACCACGACTCATCGCAGCACCTCTGCACTACGCAGGGTCGCGCTGCGGCTACGCGGATTGGTGGTCACTTCGTCATCGTCCGCGCGCAGCGCTTTGTTCGGGCGACCCAGACGCGGTCGGGCATGCTCGGGGATATCGGGCAAACCACGCCAGACCGGGTCGGCCAACGAATGCCGACGCATGAATCGCTTGACGATGCGGTCTTCGAGGGAGTGAAAACTGATCACGCACAATCGCCCACCGATTGCCAGCACATCGAGGCTGGCCTCGAGAGCATCTTCGAGTTGCGCCAGCTCGGCGTTGATGTGGATGCGGATCGCCTGGAAAACGCGTGTCGCCGGATGCCGCTTGCGGTCTCGCTGCGGTATCGCCGCGGCGACGATGGCTGCGAGTTGCGCGGTAGTTGTAATCGGCTGCTCTGCGCGGGCCGCAACAATGGCGCGCGCGATCCTGCGTGGCATACGTTCTTCGCCGTAACGACGAATCACATCGGTAATTTCGCTCTCGTCGGCACGCGCGATCCACTGCGCAGCGGTCTCACCCCTACTGGTATCCATACGCATGTCGAGCGGACCATCGTTGGCAAAACTGAACCCACGCGCCGCCTCGTCCAGCTGTGGTGACGACACACCGATATCGAGCAACAGTCCGTCTACTCGCCGGTTGAGCCCGTGAGCTTTGACGATGCTGCGCAGGTTGGCAAAACTGTCATGCACGATAATCACGCGATCATCATTTCCGAATCGTTTGCGCGCGGCCGCGATAGCATCTGGGTCACGGTCGGCGACGAGTAAAAGTCCATTGCGGTCGAGTCGCTCGAGTATTGCCGCGCTATGCCCACCGCGACCGAAAGTAGCGTCGACGTAGCAGCCGTCCGGACGGATGGCCAGCGCCTCGAGTGTTGCATGCAGGAGCACCGGTTGGTGGTCCAACATCGGTTCACCTACAACGACAGCGATTCGAGATCGGCGGGCAGGCTGCCAGTCTCCGACTCCTCGTCGGCCAGCCAGGTATCCCGTCGCTCGTTCCAACGCTCCTCGTCCCACAGTTCGAATTTATTCCCTTGTCCGATCAGGATGGCGTGTCTTTCCAACTGCGCGAAATCACGTAATTCGCGCGGTAACAGCACGCGTCCCTGCGCATCCATTTCCAGTTCTGTTGCGTGACCAATCATCAGTCGTTGCAAGCGCCGAGCCTGGCGATTGAGACTTGGCAACTTGATGAGCTTGCTCTCGATCTCCTCCCACGCCGGTAAGGGGTAGATCAGCAGGCAGTAGTCACGGTCAACGGTGACGACAATCTCACCACCGGTCCCACGGGAGAGCTGCTCGCGATAACGCGTCGGGACCGTCATGCGGCCCTTGGCATCCAACGTCAGCTTGGTAACTCCCCGAAACATCACAAATCAGGCGGTCTGCCCCATTTTTTTCCACTTTTCTCCACTTCCGGACACTATATACCGCCTTTAATAAGAGTCAACATAAAAGGCTGGAAAAGTTCTTTTTTTCACAATCACTTAGGATTGTTTCGAAAGTGGGGCGAGGGACGTCCCTACGCAAATCAGTGGCTTGAGAATTCTTTCTAAGAGAGGCGTTAGAAATGGGTCCTGCGACCTATTTTTCAGGATTTGCGCATTTTCGCCGGCGAGGCGCTGCCTGCAAGCAATTTTCTATATTAAAAACAGTATCTTATCATCAATACCGCTGCGAAACCGAGACCGGGCCAGCATGACCGGCGGGCGACCGCTGTGCAGGTTGTCATGTTGCCGGGCTTACATCCGCGCCACATCGGCGCTATCGTAGCCGCCGGAGTCGGCCAGACAGTCGCGTCGCGCAAGCGCCGAGGAAAGTCCGGGCTCCACAGGACAAGGTGCCAGGTAACGCCTGGGGGGCGCGAGCCTACGGACAGTGCCACAGAAAATACACCGCCCAAGTGCTGCGGCACCGGTAAGGGTGAAAAGGTGCGGTAAGAGCGCACCGCGCGGGTGGTAACACGCCGCGGCACGGTAAACCCCACCTGGAGCAAGACCAAATAGGAAAGCAGGCGACGCAAGTCGTGACACGTGGTCCGCGTGGCTTTCGGGTAGGTTGCATGAGGCACACGGCGACGTGTGTCCCAGATGAATGGCTGTCCCAGACAGAACCCGGCTTACCGGCCGACTCCGACTTTTTCAGTCATTCGCACTGATTTCGTCTTTGATTGTCTGACCCTGCTGGTAGAGGCTGTTGCGTGAATCGCCAGTGAGTTTCATTGCAATGTCTACCGCCTGTTTCAGTGCCAGTCCCGACTCGAGTAACACGCGCATCGTCTGCCGGCTCTCACCTGTATCGGTCGCTGCTGGCGCCCCGCCGATCAGCAATACCACCTCGCCTCGCGCCATGTTGGCATCGCGACTGGCCTGGCTGACCAGACCTTCGAGGGTATCGCAATAGCCCTGTTCGAAAACTTTGCTGATTTCACGGACCACCGCGGCCGTACGCTCGCTACCGAAGCAGGCGCTCGCATCCGCCAACGTTGCGCGCAGATCGCGCGGCGGTACGTAGTAAATCAACGTGCGTGGATCGCTGCTGACCGCTTCGAACTGACGGCATCTGGCGGCCGAACGCGAGGCAACAAACCCTTCGAAGGCAAACCGGTCTGTAGGCAATCCGGCCGAGCTAAGCGCCGCTACCGCCGCACAGGGCCCGGGTATCGCGATGACATCGATACCGCTGCCGCGTGCGGCGCGCACCAAGCGGAAACCCGGATCACTGATCAGCGGCGTACCGGCATCGGAGACCAGCGCAACCTGTCGCCCCGCCTCCAGCTGGCGCACCAGCCCGGGCAGCGCCTGGCGCTCGTTGTGATCGTGCAGGGCCACCATGGGTGTGTCGATGCCGAGGTGTTCCAGCAGGCGTCGTGTCTGGCGCGTGTCCTCGGCAGCAATCACATCGACCGCGCCCAGCGTCGCACCGGCGCGCGGCCCGAGATCGCCGAGATTGCCGATCGGTGTTGCCACCACGTACAACCTGCCCGTTTCATTTGACACTGGATCACCCACTACAGACACTGCGATGCCATGAAGATCAAGCTGCCTATCCTGCCCCGCCCCGACAAGCTCATTCAAGCGCTGTGCTGCCTGTGCCTGCTGGCTTTGGTTGCCGGTTGCGAAACGCCTGGACCCCGGGGAACCGGCTCAGACCTGGCCAGCCGCGCCGAGGCGGCAATGGAATCGGGCGATTACCGTCGCGCCGCGCAAAGCTACGAACGACTGGCAGCACGTGCCAGTGGCGACGAACGCAAACGCTGGTTACTCGCGGCGGCCGAAGCCTGGTATTTCGCTGATGAACGCAATCGGGCGATGCGCAATATGCGTGAGGTCGGACTACCGCTTGCGGGCGACCTGACCAATGCACAATCGGTGCTGGCCGCTGCCCTGGAGGTCGAGTCGGGCAAGCCGCAACAGGCGCTCGATCGACTGCGAGACTTACCCCCGGGTGTTGCGCGCAGTCTTGCCGCCGACGCGCTTGCCGTAGGCTCCAGCGCCTGGTTTCGACTGGACGATGTTACCCGCGGTACGCGCTTGCTGGTCGAACGAGAAACCTGGCTGGAAAACGCTGACCAGATCCTGGCCAACCAGCGCCGGCTGTGGGAGGCGTTGCGCAGTGCCGGCCCGGTCGATGTCGCTGACGACAGCGACGCCATCGTACGCGGCTGGATTGAACTGAGTAACGCTGTCGCCGCGTATGCCGGTGACCCTTTTGCCGAGCGTGCCGCGATGCTGCGCTGGCGTGAGCAATGGCCCGGCCACCCGGCCGACGCAGTATTGCTCGAACGGCTGCTGGGCGACTACCAGCAAAGCTTACGCACACCGCAACGGGTGGCGCTGTTGTTACCGTTATCGGGCCAGGTGGGCCAGGCCGGTGCGGCCTTACGTGACGGTTTTATCGCCGGCCACCTCGATTACGGCGCGATGAGCGGTACCCGGGTTGTCGTTTATGACACCGAATTAGAAGGCGCTGCTACGAGCTATCGACGAGCTGTCGAAGACGGTGCTGACTTCATCGTCGGGCCATTGATCAAAGATGACGTGCAGGCAGTTCTGCCATTGGCCCCGGCTGGCCCCCCGACATTGGCTCTTAACTACCTGCCAACACAGATCGCTGCACCCCGCAATTTTTACCAGTTCGCGCTGGCACCCGAGCACGAGGCCCGGCGGGTGGCGCAACGGGCGGTGGCCGAAGGTCGCACCCGCGCCATCGCTCTGGTTCCGGGTAATGACTGGGGCCAGCGTGTGCTGACCGCATTCAGCATGGAGCTTGAAGATCGTGGTGGCACTTTGCTGACTCATGCCACCTACGACCCGTCCGAGACCGATTTTTCCAATGCCATCAAGTCGGCCCTGTTGCTCGACCGCAGTTACTCCCGACGCCGCCAGATCAGCGCGACTATCGGCCAGGAACTCGAATTCGAACCACGTCGTCGACAGGACGTCGACTTTATCTTTGTCGGCGCGTTCGCACGCCAGGCGCGGCTGATGCGACCGCAGCTGCGGTTTCATTACGCTACCGGGTTACCTGTTTACGCCACCGCATCAGCCTACACAGCGAATGCCGACCTCAATCGCGATATCAATGGCGTGATTTTTGCCGTTACACCGTGGGAACTCGGTACCACCAATGACACGCTGCAGCTGCAGGAAACCATCGAACGTTTCTGGCCCGGGCGTACCGATGCCGGCAACCCGCTGTACGCAATGGGCTACGATGCCTGGCGGCTGGTGCCGCTACTGGCGTCGGCAGCCGGGCTCGACAGTGCCTTTCGTGGCCTGACCGGCGATCTCAGTGTTGGTAACGATGGCCGGATCGTACGATTGCCGGCACTGGCCGTAGTCGATAACGGTGTCGCCGTACCGCTCGGACCGATCGAGGATGATGGAGGCGACTCCGGGACTGATACCGCAACAACCGCCGGCGCGCCCTGAGCAGACGGGCCGAACGCGGCAGGCGAGCAGAAACGCAGGCGCTGCGCTGGCTGCAACGGCGTGGTTTGCAGCTGGTCGCGCGCAACTTCCGCTGCCGCAGTGGCGAACTCGACCTGATCATGCGCAGCGATGACCTGCTGGTCGTGGTCGAAGTACGCAGTCGTAGTCACGACCGTCATCTGTCACCATCCGACAGCATCGACAGACGCAAGCAGGTTAAGATTGTCCGCGCTACCGAGTATTTCCTGGCGCGTCATGCTGCGCTGGCACACTTGCCGGTGCGCCTCGATGTGATCAGTATCACCGGCGACCAGATCGACTGGATACCAGATGCGTTTACCGCGGAAGACTGTCTATGAATTCGAATGAGCTCATCAGCCGCATGTTTGCGGCCAGTATAGAAACGAAACAGCGGGCAGCCGCCGAGCTGACCCAGCCACTGCAGGCGGCCGCCGCCCGCATGGTCGACTGCCTGCGCGCCGGAAACAAGATCATGAGCTGTGGCAACGGGGGCTCGGCAGCCGATGCACAACATTTTTCTTCCGAGTTGCTCAATCGCTTCGATCGCGACCGCGACGGGCTACCTGGTATCGCTCTGACGACTGACAGCTCTACCCTGACCTCGATTGCCAATGACTATGACTATGAGCAGGTCTTTGCCAAGCAGGTGCTGGCGCTTGGCAGCGATGGCGACCTGCTGCTGGCGATCAGCACATCGGGCAATTCAGCCAACATTAATGCAGCCATTGAAGCAGCGCATCGACGAAATGTCGGTATCGTCGCACTCAGTGGACGCGATGGCGGCGCCATGGCGTCGCTGCTGGCGCCAGGCGATATCGAAATCCGCGTCCCGGCGAGCGTGACCGCGCGCATACAGGAAGTGCACCTGCTCGCCATTCACTGCCTGTGTGAGTTAATCGACCAGGCTGTGATCGGGCCGCGCGATCTCTGACCTACTACTTGACGATTTTTAGCTCGGGTCGGGTCGCGCGTGGTGGTGTCGGTTCATCGGAACCATCAGGATCGTCGGGGCTGTCCTCACCGGTAAATATCATGCCCTCGCCGGTTTCCCGTGCATAGATACCGAGTACTGCGGCACACGGAATCTCGATACTGACACTGCGTCCGCCAAAACGCGTGGCGAAGCTGATGAATTCGTTTCCCAGCTGCAACGCTTCGGTCGCCCGTGTACTGATATTGAGAATGATCTTGCCATCGTTGATGTGCTCGGCCGGTACCACTACATGCTCGGCTTCGGCATCGACAACGATATGCGGCGTGAACTCACTGTCGCAAATCCACTCGTGCATCGCTCGAATGAGGTACGGCTTACGCGGGAGGGCCATGGGCTGGCGGGTCAGCTGCCGGCTTAACGCAGTTCGCGTTCGAGCTCAGTCAGGCTGGCCTGGAATGACGGGCGGGCGAACAACCGTTCCTGGTAGTTCAGGATGGGCTCGGCAGTATCACTGGGCAGCTCGATACCATAGTGATTGAGCCGCCACAGTATTGGCGCGATGGTGCTGTCAACCAGCGAAAACTCATCACTGAGAAAGAAGTCCCGGGCACCAAAAACCTCGGTGCTGGCCAGGATGCTCTCGCGCAGGATTTTGCGCGCCTTGGAAGCGCGCTTGGTACCACGATCCGATGCCGACTCCAGGTCATCTACCAGGCCATACCAGTCACGCTCGATACGATACAGCGCAAGGCGAAACTGGGCCCGGGTGACCGGGTCAACTGGCATCAGGGGCGGATGCGGGAAACGTTCGTCCAGATACTCAATGATGACGCGCGAGTCATACAGGATCAGATCCCGGTCGACCAGCGTCGGCACACTGTTGTATGGATTCAGGTCGAGCAGATCCTCCGGCAGGGTGGCGCTGTCGACATCGACGATTTCGACGTTGATGCTTTTTTCCGCCAGCACGATCCGTACCCTGTGACTGTACGGGCACGTCGGGCGGGAAAATAAAGTCATAACTGAACGTCGATTAGCGACCACTGCCATTAAATACTCCTAAACTCGTTGCGGGTTGCCCCGGTCTGTTTTTCTAGTCGACGTCTTTCCAGAACTCTTTCTTCAACGCCATGGCGAGAAGCAGGAAGACCAGCAGGTAGGCAATTACCTTGATACCAAGACTTTGACGCTGCAGCTGAACTGGCTCACCAACATAATCAAGGAAGTTGACCAGGTCGATTACGAACTCATCATACTCGGCCTCGCTCAGCTTACCCTCTGTCAGTTGTTCAAAGCCCTTGAACTCCGTGTGGCTGACACCGTCCTGGTCGACGGTATCCTCGAATATGGCTGCCTTGTCACCCTCGAGCGACCACAATACATGAGGCATGGCGGCATTTTCGAGGACCAGGTTGTTGTAGCCGAACATGGTTGTCGGATCGACATAGAACGCCTTCAGGTAACTGTAGATCCAGTCGGTACCGCGGCTGCGTGAAGTCAGCGACAGGTCTGGCGGGGTGCGCCCAAACCAGCGCGCAGCGTCGCCATCGGGCATTGCGATCTCGATGACTTCCTGCGGCTTTTCCGCAGTCCACATCAGCGTATCTTCGAGGTCGCTTTCGGCGATACCGAGATCTTTGGCAACCTGGTTGTAGCGCACATACTGGAGCGAGTGGCAGCCGAGGCAGTAATTGACGTAGTTGCGTGCACCACGTTGCAGCGAAGCCTTGTTGCCGACATCGTTCCCGGCGTGCAACATGAATCCTGAGCCGCCCGCAGCAGCCATCACCTGGACGGGCATCAATAACAAAGCTGCAATCAAAATACGTTTAGCCATGATGGGTCACCCTGTCCGGCACCGGTTTCGGTGTATCCCATTTAGAGTAGAAAGGCATCAGCAGGAAAAAGGCGAAGTAGAGTAACGAAAACAGCCTTGCAAGCCAGACAAACAGTGTCGTCGCTGGCTGCAAACCCAGGTAACCGAGCGCGATAAAACTGATTACGAAGATGGCCAGTGCCGTCTTGAAGATCCAGCCCTTGTAACGTATCGACCGCACCGGGCTCCGATCGAGCCACGGCAACAGGAACATTACAACGATCGCAAGACCCATAATGACCACGCCGGCGAGCTTGTCGGGAACCGCCCGCAGGATCGCGTAGAACGGCGTGAAGTACCAGACCGGGGCGATATGCTCTGGCGTCTTGAGCGGATCTGCCGGTTCAAAGTTCGCGTGTTCCAGGAACAACCCGAAGAATTCCGGTGCAAAAAACACGACCGCAGAAAAAATAATCGCGAAACCGGCGATGCCCACCAGGTCCTTAACGGTGTAATAAGGATGAAACGCGATGCCGTCGAGTGGCTTGCCGTTTGCGTCTTTGTGCTTCTTGATATCAACGCCATCCGGGTTATTGGAGCCGACTTCGTGCAAGGCCAGGATATGCATAGCAACCAGGCCGAGCAGCACCAGTGGCACGGCAATGACATGGAACGAGAAGAAGCGGTTCAGCGTGATATCGGAAATAAAGTAATCACCGCGAATCCATTCCGACAGGCCCTCGCCTATGAACGGAATAGCACCGAACAACGACACGATTACCTGTGCACCCCAGTAAGACATCTGTCCCCACGGCAACAGGTAACCCATGAAAGCCTCGGCCATCAGCGCAACATAGATCAGCATGCCGATGATCCAGATCAGCTCGCGTGGCTTACGGTATGAGCCGTACATTAGTCCACGGAACATATGCAGGTAGACAACGATAAAGAAGAACGACGCACCAGCTGCATGCATATATCGAATCAGCCAGCCCCACGGCACATCGCGCATGATGTACTCGACCGAGGCGAAGGCTTCGGCAGCGGAAGGCTTGTAGTTCATCGCCAGCACGATGCCGGTAACGATCTGCAGCACCAGCACCACCAGCGACAAAACGCCAAAGTAGTACCAGAAATTGAAGTTCTTCGGTGCGTAATATTCCGAGGCGTGCTCTTTCCACATCTTGTCGGCTGGGAACCGGGCGTTTACCCAGTCTCCGAGCGCGCTGACGCGCTCACCGATGCGGCCCAGGGTGTCGGTCTGGCCGTTAGCCATCAGGCTGCCTCCGTGTTTTCGCCAATGATGAGAGTCGTGTCAGACAGGAACCGGTAAGGCGGCACCGCAAGATTGAGGTTAGCCGGCACGCCTGCGTAGACCCGTCCCGCCAGATCGAATTTGGAGCCATGACAGGGGCAGAAAAAACCACCGGCCCAGTCCGGCCCGAGATCTGCGGGTGCTACTTCCGGACGATACTTCGGCGCGCAGCCCAGATGGGTGCAGGAGCCAATTGCCACGAACACGCCGGGCCGCAGCGAGCGATAGCGGTTGGCGGCGAAGTCGGGTTGCTGTTCCTTCTCTGATTCCGGATCGGCCAACTGGTCTTCGACCGCCTGCAACTGCTCGATAGCCTCTTCCGTTCGGTTGACGATAAAGATTGGCTTACCACGCCACTCAACGCTGATCATGGCACCGGGTTCGAGCTTGCTAATGTCGACCTCTACAGCCGCACCCAGCGCCTTGGCGCGAGCACTTGGGCGGAAGTAAGACACGAAGGGTGTCGCCACGGCCGCCACACCGACTGCACCGACCACACCGGTGGCCAGCGCCAGGAAGTGTCGTCGACCCTCATCCGCTTTTTCGTCGTCAATTACAGACTCGTCCGCCATATTTCTGTCGTCCGTATGCTAGAGGTCAAAGAAGCTGAAAAAATCGCTGCGCATTATACACACGCCCACGCCGTTTAGGCCCTTTCCGTCTGTGTTTCAGCCGGGGATCCGTCGAATCGAGGCGCCCAGCTGGGCCAGCTTTTCCTCGATGCATTCATATCCCCGATCGATGTGATAGATCCGGTCGACCATGGTATCGCCGTCTGCAACCAGCGCCGCCAGCACCAGTGACGCCGATGCGCGCAAATCTGTTGCCATTACCGGTGCCGCCTGGAGCTGCTCTACTCCCTCACTGACCGCGGTATTGCCCTCGAGCCTGATCCTGGCACCCATGCGCTGCATTTCGAGCACGTGCTGGAAGCGGTTCTCGAAAATGGTCTCGGTTATCACTCCGACACCTTCGGCAACCGCATTGATGGCAACAAACTGTGCCTGCATGTCAGTCGGGAAACCCGGGAACGGCGCAGTCGTAATACGCACAGCCTGTGGCCGCCTGGTGCGCATGTCGACCTCGATCCAGTCGTCCCCGGTGTCGATATGGGCGCCAGCCTCGGCAAACTTCGCCAAAACCGCATCCAGATCACCGGGGCTGACCCGCTTGGCGCGTACCCGGCCGCGTGTCGCCGCAGCCGCCGCCAGGTAGGTCCCGGCTTCGATCCGGTCGGGCATGACGTCGTATTCGCCGCCATGCAGGCGCTCAACCCCTTCGATTTCGATCCTGGAGGTACCCGCACCGCGGATCCGGGCACCCAGACTGTTCAGGAAATTGGCCAGGTCGACGACTTCGGGCTCACGAGCGGCGTTTTCGATCGTTGTCACCCCATCCGCCAGCACGGCGGCCATCAGCAGGTTCTCGGTTCCGGTCACAGTGACCTTGTCGAGCACGATGCGGGCCCCGTGCAAGCGGCTTGCGCGGGCACGGATATAGCCATCGGTGAGGTCGATATCGGCACCCATGGCGCGCATACCCTGTATATGCAGGTCGACCGGCCGGGCGCCAATCGCACAGCCACCGGGTAGCGATACATCGGCGGAACCATGACGACCCAGTAACGGGCCCAGCACCAGGATGGAAGCCCGCATGGTGCGCACGAGATCGTAGGGTGCAACCAGGTCATCGATGGTGGTCGGGTCGATTTCGAGCCGCATTGGCTCATGCATCGTCACCGCAACACCCATTCGGCGAAGCAAACCGACCGTGGTGGTGATGTCGCGCAGGTGCGGCAGGTTGCCAATCAGGACCGGTTCGTCGGCCAGCAGCGTCGCCGCCAGGATCGGCAAGGCTGCGTTCTTGGCGCCAGAGATCACGATCTCGCCGTCCAGGCGAGTGCCCCCGGCGATCAGGAGCTTGTCCATGGCTTAGCCGGCGTCCAGTTCGGCTGGGGTGAGCGTCTGCAGGGACATGGCATGGATCTCGCGACCCATCAGTTCACCCAGCGCGGCATATACCGTGCGGTGGCGCTGCAATGTCGCCTGGCCCTCGAAGCGCTCGCTGACGACCAGGGCCTCGAAATGCACGCCATCGTCGCCGCGGACCTCGATCCGGGCGTCGGGCATGGCTTCGCGAATCAGCGCGGCTACGGCATCTGCGTTCATATGGTGGTGAATCCGGTTCGTTGTGAACGTTCAATAATAAGGTATCGCCAGCGTCGGCGAAAATGCCCATTGTGCTATCTTTGGCCGTCCACACGTCATGGGCGATAAGACCTAGCCACACATGCTGACCTACATCGCTGCCATTACCGCTGGACTGGCACTGTTGGTCTGGGGCGCCAACCGCTTTGTCGTTGGCGCCGCCGCAACGGCACATAACCTTGGTGTCTCGCACCTGCTGATTGGACTGACGGTCGTTGGCTTCGGTACTTCAGCGCCGGAGATCCTGGTCTCGATCAACGCGGCCATCAGTGGTAACCCGAATCTCGCGATCGGCAACGCCCTTGGTTCCAATATCTCGAATATTGCGTTGATCCTCGGCGTCACCGCGCTGGTCCAGCCGTTACGAATTCGCTCCCAGACGCTGCATCGGGAATTACCGGTCCTGCTCGCAGTGACATTGCTGACCGTGCTGCCATTTCTCGATGGCCGGTTAAGCCGGCCGGAAGGTATCGCACTGCTACTGGGACTGGGCCTGATGCTGTACTGGCTGGTGCGCGTAGAGGTGCTGTCGCGCGCCGGCGACCCCATGCTGGCCGAACTCGAAGCTGAGATTCCCAGCGACATGTCCATGAAGACGGCGGGCGGTTTGCTGCTGATCGGCCTGCTGACACTGATTATCAGTTCGCGCATGCTGGTCTGGGGTGCCATTAACGTCGCGCAGGCGATCGGAGTCAGTGATCTGATCATTGGCCTGACTATCGTCGCTATTGGCACGTCACTGCCAGAACTGGCGGCATCGATCGCAGCGGCCCTGAAAGGTGAGCACGACCTCGCCATTGGCAATGTCATTGGCTCCAATATGTGGAACCTGCTGGCGGTGCTTGGCGTTGCCGGGACTCTGGCCCCGACAGAGTTTGCCCGCGAAGTCCTGACGCGCGATTTCCTGGTCATGATCGGACTGACGATTGCGTTGTTCGCGATGGCATACAATATCGGGGGAGAAGGCAATATCAAGCGCTCCGAAGGCGCAGCGCTGGTGTTGGCATTCGTCGGTTATATGGGATTCCTGGTACACAGCACTTTATGAGTCAGCCCGCCCGCCAACCCGCGGCGTTCGATCCGCAGCAAATCATCGACCGCGCCCGACAGGTCCTGTCAGTCGAAGCTGATGCCGTGGCAAGGTTGCCCGAACGTATCGGTGACGAATTCGTAAAGGCATGCCGCCTGTGCCTGGATTGCCGCGGTCGCCTCGTCGTCACCGGAATCGGCAAGTCAGGGCACGTGGCGGGCAAGATCGCCGCCACCCTGGCCAGCACAGGTAGTCCTGCATTCTTCCTGCATCCGGGCGAAGCCAGTCACGGCGACATGGGCATGATCACGGCCGACGATGTCGTAATCGCCGTATCCAATTCCGGTGAAACGTCTGAAATCGTGGTGCTACTCCCGCTGATCAGGCGCATGGCAGCCTCGCTCATTACATTCACCGGCAATACCGCGTCGACTCTGGCCCAGGCGGCCACAGTCAACCTCGATGTCAGCGTGTCGAGTGAGGCGTGTCCGTTGAATCTCGCCCCGACGGCGAGCACCACAGCAACGCTGGCGATGGGTGACGCGCTGGCGCTGGCATTGCTCGAAGCCCGGGGCTTTACGGCAGAAGATTTCGCTCGTTCGCATCCCGGAGGCCGACTTGGCCGACGCCTGCTGGTGCGCGTCGAGGACCTGATGCACAGCGGTGAGGCCGTGCCTTGCGTCGATCTCGGGACCAGCGTCAAAGACGCATTACTGGAAGTTACCGCCAAAGGCCTCGGCATGACGGCGGTAATCGATGCGCAGCGCCACGTGGCGGGTGTCTTTACCGATGGCGACCTGCGTCGCGCGCTCGACCGGCGCGTCGACCTGCACGGCACGGCCATTGAGGATTTGATGACGCGTGACTGCAAGACGGTGACACCCGACATGCTCGCGGCGGAAGCTGTCGGCGTACTGGAAAACCACAAGATCACGTCCCTGCTGGTTGTTGACGACAACGATAACCTCGTTGGCGCACTCAATGTTCACGACCTGTTTCGCGCAGGTGTCATGTGAAGCTTTGGGCTTGAAACGCTTCCCTGAAAACCTGATCGACCGTGCCCGGGCAGTCCGCATGCTGGTGCTCGATGTCGATGGTGTATTGACCGATGGGCTCCTGTACTACACTGCAGAAGGTGAACTGATGAAAAGCTTCCATACTCAGGATGGGTATGGGCTGCGCCGCGTTATGCGTGCAGGAATCGGAATAGTGGTAATCAGTGGTCGCGCATCAGCTGCAGTCGAACGACGATTGCGTGAACTGGAGATCAACGAGTTTCATCTCGGCATCGGTGATAAGGGTCCGTTACTGCAACGGCTAATAGAACGGGCAGGATGCGAACGCCACGAAATCGCCGTGGCCGCCGACGATCATCCGGACCTGCCGATGCTGCAGCTGGCCGGGCTGCGCCTCGCCGTTGCCAACGCGCACCCGGATATTATCGAGATGGCCGACTGGGTGACCGAACGTCATGGGGGTCGTGGCGCAGTCCGCGATGTATGCGATCTGTTGCTGGCAGCGCAGGAGCCCCAATGAGCCGCAACGCCATTCTGCTGGTAATCGTGGTGGCCGCCGCCGTGGCCAGCTTTCTGCTCATTGGTGGTCGCCAGACTACTGACACACCCGGTCGCACGACAGCCGAATCGGGGTATTACCTGCGCGATGCGACAATTGAAGGGGTCGATGACCAGGGGCGGCACATTTATTCCCTGCGGGCCGAGCGAATTCTGCAGCAGGCCGGTGAGCAGTCAGTCATACTCGAACAGGTCGATCTCGAATATGCCTTGCCGGACACCGAGCCGTGGCAGTTGCGGGCTGCCAGCGGTGTAATACCCGCCGGTGGCGAGCTGATCGAATTGCGTGGCGATGTCACGATGGAAGAACAACTCATGCGAGGCAATCCGCTCACCCGCATAAGCACCCCAGAACTGGCTATCGACCTGCTTTCGCATACGGCAACGACCAGCGAACGAGTCGACATCGTCAGGGACAACTACAGCCTCAGCGCGATCGGCTTGCTGGCCGACTTTCAGCAACAAACCCTGCGTCTCGAGACCGAGGTCAATGGTCGTTTTCTGCCGTAATTTGTTCATTGCACTGCTGTTTGTTACGGCGGCTGGCGCGACCGCGCAGGAACTACCGATCCTGCTCGATGCCGCCAGCACCGATTACGATCGTCGCAATCAGCGCATCCTGTTTGAGCAAATCTCGATTGCCCGCGGCGAACTTGGTATAGAAGCGCAACAAGCCGATTCCTCGCAACTCGATTTCGCCGACAGCACCTGGGTATTTCGCGGCAACGTCCGAATTTTCAGCGCCGAATCGGAGGTGACAGCAGCGACTGCTCGCATGCGTTTTGTCGACCATGAACTGCGTAGCGCAACAATCACCGGAACACCCGCGGTGATGAGGCACAACAGCAACGCGGTAGTACGGGTCGAAGCGACCGAAGCTGTCGTAACCTTTGGCGGCAACGAGTTGCGTTCCGTCCGGCTCAGCGGCGCGCCCGCCACGTTCGAACATCGTGGTCGTGACACTGACGTAACACTGACACGCGGGCGCGCCAACCGACTGGTCTACGATCTCGATAAGCAGCAAATGCGACTCGAAGCTGATGCCTGGATCAGCCAGGCCGACAATGAAATTCGTGGCAACGAGATTGTCTACGACATCGCTGCCGAACGGGTTATTGCCGGCAGCGACGACGAAGATGATCGTGTGCGTATCATCATCACGCCGCCACCGGCAGACGATGCGGGCGATGGCGGCCCATGACAACAACATTGCGGGCTGACGGCATCAGCAAGCGCTTCCGCGCACGACAGGTCGTCGAGGACATGTCGCTGGAATTGCACAGCGGTGAGGTGGTCGGTTTGCTGGGGCCGAATGGTGCCGGCAAGACCACCGCTTTTTACATGATTGTGGGCCTGATCCCGGTCGACGCCGGTCGCATACTGCTGGGCGACCGTGACCTGACGCGTTTGCCCATGCATCGACGAGCGCGTCTCGGTGTCGGTTACCTGCCACAGGAGGCATCGATATTTCGCAAGCTCAGTGTGGCCCAGAACATCATGGCCATACTCGAAACCCGCCCGGAGCTAAGCGAGGCCGAGCGCGAGCGCGCACTCGACGAGCTACTTGAAGAACTACACATCGGGCATATTCGCAACAGTGCCGGTATCAGCCTGTCCGGTGGCGAGCGCCGGCGTGCGGAAATTGCACGTGCGCTGGCAGCAGAACCGTCGTTTATCCTGCTTGATGAGCCCTTCGCCGGTGTCGACCCGATCTCGGTCCTTGATATACAAAGGATTATTGCGCAGCTGACCGCTCGCGGGATTGGCGTGCTGATTACTGACCATAATGTGCGGGAAACACTTGGCATTTGCGAGCGGGCGTATATCCTGAGTGAAGGAACAGTGATTTCGGCGGGCACGCCCGACGAGGTCCTGGCCGACAGGCGGGTACGCGAGGTTTACCTCGGCGAGGACTTCCGGCTGTAATGGGCAGTGCAATTAGCACGGAGACGCTGGCCCGCAGATAAATTATGTTAAAACCATCACTGCAACTCAGAATTGGTCAGACGCTGACCATGACACCGCAACTGCAACAGGCCATTCGCCTGCTGCAGCTTCCGGTCATGGATTTGCAGACAAAAATCCAGGAAGCGCTCGAAAGCAATGTCATGCTCGAGAGCATTGAGGAATACGTCGACGTCAAGCCTGATCAGAAGAGCAAGACCGACGATAAGACGTCTGTCGAGGAACGGCAGCTCGACGACGCCTGGCGCGAGAATCGCGTAACAGCCTCAGCCGAGCGCGGCGGCAACAGTGCGCAACCGCCGATCAGCCAGGACATCGAAGATACCAGCGGCCAGACACTCAATGATTACCTGCTGTGGCAGGCGGAGATGGATGACCTGAGCGATCGCGAACGAGCCATCGCCGGTGCACTGATCGACGCAATCGACGAAGACGGCTACTTTATCGATGATTTCGCCACCATCAGGACCACCCTGGGCGACGATCTGGCAGTCAGCGAGGAAGAGCTCGAAGCTGTGTTGCTCAAGGTGCAACGTTATGATCCAGCCGGTGTCGGTGCCCGCAGCCTGTGCGAATCGCTACGCCTGCAGTTACACCAGCTGTCACCGGATACCGCCGGTCTCGAGATAGCCTATTACATTACCGAAGACCAGGATCTGCTCAGGCTTATCGCAGACAATCAGTTCACTACCTTGCGCCGACGACTTAGCTGCGATGACGATGGCCTGGCCGAAGCGGTCGCCCTGGTGCGGTCGTTGCACCCGCGCCCGGGGAACGCGGTCTCGCCACGCGCGGCTGATTATGTCGTACCCGATGTCTATGTACGCAAAGTGGATGATCGCTGGATAGTTGAGGTCAACAGCGCGCTGCTGCCATCCCTTCGTATCAACAAGAGTTATGCCGGCGCGATCCGCGGTGATAGCGACCACAGCATCCTGCGTACCCAGCTGCAGGAAGCCCGCTGGCTGGTTCGCAGTCTCGAGATCCGTAATGAGACTCTGTACAAAGTCGCATGCTGTATCGTAGATCGACAACAGGAATTTCTGGAGCGGGGTGAAGAAGGCATGACTCCGATGGTGTTGCGCGATGTCGCGGAAGCCATCGAGATGCATGAGTCGACGGTCTCGCGCGTGACAACAAATAAATACATGCACACACCACGCGGTATATTCGAACTGCGCTATTTCTTTTCCAGCCATGTCGGCACGGTCGACGGCGAAGAGAAATCATCGATCGCGATCCGGGCAATGATCAAGAAACTGATCGCCGCCGAGGATCCGGCCAAACCACTGAGCGATAACAAGATCGCGAAGAAATTACTCGAGGATGGCGTTACCGTCGCACGACGCACGGTCGCCAAGTATCGTGAAGCGATGAATATTCCATCGTCGAGTGAACGTAAACGCCTGGCAATCAGGTAGAGAGAGGAGGCTTACATGCAACTCAGTATCACCGGTCATCACATCGAAGTTACACCTGCTCTGCGCGAGCGCGTCGGTAACAAGATGGAACGTCTCGAACGACACTTCGATCATCTCACCGACGTTCATGTCATCCTGAGCGTGGAGAAGACCCGTCACAAGGCCGAAGCGACAGTCGCTGCCAGTGGTGCCCGCCTGTTTGCCGAGTCGGTCGAAGAGGACATGTACGCCGCGATCGATGGACTGATAGACAAGCTCGACCGCCAGGTCAAAAAGCACAAAGAAAAACTCACCGACCACCATGCCCGTGAGGCACGCAAAACGCGGCTCGGCTGACATGCCCCAGGCCTTGCCGAACTCGACGTCCGTGACGCTGGACGGAATTCTCGATCCGGAACGGATCGTGTGCGGTATCGTCGCACGCAGCAAAAAGCACGCGCTCGATATACTCAGCGAAGTGCTGTCGGGTGGCGAACGACCGTTACACAAGCTGGATGTGTTCGACAACCTGATGCAACGGGAGCGTCTCGGTAGTACCGCTATCGGTCACGGTATCGCCATTCCGCATGCGCGTATCGAAAACCTGTTACAAATCCGGGCCGGGTTCGTGCGCCTCGATGAGCCGGTGGACTTTGATGCAGCCGACGGCAAACCGGTCCACATGATGCTCGGACTGCTGGTGCCACACGGAAACGAAGAACAGCACCTGGCACTACTGTCAACGATTGCCACCATGCTTGGCGATGGGCAGTACCGCGATTCGCTGGAGTCTGCCGCTGATCCCGACGAACTCTATGATTTATTGACCGAGGTGGAACTGCCCGGATCCGATGAGACTGGTAGTAGTTAGCGGCCTTTCAGGCGGCGGTAAGTCCGTCGCCCTGCACATGCTCGAGGACATCGGGTATTTCTGCATCGATAACATCCCGATCAATCTGCTCAAGTCGTTTGTAGCTGAAACCGTTATGACCGACGACCCTGCGTACCGGCGCATGGCCGTCGGCATCGACGCCCGCAGCAATGTCGACGACCTGCTCCAGCTGCCTGCACTGGTAGAAGAGATACGCGCTGGTGGTGTCGATTGCGATATCCTGTTTCTGCACGCTGACCAGCACGTTTTGCTGAAGCGCTTCCGCGAAACCCGCCGCAAACACCCGCTGAGCAACGACCAGGTTGGGCTGCAGGATGCAATCCGACGGGAAAATGAAATTCTTGAGAGCGTCGCGGCATACGCAGACCTGGTCATCGACACCTCGCGTACCAGCGTGCATGAACTGCGCGAAATCGTACGCGACCGGATCGACAGTCGCGGCGAAGGTCGCCTGTCACTGCAATTCCAGTCATTCGGTTTCAAGAATGGTCTGCCCGCCGATGCCGACATCGTTTTCGATGTGCGCTGCCTGCCCAACCCCTACTGGGTTGCCGAATTACGCGGCAAGAGCGGGCAGGACGAACCAGTCGCACGATGGCTCGGACAACAGGACGACGTCAACGACATGCTCGAGTCAATCTCCGACTGGCTGGCGCGATGGATTCCTGCATTTGTTGCCAGTAATCGCAGCTACCTGACAGTTGCGATCGGTTGCACTGGTGGCCAGCATCGCTCGGTCTATCTGGTCGAGCGACTGGCTGAGCGGTTTGGTGATGGTAATGTGGCCGTCCTGATCAGGCACAACGAGCTAAAGCATTGATTCATAAGTCTCGATGCGACATATCACAGATTGTGAATTTGCGTTAACCAATGCTCAACCGGTAAGCTCAGAAGACGTCTGTCGAGGAGTGGCGTTTGCGGGAATTCGACTTCAAGGTGCATCACCGCCATGGACTGCATGCGCGACCAGCAGCGCACGTGGTGGCGATGACCAGCGAGTTCGATTCGCGGGTGCGCGTCATCTATAACAACCAGGAAGTCGACGGCAAGAGCATTCTGGGACTGCTCTCACTCGCCGCGCCGCACGGCGCATGCGTCCGGGTCAAGGTTGATGGACCGGATGAGCGCCAGGTCCAGGCGCGGCTACTGGCGTTGTTTGACCATACCAACCAGGAGTTCATCCCGAGCGATACCAATGAGTAACTGATGTCGTTAATGCTCAACGGCACCGGTGTCTCCAGGGGTATTGCTATAGGCAAGGTACGCCTGCTCCACGAGATTCAGCCGCACGCCACGGCAAGTCATATCGAGCCTGACCAGGTCGAAACCGAAGTCGCTCGCCTGCAGGGTGCAATGCACGCAGCCATCACCGAGCTGCGCGAGTTGCAATCGAACCTGAAGGACAATGTGCCAGCCGAAATCATGAGTTTTTTCGACAGCCATCTGCTGATGCTCGAGGACCGGACGCTATCGCAACCGGTCATCGAATTAATAAGCGGCAAGTATTACACCTCGGAATGGGCCCTCGCTCGTCACCGTGACACGCTGATGAAGTTGTTCGACCGCATCGAGGATCCTTACCTGCACCAGCGTGGCGAAGATGTTGAGAATGTCATTGCCAAGGTACTGAACAAGCTGGCTGGCCAACGCCAGCAACGTGACGACCAGGGTGAAGCGTATATCGTCGTCACGCGGATGCTGGCCCCGGCCGATGTCATTACGCATCAGCAGGACGGTATGCGTGGACTGGTCTGCACACATGGCGGCACGATGAGTCATGCCGTGATCGTTGCCAGGTCATTGCGCATCCCGACCATCGTTGCAGTAAACCCGGCGCTGCAATTGCTGTGCGAAGACGACGAAATCGTGCTCGACGGCGGCAATGGCATGATCGTAGCCGATCCTGATCGGCGTTCGCTGCGCCATTACCGCAGCCTGCGACAACGGGAAAAACGACGCCAACGTGCGTTACGCAGCCTGATCGGTCAACCCAGTGTTACCCGCGATGGGGTCTCCATAGAGCTACTCGCCAACGTCGAATCAACCAGTGAAGCGGCCGCTGCGCGACGCGCCGGAGCCGCCGGCATCGGGTTGTTCCGCACCGAAGTGCTGTATCTAAATCGCGCCGATCTGCCTAGCGAGAACGAGCAACTGCGTATTTATCGTCGCCTGCTCAAAAACATGCAGGGAAAGTCCGTCACCATAAGGACAATGGATATCTGGGCCGGGGGTGCCATGCACTCACTGCCATCACATGTCAGGCACCCACGTACACCAGCTC
>JABDKV010000120.1 GCA_013002045.1 Gammaproteobacteria bacterium
GCGCCCAGCAGGATACAGGCGGCGGGATTGAGCAGGCGAATAATGCCCTGGTCGTCAGTTACGACAAGGGCATCGGTCATCGTATCGATAATGCGTTGCGAAGCCAGCGCCGGTGTTATATCGAACAGCCGGTAATTCCAGGTAACGAATGCGAGGATGCAGAACAGGAACAGTACCGGGGCGAAGCCGACCGGGTAGAAATTGATGCCGATGGTTGCCAGGAAGTCGACACTGGACAGGCTGGCGACGGCAATACCGAGCATCAGCAGGGTGATGCGACGGCTACCGATACTGCCGCGGGGTTCCTCTTTGCGGCAGACCCACAACATGCGCAGGCAGGCACCCAGTACGACGCCAACGTACAGCATGAATAACGCACCGATCACGCCATAACGAGGGTAATAGCCCCAAACATAGTGATCGATGCCGGAGATATGCAACGGCGACAGCCATGCGGTTAGCAGGAAGACAGTCGACAAAACCACACTGCCAACCAGCCATGGGAAGGTCTGCTTTGCCCGGTCGATCAGCATTATGGTAAAGAACAGGGCAGCAGTCGGTGTGTAGACAAGGCCAATCGAGCCGAAGCGGATCCAGAAGTCGGCCGTCTCAGCATTGGCCGACAGGTACATCATCAGGCCGCCTGTCATCCACAGCAGCATTGCGATCATGATGGCGATAAACGGCAGCGTCGCCCGCGAGTGCCCCTCACGCAGGATAGTCATTGCCCCGACGCCGACAATAGTGGCAATCGCGACTGCTGCAGGCAGCGCGTATATGCTCAAGGCGTAGTTGCCACTCGATGTCAGACTGTCAAGCACTGATTTCCTTTTCGCTGGACACAGGTCAATCACCCAAACTGCGGGTTTCGTCATCATTCCAGCTCCACCGAAGACCTGCCGTGACCAGCTTCACATAGCGCCGACTCGCCGCATATGCGCCGCCCGGCGGCAAAAGCGGCTTATGGTAATCTAGGCGCTCTGGTGGCCGGTGGCACCGGATCAAGACCGGGGCAACAAGGTGCGGAGCGGGTGCAGCCCACAGATACTGACGCGACACCGAACAGCGTAGATACACCGCGCCGCGAGGGGCGTTCGCGCATTGTCGTCTCTTACAAGGGCAAGCGTATCGCCAAGTATCGGCTGGCAAAACGCAAAGTGATGATCGGGCGCCGCCACGATTGCGATATCCGTGTAAATTCCCGCAGCGCCAGTCGTCATCATGCGCAGATATTTACCGTGCTCGACGACGACTATGTGCTTGACCTGGACAGCAAAAACGGAACTTTTGTCAATTCCCGGCGTATTAAGAAGCATGCATTGAAGGATGGCGATGTCATCAGCATTGGGGGCTTCGATCTCGCCTACACCCGAGAGACGCCAACCCGCGACTAGACAGCCGCCGCCTGAAAAATCTTCAAACCTGAAAGACTTCGAGGTTCGTCATGAATGTGAGCCGTATTATTGCCTTGTCTTTATTTGCCTTGCTCGCAGGTTGTACCGCGACCACACCGTCCGGTGACGAAACACCGGTAGCCAGGGCGCCGCTGGAATCGGGCCTCGATATCGAGTCGCTCGACACGCGGGTGCGGCCGCAGGATGACTTTTTTGAATGGGTCAACGGCAGCTGGCTGGAGGCCACAGAGATACCGGCTGACAAGTCCAATTACGGTGCATTCACCGAACTGTTCGATGCTGCGGAAGCCAACCTGAGACAAATCATCGAAGAAGCCGCGGCCACCGCTGCGCCGCCCGGCAGCGTCGAGCAAAAAGTGGGCGACATGTACCGCTCGTTTATGGACGTGGAGCGGATCGAGAGACTCGGCCTGCAGCCATTGACACCCGAGTTCGAACGCATCGCGGCGATCGGTGACAAGGATGACCTGGCGCACTGGTTCGGTAATGCACTGCGGCTGGGCGTTTCCGGACCGCTATTCTTCTGGATAAACCAGGATGCACGCGCCACTACTGAATACATCAGCTACCTCAACCAGGGTGGTCTCGGTCTGCCGGACCGGGATTACTATTTCGATGAAAGCGAACGTTTTCAGCAGATCCGCAGCGCTTATCTCGACTACATAGCCAATATCCTCGAACTGGCCGGCAGCGACGCGGCGCGCGTCGAAGCCAAGCGCATATTCGCACTGGAACAACGTATTGCCGAAGCACACTGGACGCGAGTCGAGAATCGCGATCGCAACGCAACCTATAACAAGTACAGTATCGAAAAACTGCAGGCCGATATGCCGCAATTCGACTGGCTGCGATTCCTCGATGGCGCCGGTTTGTCCGATGTAAACGCGCTGATCGTTCGCCAACCCAGTTACTTCGACGCGCTGGACGACATAGTTGCCGATGTACCGCTGTCAACGTGGAAAAGCTACCTGCGTTTTCGCCTGCTCAATGCTTTTGCCCCGGACCTGCCGCAGGCTTTCGTAGATGCAAACTTCGATTTTTACGGTCGCACCTTGCGTGGCACCGAGAAAAATCGCGAACGCTGGAAGCGTGCCGTAGCCAGGGTGGAAGCTGCGCTGGGTGAGGCAGTCGGCCAGATTTATGTCGAGCGTCACTTTCAGCCAGCGGCAAAAGAGCGCATGGACGACATGGTCGAGAACCTGCGGATGGCTTTTGCCGAGGCAATTAACGAACTGGAGTGGATGGGTCCCGAGACCCAGGCTGAAGCACAGCAAAAACTGGCCAAGTTCACTCCGAAAATCGGTTATCCGAACCAGTGGCGTGATTACACGTCGCTGGAAATACGTCCCGACAGCCTGATTGCCAACCAGATTGCCAGTGCCCGGTTCGAACACCAACGCAATGTCGACAAGCTGGGCAAGCCGATCGATCGCGACGAGTGGTTCATGACACCGCAAACGGTGAACGCCTATTACAACCCGTCGATGAATGAGATTGTTTTTCCGGCGGCAATATTGCAACCGCCTTTCTTTAATGTGGCCGCCGATGATGCAGTTAATTACGGTGCAATCGGCGCCGTAATCGGGCACGAGTTCAGTCACGGCTTCGATGACCAGGGACGCAAGTCCGATGGCGATGGTACGTTGCGGGACTGGTGGACCGAGCGGGATGCGGAGGAGTTCCGGCGTCGCTCGTCCAACCTGGTCGCACAGTACAACGAGTTCAGCCCCATTGAGGGGATGAATGTGAATGGCGAGCTGACACTGGGCGAGAATATCGGTGACCTGGCCGGTCTGACCATGGCCTACCGTGCTTACAAGTTGTCGCTTGGTGGCAGGGAAGCCCCGGTCATCGGCGGCTATACCGGTGATCAGCGTTTTTTCATGGGCTGGTCGCAGGTTTGGCGACGCAAATACCGCGAGGACGAGTTGCGGCGCCGCCTGGTGACCGATCCGCATTCTCCAAGTCGATATCGCGTCAACGGCATCGTGCGCAACATGGATACCTTCTACGATGCATTTAATGTGCAGCCCGGCGATGAGCTGTACCTGCCGCCGGAACAACGGGTGCGGATCTGGTGAAGTCTTTACTGAGTTTGCTGCTGGCCGGTCTGCTGCTGTCTGGCTGCGCCGATAATGAAAATACCGACCTGTCGACGGTGGCCTCCGATTCTGCGGTGCCGCCGCCCGCGCTGGTCGTGCCGCCACCGTTGCCGGTAGAGCCCACGGTCGCACCCGCCGACGACTATCACTCCTATGCGAATCCCGGTGAGATTGCCGTCCGTCACATCAGCCTCGATCTGCAAACCGATTTCGGCGAACAGATTCTCAAGGGGACAGCGACGCTAACCGTCGAGCGTGTCAGTCGTGATGCGGAAATGCTGATGCTCGATACGCGGGACCTCGAGATCCAGGATGTGCGTGTCGAATCACCAGCCGGGAAATGGGTCCAGACTTATTACAAACTCGGCAACAGTGATGGCGCTCTCGGGGCGCCACTGGCAATCGAGCTGCCCCCCGGCGATGCCAGCACTTTCAGTGTCCGTATTCGCTATCGCACGGCACCCGGTGCCAGTGGCCTGCAGTGGCTGACGCCGGCGCAGACCGCCGGCAAGAAACACCCGTTCCTGTTTTCGCAATCGCAGGCGATACACGCACGCAGCTGGATTCCGCTGCAGGATTCACCGGCAGTACGGGTCACCTACGATGCGACTATCCGTACACCGCAGGACCTGCTCGCCGTGATGAGTGCGAGCAACGATGCAGACACCGAACGCGATGGCGAATACACGTTCCGGATGCCACAACCGATACCGTCATACCTGATCGCCATTGCAGTCGGCGACCTGGTGTTTGAGCCTATCGGTGAACGTACAGGCGTTTATGCCGAACCGGCGCTGGTCAAGGCAGCAGCAGACGAGTTCGCCGATACCGAGACCATGCTGGAAATCACCGAAGACCTGTTCGGGCCTTATCGCTGGGGGCGCTACGACCTGTTGATACTGCCACCGAGTTTCCCTTTCGGTGGCATGGAAAACCCGCGCCTGTCCTTCATCACACCGACCGTAATCGCCGGCGATCGCAGCCTGGTGTCGCTGATCGCACATGAGCTGGCGCATTCGTGGTCCGGCAACCTGATCACCAATGCCACCTGGCGTGATCTGTGGCTCAACGAGGGTTTCACCAGCTATCTCGAAGCACGCATCATGGAGGCCGTTTACGGCGCTGAGCGTGCAGAAATGGAAAATACGCTGGGCTACCAGGGCCTGGCCAGGGAACTGGCGGAACTGCCACCGGAAGCGCAAATCCTGGCGATCGACCTGCGTGGCCAGGATCCCGACAATGTATTCACCTCAGTGCCCTACACCAAGGGACAATTATTCCTGACCTGGCTGGAAGGCTATTTCGGTCGCGAAGAATTCGATGTGTTCCTGCGCAACTATTTCGACCGCTTCGCTTTCGAGAGTATTACCACCGACCAGTTTCTGGAGTACCTGAGCGCGCAATTGCCCGCCAACAGGCCAGCCAAGCCGCAAATCATGGAGTGGGTATTCGAGCCAGGTTTGCCGGCAGATGCAGTGCTGCCGCAGTCGGATGCGTTCACCCGCATCGATGCAACCCGCAATGACTGGCTCGAAGGCGAGATTGCTGCTACAGACATCGACACCGAAGCGTGGACCGTGCATGAATGGCTGGCATTCCTCAACAACATGCCGGATCAGTTGAGCAATGACCAACTGGTGGCGCTCGACCAGGCGTTCGACCTCACTGAATCCGCTAATAACGAAATCGCGCACAGCTGGCTCAAAATTGCGATACGCAACGACTACGAGCCGGCATTTGCCCGTCTGGAGAACTACCTGCTCAGTATCGGTCGGTTAAAACTCATTCGGCCGTTGTACCAGGAACTGGTGAAGACTGAGCGCGGCAAGCAGTTTGCGCAGCGCGTGTATGCGCAGGCGCGACCGGGTTATCACCCCCTGGCCCAGCGTGTGAGCGATGCCATAGTCATGGGCGACGGCGGGTAGTCTCAGAAACCGCCCAGCACTTCGATATGCGCTGCCACACTGCGGGCGAGTGCGTCGTAGTGGTAACCACCCTCGAGGCACGACACGATTCGGCCGTGGCAAAGATCACTGGCTTCGGCGACGATACGCGCGGTGATCCAGCTGAAATCGTCCTCGTCGAGGTTTAACCCGCCTAGCGGGTCTTCGCGATGGGCGTCGAAGCCGGCCGAAACGAAAATCATTTCTGGCTGGTGCCGGCGCAACGCTGACCACCAGTTTGCGTCTATTGCCTGGCGAAACCCGTCACCATCAGTGCCCGATTGCAGCGGCACGTGGACGATATTCTGTGGCGGGGCGGAAATATCGGCGTACGGATAAAAAGGATGCTGGAAGCTGGAACAAAACAATACGCGCGGGTCGCTGCGAAACACCGCTTCGGTGCCATTGCCATGGTGTACGTCGAAATCGAGTATGGCGACACGTTGTAAACGGTGATATGCCAGCGCGTGGGCTGCCGCAACCGCGACTGTTGCGAACAGGCAAAAACCCATCGCGCGATCCGGTTCGGCATGGTGCCCCGGGGGGCGCATGCAACAGAAGGCGTTGTCGAACTCGCCACCCAGCACACGATCGGTGGCATCCAGAGCAGCACCGGTGGCGAGGAGGGCAGCCTGCAGGCTGTGCGGGTTCATAGCCGTGTCGCCATCGAGATGAACGAGGCCGGAACCGGGATCGACCGAGAATATCGTTGCAAGGTAATCGTCGGCATGCACCCGACCCAGTTCTTCACGCGTGGCCAGTCGTGGCTCGGCCTGCAGTAATTGGTCATAAAACGGGCGAGTTGCCAGTAACTCATTTATCGCGCGCAGGCGCCCGGGGTTCTCGGGATGACCCGGACCCATGTCGTGCAGCAGGCCCAGAGGGTGCCGATAGAGGGCTGTCCTGGCGTCAGTCATGTGATCTGGTTCGCAGATTCTGCGTGTAATGCAGTTGCTGGCGTCGGATTTGCGTGATCGTTCACAGTTCGTTCAGCCGCTAGCGCTTATCGTGTGGCACATGGAGGAAAAGTATTACACACATTTCCTGTTGATGGATGGCAGCCACGATGGCTACACCGAGTTCAGCGGTATCGTGGAAGTCATGCGTTACACGGGCGAGTGCTTCGAAGATGATGAAGTTCGTGACATGCTGGCTGACAACCTCGAGGTCGAGGCCGACGATGTCACCATACTGCAATGGTCCCGTCTGCACTGACCTAAGCGCAACGGAACGACCCACTCATCTGTCATGAAAAGCCCGCCCGTCGCCCGGCTGGACCCGGTCATCCTCGAGCAGTTCCTGTCATTGTGTCGGCAGACACAGGTCGACGCTGGCACCATGATTATCAAGTCGGCGGAAATACCCGACCGCCTGTATTACCTGGTCGAGGGATCCGTGGAAGTCATCATCGAAGATGACAGTGGTCACGATATGGTGCTGGCCTATCTCAACAAGGGTCATTTTTTTGGCGAGATGGCGTTTTTCAATAGTCGCCAGGCACAGCGTAGCGCGTGGGTGCGTTCACGCACCGATGTTGTTATTGCGGAAATGGGATATGAAGAATTCCGCCAGTTGACGACAGAACACCAGGGGCTCGTTTTCGAACTGACCACCCAGATGGCGTTGCGCCTGTTCGGCGCCGACATGAAGGTATCGAGCCTCGCATTTTTGGACGTCAAGGGACGCGTAGCCCACACGTTACTCGAGCTGTGTTACGAACCCGATGCCCACATTAGAGACGAAGGCTGGTTTCTGGAAATCAGCCGGCCACAGCTGGCACGCCTGGTGGGTTGCTCGCGCGAAATGGTTTGTCGAGTCCTCAAGATGCTGCAATCCGAAGGGCTGATCGTCTATTCGGCTGAGGGCATCGTTGTTCATGGCACCCATGCCGTGCCGGTTACTGCCTGAGACCCACACCCGTCGGCCAGGCTTGATTTGGTATCCCGACCGCATTGCGACGGCCGATCGCCTCTAACGCAATGATTCCTGGCGCAGCGCTGGAGCCGCCGGGCCAGCCATTTTCCCCTTGATCGCGTCACAAATTGCCCGTTCCGGGTAGCAGCGTTTATCATGAGCCCCCGCCCGCTGGAACCGGGTGACCCGCATTGCTCGTGTAAAAAGGTAGAAATATGGCTGACAAGACAGTTTCGCTGAAGGACAACAGCTCAGGAAAAACTGCAGAACTACCCTTGCGCGAAGGCACGTTGGGCAGCTCGGTGCTGGATATCCGAAAACTGCCAAAGGAACTGGGACACTTCACCTTCGACCCCGGTTTCAAGGCGACTGCCAGTTGCGAGAGCGCTATCACCTACCTCGACGGCGGCAAGGGTCAGCTGATGTACCGTGGCTACCCAATCGAGCAGTTGGCGGAGAAGTGCAACTACCTCGAGGTCTGTTACCTGCTGCTGCACGGGGAATTACCGTCAAGCACGGAAAAAGAACAGTTCGAGACCAATATTCGCTACCACACCATGATCAACGAGGGGCTGCGAAAGTTTCTCGATGGTTTTCGCTATGACGCCCACCCGATGGCGATGATGACAGGTGTGCTGGGTTCTCTGTCAGCCTTCTATCACGATTCGACCAATATTCACGATCCCGACCAGCGTATTATCACTGCGCATCGGCTGATTGCGAAAATGCCGACACTGGCGGCAGCCTGTTACAAGCACTCGATCGGCGAGCCGGTGCTGTACCCACGTAATGAGTTGTCTTACGCCAGTAACTTCCTGTGGATGATGTGGGGCAGGCCAACCGAGCCATACGAGCCTGATCCCGTGGCCGCAAAAGCACTGGATGTCCTGTTTATCCTGCATGCTGACCACGAGCAGAACGCCTCGACCTCGACAGTTCGTCTCGCGGGTTCATCACAGACCAATCCGTTCGGTGCAATAGCCGCCGGTGTAGCCAGCCTGTGGGGCCCGGCACATGGCGGTGCCAACGAAGCCGTGCTGCGCATGCTCGACGAAATAGGCAGCGTAGACAATATCGACAAGTACATCGATCGGGCCAAGGACAAGAACGATCCGTTCCGCCTGATGGGTTTTGGCCATCGTGTTTACAAGAACATGGATCCACGGGCACTGATCATCAAGAAGCTGGCTGACGAAGTGCTGGAAAAATACGGTGACGATCCCCGCATGGAGCTGGCACGACGGCTGGAAGAGATCGCACTCAAGGACGAATACTTCGTAGAGCGACGCTTGTATCCGAACGTCGATTTTTACTCGGGTATCATCTACCAGGCGCTGGGCTTCCCATACGAGATGTTCACGGTCCTGTTTGCCATCGGTCGTACGGTCGGCTGGATTGCGCACTGGATGGAAATGATTTCCGATCCATCAATGGTAATCGGGCGGCCACGACAGCTTTACGTCGGTCCGGCTGAGCGCAACGTGCCCGACCTCGACGATCGCTGAGTACAGCAGCAGCCCTGCACACCTATTTCGCTTATGGCTCGAACCTGCACCCGCTGCGGCTGCAGCACCGGGCGCCGCAATGTCGTGTGGTCACAGTGGCGCGACTACCCGGGTATCGCCTCGCCTTCGACAAGCGCTCGCTGATCGATGGCAGCGGCAAGTGCAATATTCATACGTGTGAGCCGCAGTCTGCAGTCTGGGGCGTCGTCTACTGCCTGAGCCCGGCAGAACTGGCCCGCCTCGACGACGAAGAAGTCGTACACGGGGGTTACCAACGCATCGAAGTCGAAGTCCATGACCACTCACAGGGCGTGCACCAGGTGTGTACCTACCAGGCCCCGGCTGAGCTGACGGATGCGAGCCTGGCGCCATATGACTGGTATCACGCACTGGTTATTCGCGGTGCGAGCCACCATGGGTTGCCGTCAGAGTGGATCAGGCGATTGCAGTCCATCGCCGCACAACACGACCATGATCGCGAACGTCGTCGCCTGTTCGACGCGTTCCTTGCCGGGTTGTAGTGCGCATCTAGGCTTTGCCGTAGCCACCGCCACCTGGCGTCTCGATGATCAGGCGATCCCCACTGCCGACATCGACGCGAGCTACGCCGGCGAGGGTTTCTCGTGTGCCGTCAGCCCGCAGCACGGTGTTGCGCCCGGTTGCACCGGCGCCGCCACCGGCGATACCAAAGGGTGCAACCCGTCGATGCCCCGACAACAATGACACCTCCATCGGCTCGCCAAACAGTATTTCGCGCACCACGCCGTCACCACCGCAACGGGCGCCATGCCCACCCGAATCGTAGCGAATGGCGAAAGACTCGATGCGTACCGGGTAGCGACGCTCCAAAACTTCGACATCGGTTAGCCTGGAATTGGTCATGTGGCTGTGCACCGCCGCGGTACCGTCAAAGTCAGGCCCGGCTCCTGTGCCGCCACAGATAGTCTCGTAATACTGGTAGCGCTCGTTACCGAAGCTGAGGTTGTTCATCGTGCCCTGGGCGCCGGCCATGACTGCGAGTGCGCCGTAGAGCGCGTTGGTAATGCACTGCGATGTTTCGACGTTGCCGGCCACGACAGCTGCGGGCGGTTGTGGATCGAGCAGGCTCCCCGACGGGATACGCAACTCGATATGACGCATGCAACCTTCGTTCATCGGTATCGGGTCGTCTACCAGCGTGCGGAAGACATACAAAACGGCGGCGCGGCACACCGGACGCGGTGCATTGAAATTGTTATCCGCCTGGGGCGAGGTGCCGGTGAAGTCGACGATGGCGACACCGCGGTTGCGGTCAATCCGGACATCGACCTCGATCGCGAGGTCATTGTCGAGTGGATAACGGAAGTGGCCATCATTCAGCCGTGCGATCACCCGCTGCACAGACAGCGCGGCGTTATCCTGCACGTGTTGCATGTAGGCGATGACGGTATCGAGTCCGAAATGCCCGATCATTTGCCGGATTTCGGCGATACCACAATGGTTGGCGGCAACCTGGGCCTGCAGGTCGGCGATATTCTGCTCCGGATTGCGCGCCGGCCACTGCGTAGCGGCGAGGCGCTCACGCAACTGCGACTCACGCAGGCGACCCTCGCGTACCAGCAGGAAGTTGTCGAACACGATGCCCTCCTGCTCGATGCGGGTGCTGTGCGCAGGCATGGAACCGGGGGTAATACCGCCGATATCGGCGTGATGACCGCGCGAGGCGACGTAGAACAATGGCTTTTCGTGCTCATCGATGTGCACCGGTGAGATGACTGTCAGGTCGGGCAGGTGGGTGCCGCCGTGATAGGGGGCGTTAACCAGGTAGACATCTCCGCGACGGACTTCTGCGTTGCCGTCAATTACCGCGCGTACGCTTTCGCCCATCGAGCCCAGGTGCACAGGCATGTGCGGGGCGTTGGCGACCAGGTGACCGTTGCCGTCGAATACAGCACAGGAAAAATCGAGACGTTCCTTGATATTGACTGACTGCGCCGTGTTGGCCAGCACCACGCCCATGCGCTCGGCAATATGCATGTACAGGTTGTTGAAGATTTCGAGCAGAACCGGATCGGCATTGGTCGTTCCGGCCGCCACCAACCTGCGCTCGGTTACGCGACGCAGCAGCAACACATCGTCATCTGTGAGCGTCGCCTGCCAGCCTGGTTCGATGACCGTCGTGCTGATGGTATCGAATACAACGGCCGGGCCGTCGATGATGCTGTCGCTGGTAAGAGAGTGACGCGCATGGAAAGGCGTGGATTGCATGCGCCCGCCAAACCAGGCGTCATACCTGGTTGGCCCGGTAGCGGGGTCGCGGCTGGTTGAAACCGTTGCCAATCCACTATCGTTGCGCCCGCATCCCTCAGACTGCAGCACGGCAACGACTATGTCGCGATCGGTCTGATCGAAGCCAAATTGCTGACGATGAATCGTGGCCAGTGTCCTGATCATGTCCTCGGCCGCACCCAGCGGAACGGGAAAACTGGTATCGGTGCCGGCGTAGCGCAGCAGCACACGGTGGTCGACCTGACGACGCGACTTTACGACACCTTCGGCTTCGAGTTGCGTCGCAATGGCTTGCTCATGCTCATCCACGTATCTCTGCAAATCCTGCAGTACCGAATCGGTAAGGCGTTGTTCGATACTGCGCTCACGCAACACCAGCGTATTGGCCAGCCCAATCCCGTAAGCGGACAAGACACCGGCCAGGGGGTGAATCATGACGGTCCCGATGCCAATTGCATCGGCTACCGCGCAGGCATGCTGTCCACCGGCCCCGCCAAAGCAATTGAGCGCAAACTGCTGGATATCATGGCCACGCTGTACCGATATCTTGCGTATCGCAGCTGCCATTTTTTGCACCGCTATTTCGATAAAACCGGTGGCCAGGGAAAAAGCGTCGTAAGCGGTTGCCGTCGTCTCGTTGACCTTGTTCGCAAGACTGTCGAAGCCGCGGCTAACCGCTGCTGTCTGCAGAGGCTGGTTACCGTCTGCGCCGAATACGGCCGGAAAACAGTTCGGCTGCAAGCGGCCGAGCATGACGTTGGCATCGGTAACGGTAAGTGGTCCGTTATTGCCATAGCAGGCGGGGCCCGGGTTGGCGCCGGCAGAGCCTGGACCAACTTGCAGTCGGCCATCGGCAAAGCGCAGCACCGACCCGCCGCCGGCGGCGATGGTATTGATTTTCATCATCGGGGCGCGGATACGGACGCCGGCTACGACATTCTCCAGTTCGCGTTCGTACTCGCCGGCGAACAAGGCAACATCGGTGGAGGTCCCGCCCATGTCAAATCCTATAACGCGCTCGATCCCGACAGCAGCGGCACTGTGCGCCATCCCGACCACCCCACCAGCCGGCCCGGACAGAATCGCATCTTTGCCACGAAAGTACTGCGCGGCTGTCAGCCCGCCATTGCTTTGCATGAATTGCAGGCGACGCGGATCTTCGAGACCGAGGGCGTCGGTGACGCTGCCGACATAGCGGTCGAGCAACGGTGACAGGTAGGCATCGGCCACCGTGGTATCGCCGCGCGCAACCAGTCGAATCAGCGGGCTGGTCTGGTGCGAAACCGAGACCTGTTCAAAGCCGACGTCGCGGGCGATCGTCGCGGCCAGAATTTCATGTTGTGGATGGGCCCAGGCGTGCACGAAACAAATGGCGATGGCACGGTAGCCGCGTCCATGCAAGGCGCTGAGCTGCTGTTGCAGGCTATCGCTGTCCAGCGGCACAGCGATCTCACCGTCGGCCGTGAGCCGCTCCTGTGCTTCGACCACTTCGCTGTGCAACAGCGCCGGCAGGATAATTTCGCGCGCGAATATATCGGGCCGATCCTGGTAGGCGATGCGTAATGCATCGGCGAAACCGGCGGTGATAACCAGCACCGTTGCTTCGCCGTCACGTTCGAGCAGTGCATTTGTGGCCACCGTGGTACCCATGCGCACCATGTCGATGGACGAACCCGGTATTTGCTGTTCCGGGCGCAAGCCAAGCATACGACGAATTCCCTCGATGGCCGCATCCGGATACTGGCGAGGATTATCCGAAAGCAACTTGGTGCAATGCAGTCTGCCACCCGGTTCACGCGCGACGATATCGGTAAAAGTGCCACCCCGATCGATCCAGAATTGCCAGCGCTTGGCTTCGTGCTTCACTACCCGACCGTAAACTGCACGTGCCGGGCAATCAAGCGATCTGCTATCGTCGTCGTTGTGAATCGCGAAGCCGCCATACTTGCCACGCTGGTCGTCTATAAGGTCTTACTCGTTCTGATAGGGCTGTGGGCGCAACGGCGCACCCGGGACAACAGTGATTTCTTTCTCGGTGGTCGCGGTCTGGGCCCACTGGTCGCAGCAATCAGCTCCTCGGCCAGCTCTTCGTCGGCCTGGACCTTGCTCGGTGTAAGTGGCGCAGCCTATGCCTGGGGTGTGTCGGCCCTGTGGCTGTTTCCCGCGACCGTGTCGGGCTTTCTCATTAACTGGTTATGGGTGGCGCCCAGGTTAATGCCGGCGGCGCGCGCAAGCGGCGCACTAACCCTGCCGGAATTCATAGCCGGTGACGGGGCGATGACGGCAACCATCCTGCGTGTCTGTAGCGCAATCGTCGTTTTCTCGTTTCTTTTCTATATTGCGGCGCAGTTCCAGGCTGCCGGAGATGCGTTTTCGACTACCTTCGGCCTCGACATGCGCACCTCGATTGCGATCGGTGCCGCTATCGTCCTGTTGTATACACTGCTCGGCGGGTTCTGGGCGGTCAGCGTTACCGATACGCTACAGGGACTGCTGATGGCATTGACGGCAGTAATGCTGCCGGTCGCGGCACTGCTGGCGGTAGGTGGACCCACCGGCTTGCTGGCGGGGCTGGCACGAACCGAGGACCTCACTGCACTGGCACCAACCGGTGAATTCACCGGTGTTGCCGCGATATTCTTCGTGCTGGGCACACTTGGCATCGGCCTGGGCTATCCCGGTCAGCCGCATGTCGTCAATCGTTTCATGGCGCTGAGGGATGAACGCGCCTTGCGCCAGGCGCAGCGGATTGCAATTGGCTGGGCACTGATTGTCTACACCGGGATGTTGTTGCTTGGCTTGTGTGCCCGGGTACTGGTCACGCAACTGGGCGATGGCGAACAGGTCTTTTTTGTCACTGCAGGGTCGCTGTTTCCGCCAGTCATCGCCGGGATCATGATCGCCGCAGTATTGTCGGCGATCATGTCGACTGCCGACAGCCAGTTGCTGGTGGCGTCGTCGTCGCTGACTCATGACCTCCATCGCGCGGCAGCAACCGATGCGCCGCTGCGCTTATCCCATACGCGTGTTGTTGTTGCGATTATCACACTGGCGGCGATGGGACTGGCCATTCTTGCTCCTGACACCATTTTCCAGCGCGTGTTATTTGCCTGGCATGCGATCGGGTCTGCATTCGGACCCGTTGTCGTGGTGCGACTGTTGGGGCGTGTCGTCGATTCGCGCTTTGTGCTGGCGTCGATCCTTAGCGGGTTTTTGTTGACAGTCGGTCTGCACTGGCTGCCCAACATGCCCGGTGATGCACTCGAGCGCCTGCTGCCGCTGGCGATCGCGTCGCTGATCGTCTGGCTCGGCTCACGTCGCTGAGCACGATTCGCACGGGTTTTTGCATCTCATCGGTGCAGGGCTAAGGAGAGTGTGAGGCGCATCACGGTGGATACGGACTGCGTGGCGCAGAATTAAAACATTCTGTTAAACACGAGCAGCCACCCTGTGAAAGTGCGCTCCGCGATAGAGATAGCAGACCGGCTAGTGGGCTGGAAAATGCTCGATGATGCGTCGGACGTGCTGCAGCGCTGTCTCGTGCAGCACCCGGCGCACCCGCAATTGCTGCAACGACTGGGCAGGATTCGCCTGGCCCAGGGTCGGCCGCAGGAAGCTGCGCCGCTGCTGGAGCAAGCGCTGGCCCATCACCGCATGATGGCCGAGACCCGCGGCGATTGAGTTGTCAGCCCAGTCGGTAGACGGGCTCGTAGTCACCACCGTCGAGTTTCATTCGATTCTGCGCCACGAACGCGGCGAGTAAATCGTCGAGGGGTTCCATGATGGCCTTCTCGCCATCGAGAATAAACGGCCCATGTTCTTCGATCGCGGCAATGCCTTCGGCCTTGACGTTGCCGGCGACAATACCCGAGAACGCACGTCGGAGATCGGCGGCGAGCTTGTAGTCCTGGCGATCGCGGCTTAATTGCAGGCTGGCCATGTTGGCGTGCGTTGGTTCGAAGGGTTTTTGGAACTCCGGTTCGATACGCAGCCGCCAGTTGAAATAGTAAGCGTCGCTGGTGGCGCGACGATAGCGTTGCACTTCAACCATGCCTTCGCGCATGCGGCGAGCCACGGTAATCGGATCATCGATCACGATTTCGTAAAGTGCGCGCGCCTCGTCACCGAGAGTGGCGCCGATGAAGTCGTCGAGGCGTCTGAAATAACTTTCGGCGCTGGCTGGGCCGGTGAAAACCAGGGGCAGTGGCATTTCCCGGTTTTCCGGATGCAGCAGAATGCCCAGCAGGTACAGAATTTCTTCGGCGGTACCGACACCACCCGGAAAGACAACAATCGCGTGGCCGGCGCGGACAAAGGCTTCGAGGCGCTTCTCGATGTCTGGCAGGATCACCAGGTGATTGACAATCGGGTTGGGAGATTCGGCGGCGATTATGCCGGGTTCGGAAATGCCGATGTAGCGTCCACTCTTGAGTCGTTGCTTGGCATGACCGATGTTGGCGCCTTTCATCGGGCCCTTCATCGCCCCGGGCCCACAACCGGTGATGACACTGAGCCCACGCAAGCCCATCTCGTAGCCGACGTCCTTGGTGTAGTCGTACTCGTGACGGCTGATCGAGTGACCGCCCCAGCAGACGACGAGGTTGGGTGTCGTACGCAGTTTCAGGATGCCGGCGTTGCGCAGGATATGAAAAACTGCGTTGGTCACGCCGGCAGACTCATTCAGGTCAAAACGGTCACCGTGTAGTTCGCGGTTGATGTAGAGCACATCGCGCAGTACAGCAAACAGGTGTTCCTGGATGCCCTTGATCATCTTGCCATCGACAAACGCACCGCGCGGCGCATTTGTCAGTCGCAGCTTGAGGCCGCGTTCCTGCTGTATGACTTCGATGTCGAAATTGCGGTGCCGTTCGAGCACGACCCTGGCATCGTCGATATCGATACCGCAGTTGAGCACGGCGAGGGCACAGCGACGAAAAATTTCGTACAGCCCATCCCGATCCGAGCCGCGTAATTCATTGACCTCCTGCTGCGACAGCAACTCGAGGCTACCTACAGGGCGTACCGAGGTATTAACGCCCTCGTAAGCTTCACCCAGTTCGCAACGGCGGTGCGCGGCTCGTTCTTCGTCGGAAGCGTCTGCAACAGGATTGTTTATCATCAGATTCGGTCTGAATAGCGTTCGAAGCAGGTTATCTTATCGATCGGCAGGTCGATGTCACGTTTATATATCTCAGAAACGAGAAATTCTTTCTCTTCGGCACAGCGTTGCTGGTCACAATCGAGGTACCAGGCCTTGGCGCGTCCGTCGTCACCGGCGTTCCAGCGATAGCCACGGCTCTTGAGCAGGCTACGGGCCTCGAAGGGCGCACTGACCGCCCACAGGCGGTAAGTCGTCAGTCGCGCGCTATCGAGCAGGGTTGCCAGCACCGGCCGCCCCGAAACCGGCAGGGTTTGCGCCAGCAGGTGGATGCCGGCGATACAGTCCTCACCGGCGCGATGACCGTCATAGAACACGCCAAAGCGATAAGCGATAAATTCCTGTTTGGCACTCTCCATATCCTCGTCGCGCCAAGGTATCTCGCGCATTGAGCAGGCCCAGGCCTTTTGCGTGAAGAACTCAAAGCGGGCTTCGACGAAACGTCGGTCGAATCCGGCATTGTGCGCCACTATCAGCTGTGCCGGCTCGACCAGGCGGGCGACCTCGTCCGCGTCGATGTGTTGCCCGGCAACATCCTGATCACGAATACCGGTCAGTTTCGTTATCGCTTCAGGGATCGGTTGCCCAGGATCGTCATAGGCGTCATAGCCATCGCCGACAGAACAAACCAGGCCGTCGGTGGTAAATTCGAACGGCACCATGGCCAACTCGATGATTGCGTCGCTGTGGTGATCGAGACCGGTGGTCTCAACATCAAGAAACAAGCCCTTGCGTAGCATCGAGCGGTCTTCGGGGTCGGGGCGGTAGCGCCGGCGGCTGGTCAGTCGTCGCAATACCCGATAGTCGGCGTGTTGTTCGAGGCGCCGCGCCAGTTCTTCTAATTCATGTTTATTCATGATGTCTGCATTGCAAAGAGTAACATTAACCCGTTGTGAAGAATGGACGGGCGCGCTAGTCTGGCTGTTGCCCAACCGCGAAAGAGGACCCTATGCTCGATTGGACATCTCCCGATTTCTGGATCGTTGCCTGCGCCGGGCTTGCTGTCGGCGTTTTTGTTGGCTGGCTGATTACCAGTCTTAGCTATCGGCGTAGCAACAGCGGCCAGACCGCTGCACAGTTACGTGAGGAAATGGATACTTATCGGGCCGAAGTCAACAGTCATTTTGCGCGTACCGCTGATTTGTTCAAGGAAACCACGGAAAAATACCGTGACCTGTATGAACACCTGTCTGGAGGGGCGCAGGATCTGTGCCAGGATCTGCCAGATAAAACCCGGGTCGAGTTTCGTCCCGGACGGCTGCTGGCGCAGCAAGCCAGCGAAACCGAAGCCGAGACTGAAGTACGCGAACCACCCCGTACAGGTCCCTGAGTCAGGCGCGATCCAGCGCCTGTACCGGCGTTTCGAAGTAGCGATGAAACGGGGCCGGCAACTCGTGATAGTCGCTGCCGGCGCCGGCCAGCGGCCGGGCGTTGTAGGTGTGCCAGTACAGGATCGTACGATCATCCCGTTGCTGCTCCAGATCGCTCAGCAAGGCTGCCATGGTCTTGCCGGTATAGGTGCCCTCGAGTTTTAGCTGTTCATCGTCGAATAACCGTTTTTTTGCTGCCATGCCGGCCTGCGTGAAAACGGCGTACTGCTGACCGTACTGGTCATGGCGGATACGCGGGGCCAACGGTCTTAGCAATGGAAACCCGGGGTCCAGCTGGTGCAGCAGCCGGTTGGTCGAGGCAAACAAGGCGATAAACTTTTCGCTATTGGCAATGTCGGGTCGAACGACACGCACCGGCACCACTTCGGTATCGACCCCGGCTGCAGCCAGGCCCAGGCTAATACCGGCCGCGGTACCCATAGTGCCAAGGGCGACATAGATCCTGTCCGGTAAGGGCAGCAGACCCGCCCTGACCTGTGACAGTAGCTCAAACGCGGCGCTGACGAAGCCGACAGTGCCGAGTGGCGAGGACCCACCACCCGGTATCTCGTACAGCCCGGCACCGAGTTCGCGACGCAATCGCGCTGCATGTTGGTGGGCCTCATCGTCGTTGGCACAAGGTACCAGCTGTGCTCCGGTGGCCAGGCTGGCTAACAGGTTTTGCGCGACGTAGTGCGCGTTGGTTTGCGGCGTCAGCAGGTTATAGCAGTCAAAGCCCAGTTGCGCGGCATAGGTCGCGGTAGCCAGTGCGTGGTTCGATCCGGCTACACCATAGGTCATGACGGATGTGCAGCCTCGTGCCCGTGCATCGGCGAACAGATGCTCGAGTTTACGCAGTTTGTTGCCGCCGTAAGATTCGCCGCAGTAGCCATCGTGCTTGACGAAGACGTTGTGACCCAGCGATGCAAGTCGGGTGACGGGCGAAGGCCAGTGCCCCAGTGGCAAATGTGGCAGCGCCGCGGCAAGTGCAGGATAGTGTTGGTCTAGCACACAGCGAGCATAGCATTGCGCCCGGTGTTATCTTCGTCGCCTTTGCGGGGAGTATTCAGGTGAAAATTGCGGTTGTCGGAGGAGGCTATGCCGGCCTGGCCTGCATAATGGAATTGCGACGGCGGCTGCAGAACGCCACGATTCACCTCTACGATCCGCGCGTTCGGCACCTCAAGATCACTCATCTCCATGAGACCCTGCGACATCCGAGATCACGCTTTGAAGTGCCCTTCGATGACCTGGCGTCGCGACTCGATTTTGAGCACCGGCCGGCAGCGGTAGATTTCAGTGACGGTGTTGCCTCGGTGGCGGGCGCGGCATTCGACTACGACTACATCGCTGTCACTACAGGGTCCCAATCGCTGCCGCTGCCACGCGGTGCGGAGGCCTACACGATAGAAGATTTTGCCAGCGGCGATGGTCGTCAGATCGTCGATGCGTTTGTGGAAGACTCGACACGACCGCGGGTAGCGACCGTCGTCGGTGGTGGTGCGACCGGCGTTCAGTTCGCGTTCGAATTACAGGCCCGGTTGCGCGATGCCGGTGCCGGGACGACGATCCAGATGCTCGACCAGGGTAGTCGACCAGTACCGGATCAGCCCGTGGAAGTCAGCGACTATGTCCGCGACCGCCTCGAAGACTGTGGAATCGAGTACTGCCCGGACAGCAGGTACTGCGACGCCAGTGGCTACGAGCTCATTGTGGAGCGCGGCCACGAGACTTGTCAGCTGCAATCGGGACTGACGCTGCTGTGCGCCGGTGCGCGGCCAGCGCCACAGGCATTTTCCACTGACAGCACGGGACGGGTCGATGGCAGCGACAACATGTTTGCCGCCGGTGACTGCGCCACTTATACGACCCGGGCGGACGATTTCATGACGGCACAGGTTGCGGTCAGGCAGGGCAAGCTGATCGCAACCAATATCGACAGGGTGTCGCGTGATGTCGAGCCGCTCGACTACTCGTTCTGTGAACTCGGCTACGTTGTCAGCCTGGGCGCGCTCGATGCTGCTGGCTGGATCCTGAGCAGGACGCAGCCGCTAACCGGAACACCCGCATTCGCCGTGAAAGGCGCGGTGGAGGCGCAGTATGACCTGTTCGTGGCCGGGCTCGACACCTATATAGTCTGAGCGTCAGTGTCCGGCCTTGCCCTGGGCGGCTACGGCGGCGGCTTTGCGCCGGATCTCTTCTGCATCGCCGAGATAGCCCTTCTCGATGACCTGGAGGTCGTCATCGAGCGTATACACCAGCGGTACGCCGGTGGGGATATTCAGGCCGACGATTTCATCGTCGGGTATATCGTCGAGATGCTTGACCAGCGCTCGCAGGCTGTTGCCGTGTGCGGCAATCAGAACCTGTTTGCCGCTGTGTATGACCGGTGCAATGGTCTGTCGCCAGTACGGCAGCATGCGGGCAACAACGTCGGCCAGGCACTCGGACTCCGGTAACTCTGTATCAGTGAGGCTGGCGTAGCGCTCCTCGTGGCGCGGGTGGCGCGGATCGTCGCTTTGCAAAGCCGGTGGTCGCACATCGTAGGAGCGACGCCATATATGCACCTGGTCTTCACCATGCTCGGCCGCTGTCTCAGACTTGTTCAGCCCCTGCAATGCACCGTAGTGGCGTTCATTGAGACGCCAGTCGCGCTGCACCGGTACCCACATCCGGTCCATCTCGTCCATAGCAATCCACAGGGTCCGGATCGCGCGCTTGAGGTATGACGTAAACGCGATATCGAAGTGCAGTCCGGCCTCGCCAAGCAGGCGACCGGCTTCGCGGGCTTCGGCATGCCCCTGTTCAGTCAGGTCGACATCGGTCCATCCGGTGAAGCGGTTTTCCTTGTTCCAGGCGCTCTGGCCGTGACGCAGCAGGATCAGTTTGTGCATAGCTCGAATCCGTCAGTGGGTTGGCGCCGCTATTGTACATGCGCCGCCCGGCTCGCTGGTTAAAACGGCGCCGGCAAGGTCATGCCACACTCAGCGGGCGAACAGGCCGGGCGCTCGGGTATACTCGCGCGGCTCAACAAGCCGAAGGAATCAAGATGGCCTCGATTACCGTTCTCGGTGCTGGCCTGGTCGGTCGCGCGATCGTCGCCGACCTGTGCCAGGACTACAGCACCCGCGTCGTCGATATAGACAAAGATCGTCTCGATGCAATTGCCAGGCACTACGCTGTCGATACGGTGAGTGAAGATCTCGCTGACCCGGCGATCGTCTCCGAACTGTCAGCCGAATCGGACCTGGTCGTTTGCGCCGTTCCTGGTTTTATGGGGTTCAGAACGTTGCGCGCGATCATCGAAGCAGACGTCAATGTGGTCGATATTTCGTTCTTTAATCGGGACCCGTTTGAGCTCGATGCGCTGGCAAACGAACACCAGGTCGTCGCGGTAGTTGATTGCGGTGTGGCACCAGGAATGAGCAACATTGTTCTGGGTTACCACGACAGCCAGATGCAGGTCAGTCGTTTCGACTGCATGGTTGGCGGTTTGCCGCTTAGACGGACCTGGCCTTACGAGTACAAGGCGCCTTTTTCGCCAATCGACGTTATCGAGGAATACGTGCGACCGGCGCGACTGCGGATTAATGGCGAGACCGTGACCCGAGCGGCGTTAACAGAGGCAGAGTTAGTAGACCTCGAGCAGGTTGGCACCCTCGAGGCGTTCAACACGGACGGATTGCGAACGCTGCTCGATACGATGCAGGTACCCAATATGCGTGAGCGTACTCTGCGGTACCCGGGACATTGCGAGCTGATGCGCGTGCTGCGTGAAACCGGGTTTTTCGACACCGGGAAAATACGTGTCGGCGATGACGAGGTTCGGCCGCTGGACCTGACCACGGCCCTGTTGTTCCCGCTGTGGCAGGCAGAACCCGGCGAGGACGAATTCACAGTCATGGCCATCGAAGTCGAGGGCGTGCGGGACCAGCAGGCCGAGCTGCATCGCTACGAGCTTTATGATCGTAACGACGCCACCACGGGTCTCAGCTCGATGGCGCGCACCACAGGTTTTACCGCGACCGCCGCGGCACGTCTCGTGCTTGATGGTGACTACGACCGGGTTGGCATCTCGCCACCGGAGTACGTTGGCGCGGCACCCGGTTGTTTTGATCGCATGCTTGCACTGCTAGCGGCCCGCGGCGTGCACTACCGGCACTCGGTCAGCCCGTTAACTGTCGACTAATTTTACAATCTGCCGCTCGGGTGGTTGCGGACATCGGTGGCAATACCATGCTTCCCGTGCGGTCTGCGCGTCTGGCACAGATTATGCTCACAGGGTATCGCTGAGCCTGGAACTGTTCTGAGCTTATGTTAAATAGGGACAACCGACGGGTTCGCCTGCAGTCGCATGGATAGGGGACTGGTTGCGGGGAAAAGGCCCTGGGAGGGCGTCAGCAGGACCGCAAACTGCTGACTATAAAAAAAGAGACGAGAAGGGGCCGGCGATGTGAATCGCCGGCCTTTTTTCTTTGGGTGCGGGCCTGCGCCTGTCGCCCGGCCCCGGATAGTTGATCGGGTACACTGTGCGGCCCGCGTAGCAACAGGGCGGTCGATGGCAGTCAGACTTTCTTTTCATGGTGGCGCCGGTACCGTTACCGGATCGAAATACCTGCTCGATACTGGCACCAGTCGGGTGCTGATCGATGCCGGATTGTTCCAGGGCCTGAAGAAGCTGCGGCTGTTGAACTGGCGCCCCTCGCCGTTCCCGCCGGAGTCGGTCGATGCCGTGCTGTTGACGCATGCCCATATCGATCATGGTGGCTACCTGCCACGTCTGGTCCGGCTCGGTTTTGACAACCCGGTGTACACCACCCCGGCGTCGATGGACCTTGCCACGTTGCTGTTGCTCGACGCTGCCAAGATTCAGGAGGAAGATGCGGCCTTTGCCAATCGCAAGGGTTACAGCAAGCATCGACCGGCGCTGCCGTTGTATACCACCGAGGATGCGGTTGCCGCCTGCGAGTTGATGCAACCGGTCCCGTTTGGGGAGTGGCTACAGGTGCGTGAAGATGTGCGCGCGCGATTCCTTAATATGGGTCATATCCTCGGTTCGTCGATGATCGAAGTGCATGTGACCCAAGGAGGGAAGCGGGCCCGACTGGTTTTCAGCGGCGACGTTGGCCGCTATGACGTGCCACTGCATTCCAATCCCGACAATCTGCCCGATTGCGATTACCTGACTATCGAGTCCACCTATGGCGATCGTGTCCACAATCACGAAACAGTCGAGCAACAGATACGAGATGCGTTGATTCGTGCTGTTGAACGCGAGGGTACGATATTAATTCCGTCGTTCGCGGTGGGGCGTACGCAGCTGGTAACGCTGTCATTGCGTAACCTGATCAACGAAGGACGCCTGCCCGAGGTGCCCATACACATCGACAGCCCGATGGCGGTCGATGCCACGCGCCTGTATACCAAGCATATAAAGGATCTCAGTATCGATGCGACAGTGACCGAAGACGGCCGCTCACGGTTGTTTCCCAACAACGTCCATTTTCACCGTTCGGTTCGCGAATCGAAGGCGCTCAACCGCATGCCGGGACCGCGAGTCGTTATATCCGCAAGCGGTATGCTGACCGCCGGACGGGTGTTGCATCATCTGGCACGCCTGTTGCCGGATCCGCAGAATCTGGTCACGCTGGTTGGCTACCAGGCAGCAGGCACCCGCGGTCGCGCCATGATCGAAGGTGCCGAATCGATCAAGATCCACGGTCAGGAGATACCGGTACGCGCCGAGTTCATCGCCCTGAGCGGCTTGTCGGCACACGCCGATCGCAACGAGTTGTTGCGCTGGGCACAGTCGGGAGAATCGACACCCGGGACTATCTTCGTAACCCATGGCGAAGAAAAGTCACAGCAGGCCCTGGCGCAATTGCTATCCGGGGAGACCGGGGCACAGTGCATTACCCCGGAGCTGGACGAAGAAGTTCAGATCAGGCTGAGTTAGCGGGAGATTGGCAATGACCGAGATGCTGTTTCGAGACAATGCATACCTGCGCGAGTGCGAGGCGATCATCACTGCAGTTCGCGATGACGGTTTTTTGCTCGACAGAACTATTTTCTACCCCACCGGTGGTGGCCAGCCAGGAGATACGGGGGAAATTATCTCAGCCGATGGTGTTCGGGTTGCGGTCGACAACACCATTCACGCCGACAACGACATCCTGCATTGCGCACCAGACACAACCGGGCTGGCGATCGGCCAGGCGGTCACGGCGCGCATCGACTGGGAGCGGCGCTACGCGCACATGCGTATGCATACCGCACTACACCTGCTTGGTGCGGTGCTGCGGTTTCCCGTTACCGGTGGTTCGATTACCGCCCAGCGCAGCCGACTGGATTTCGATATGCAGGAAACGGTCGACAAGGAAGCCGTTTCCAGCGCAATCAATTCATTGGTGGAGGCCGACCACGAGGTCAAAACCCGTTGGATCACCGATGCCGAACTCGATGCCCAGCCTGAGCTGATTCGCACGATGTCGGTAAAACCACCGCGTGGTGCCGGTCGTATTCGCCTGCTCGAGATCGAGTCGGTCGATCTGCAGCCGTGTGGTGGCACACATGTACGCCGCACCGCGGAGATCGGGCCGCTGGCACTGGGCAAGGTGCAGAAGAAGGGGGCTCGCAATCGCCGCGTCAATATCGTTTTTGCATCGCCACAGTCGACGTAAGTTACTGAAAGAGATGTAGGTATAGCGGATGTGACTGTTGATTCCGCCGCAATGGCCGGGTTCGGTACAATGTTGCCAATAACACAAGGCGTCGTGAGTACGCCGACAATTCGCTCTGGGGGATCGATGTCTGAACGTTACGGCCAATGGGTTCGCAGCGGTAGCCTGCTTGTTGCTACCGCAATCATGACCGTTTCAGGCGGTATGGCCTGCCCGGTGCCGGACGATGCCGATTCCGCCTATCACACCCTGAGTCGTCTGCGGCAGCTGGCGCCGAAACTCGGTGTGGAGCGGGCCAGTCCGGTGGTGCAGCGTGACTCCGGCCAGGCGCACGCCTGTGAGGGTGGTGTTGCCGAGGGTTTTGCCTGCAACAACGTCGACCTGATGTCATTTACCCCGCTGACACAACTCGGTGGCGGGACCGCCAACGACATTTGGGGCTGGACGGATGCGCTTACCGGCAAGGAGTACGCATTACTGGGCAAGACCGGAGGAACGGCCTTTGTCGATATCAGTGATCCGGTCGAGCCGCTTTATCTCGGTACCTTGCCCACGCATACACAGGCCTCGACGTGGCGTGATATCAAGGTCCATGCCGACCACGCGTTTATTGTCAGCGAGGCTGCTGACCATGGCATGCAGGTGTTCGATCTGACCCAGTTGCGCGGATTGACGACGCCACAAAACTTCGTTGCGACGACCCACTATGACGGATTTGGAGCCGCCCATAACATCGCGATTAACACCGACAGCGGCTTCGCCTACGCCGTCGGTACCCGCAACTTCGACGACGGTTGCGCCGGCGGCCTGCACATGGTCGATATCTCCACGCCGACGCAACCGCAATTTGCCGGTTGCTATAGCGGAGATGGCTACACCCATGACGCGCAATGTGTGATCTACACAGGGCCCGACAGCGAACACCAGGGTAAGGAGATCTGTTTCAATTACAACGAGGACACGCTGACCATCGTCGACGTCACCAACAAGGCGACACCTGTGCAGCTGGCGCGAGTGACTTACTTCGGATCCGGCTACACACACCAGGGCTGGGTTACCGAAGACCAGGCTTACCTGCTGCTCGACGATGAGACGGACGAACTCGCTTACGGACACAATACGCGCACCTACATCTGGGACATAGGCGATCTCGATGCGCCCGTTGTCAGCGGCAGCTACCTTTCGTCGGTGCCGGCGATCGATCACAATCAGTACATCCGCGGCAGCTTTGCTTTCCAGGCAAACTACCGCGCCGGTCTGCGTATCCTCGATATCTCGAATATTGCTTCGGGCAGCCTGGTCGAGAATGGTTATTTCGACACCTATCCCGGCAGTGATGGTGCCGATTTCGACGGGTCCTGGAGTGTTTACCCGTACTTTCCCAGCGGTCATGTCATCGTCAGTGGAATCGATGAGGGTCTGTTTGTACTCGAGCCAACGGCGCTCGAGCCGGGATTTATGCTCAATACCAACGATGCACGACTCGAGCAGTGTGGCGACGGGATTAGCAGCACTTTTTTCACCGTCGATCCGGTCGGCAGTTATAACGGCGCGGTTTCATTCGCCGCAGCGGGTGCGCCGCCGGGCGTGACCATCGGTTTTACGCCCGCCTCAGTAACACCACCGGCTAACTTTATCGTCGCGGCCAATGTGGCTGGCGCACAACCTGGCCTGTACCCGGTCACGATAACGGCGACCGACGGTGAGCTGGGTTTTGACCAGACAATTTATCTCGAGTTATCGCAACAGCTGCCCGCAACGCCGCAATTGCTGCTGCCCGCAACCAACGCCAAGAGTGTCTCGGCAGTGCAGACGCTTTACTGGAACGCCACGCCAGGCGCTTTTCACTACGATCTCGATATCGCGACCGATCCTGCATTCACCGACGTAGTTTTATCGGTGGCCGGATTGCAGCAGAACAGCTACGCGCCGGTAGTACCGTTGCCGGGAGCAACCGGGTTGTACTGGCGGGTACGCGCTTTCAATGCCTGTGGCAGCCAACTATCGGCCACCAGGTCCTTCACCACAGCGCCGGGGGGCTGTGAGCTGTTCCCCAGCAGCGATGTCCCGATTGCGATTTCGCCAGTGGGCACTGGTACCGTTATCTCGAATCTCCAGACGGCCGGTGGTGGCATCATTACCGACGTCAACGTTGTCGGTCTGCAGGCTACCCATACCTGGATCAGCGATATCGACATTCGTCTCGAGGGGCCGGTGATTGCGCACGCATCAGCGCAGCGTCACCCGGAGCGGCCCACTGTGTTGATCATGGCACAGTCATGTAACAACGAGGATAACCTCGATATCAATTTCGACGATGATGCGGCGCCAGGAGCGTTGCCTTGCCCACCGACCGATGGTGGGACTTATCAGCCGGCTAATCCGCTGGCGGCGTTTTCCGGGGTGCCGGTGCAGGGTGACTGGAACTTGCTGGTAACAGACAATTTCGCCGCAGATGGTGGGTCACTCGATGCGTGGGGCCTCGAGATCTGCACTACACCGACACCTCAGTTTCTCGACACCGATGGCGATGGCAGCGATGATACGATCGATAATTGCACGCTGGTTGCTAATGCCGAACAGCGCGATACCGATGCCGATGGTTTTGGCAATCGCTGCGATCCCGATCTAAACAACGACGGCAATATCGATTTCGCCGATTTGGTGTTGCTAAAGGCGGCATTCTTCGCCAGTGGCGACCTCGATACCGATTTCGATGGCGATGGCGCCACTAATTTCGTCGACCTGAATATAATGAAGACTTATTTTTTCAGCAGCCCCGGACCCAGTAGTCTGGTGCCCTCAGAATGAAGGCCAGCATATGAATTATTTCGTAACCGGTGGAACCGGGTTTATCGGTCGTCGTCTCGTCACCAGCCTGCTGGAGCGCGGAGGACATGTATGGATGCTGGTCAGGGATGACAGTACAGCCAACATCGCCCCTTTGCTGGAGGGCTGGAGTCAACACCTGGATCGACTGCACCCGGTGGCGGGCGACATCGTGTTGCCGCGCCTGGGACTGGACGACGAAACCTTAGCCGCATTAACCGGCAAGATCGATCACGTTTTCCACCTGGCCGGTCTTTACAGTCTGGGCGCCGACGCCGAGACCCAGCGCCTGGTCAACGAGGAAGGCACACGCAATACCGTCGAGTTAGCAGCGACGATTAATGCCGGCCTGTTCCACCATGTCAGCTCAATTGCCGCTGCCGGTCTCTACGACGGTGTGTTTCGCGAGGACATGTTCGAAGAGGCGACGGGTCTGGATGATCCCTATTTCCGGACCAAGCACAATGCTGAAGGCATCGTGCGCGAAGAATGCAGCGTTCCGTGGCGTGTCTATCGCCCGGGCATCGTCGTCGGCGATTCCAGGACCGGCGAAATGGACAAGATCGACGGGCCCTATCACTTTTTCAAGGCAATCCAGAAAACACGGCGTATGCTGCCGCGCTGGATGCCGACCGTAGGTGTAGAGGGGGGGCGCATCAACATCGTGCCCGTTGATTACGTTGTTGCGGCGCTCGACCATATCGCGCATGAGCCCGGTCTCGACGGCAAGTGTTTTCACCTGACGGATCCGCGAGCGCGCCGTATCGGCGAGGTGCTCAATACTTTTGCCGCTGCCGCGCATGCGCCGGAAATGGCCTTGCGTGTTAACGCGCGCATGCTCGGTTTCGTGCCATCGTATGTGTGGAAGGGGCTGGCGGCGATGCGACCGGTGCAGCGGGTGCGTGACTCGGTGCTGGAGTCTTTGCAGGTGCCGCCACACATGTTCAGTTTCATCAATTACCCGACCCGGTTCGATGCAAGGGAAACTGAGAAGGCGTTGCAAGGTACGGGTATCGAGGTCCCCCGGCTGCGCGATTATGCGTGGCGCCTGTGGGATTACTGGGAGCGTCATCTCGATCCTGATCTGCACATCGATCGTAGTCTCAGCGGTCGCATACATGGCAAGCTGGTCGTCATCACCGGCGCATCATCGGGGATCGGCAAAGCAGCTGCGTTGAAGATTGGTGAAGCCGGTGCGCGGGTCGTGCTGGTTGCACGTACGCTCGAGAAGCTCGAGGAAACCGCCGCAGAGATCAAGGAGCTCGGCGGCCAGGCGTTTTGCTACCCAACTGATTTGAATGACCTCGACGCAATCGATGCGATGGCTAACCAGGTGATCGCCGACCACGGACCGGTCGATGTCCTGATCAACAATGCCGGTCGTTCGATTCGCCGTGGTATCGAGAACTCCTTCGATCGCTTCCACGATTTCGAACGCACTATGCAGCTGAATTATTTTGGCGCCCTGCGCCTCACGCTGGGTGTGCTGCCAGGGATGATGGAACGCAAGCGCGGACACGTGATCAATATTTCATCGATTGGTGTGCTGAGTAATGCGCCGCGGTTTTCGGCCTATGTTGCATCGAAGGCTGCACTCGATGCTTTCACGCGATGTGCGGCGGCAGAATTTTCGCACCGGAATATTCACTTCACCACCATTAATATGCCGCTGGTGCGAACACCGATGATCGCGCCGACCAAGCTCTACGACAACGTGCCGACGATCAGTCCTGACGAGGCAGCGGAAATGATTGCTGATGCAATCGTACACCGGCCGAAACGTGTTGCGACCCGGCTGGGTATATTTGCAGAGATTGCGCACCTGCTGGCACCGAGAATTACCGAACTTGGCATGAACGAGGCATTCCGGTTATTTCCGGATTCGGCGGCGGCTGCCGACAAGAGCAAGTCATCGAGTCCTTCAGCCGAGCAAATCGCGTTGGCGCAGTTCACCCGCGGGATACACTGGTAGTCTCTACGAGCGTGAAAAACTCAGGACGGTGCCGGTCTCGCTGGTCTCGAGCTGCCTGATAGTTTCGGTGTGGGGGCCTTTGCGCAGCAGGGAGCCAAAATGATCTGCCGACATCGGCCGACCAAACATATAGCCCTGCATTTTCGTGCAGCCGTGCTCGATCAGGAAATCGCGTTGCGCCGGTGTCTCGACGCCCTCGGCAATAACATCGATATTCAGTGACCGGGCCATCGCGATAATAGCGTTGGTGATGGCTGCGTCGTCGGTGCTGCTAGCGACATCGCGGATAAACGACTCATCAACCTTGAGCACATCGATCGGGAAACGCTTGAGGTAACTGAGCGACGAATACCCGGTGCCGAAGTCGTCTACCGAGATCTTGACACCCATCATCTTGAGCGACTTGAGCGTTTCGATCGCACTGGACGCCTTGCGCATCAGCATCGACTCGGTCAATTCGATATCGAGGTTGCTGGCAGGCAGTCCGGAGTCCTGTAGCGCCTTGGCAACAACCTTGAGCAGGTTGTCACGCCGAAACTGTCGTTCTGATAAGTTGACGGCGATGGTCAACTCACCCAGCCCCTGTTCACGCCACTCGGCTGTTTGCTTGCAGGCCTGTTGCAATACCCACGCGCCAATCGGTGCGATGAGTCCGGTTTCTTCGGCTAACGGGATAAAGTCGCCTGGCGAGACATTGCCGCGCACCGGATGTTTCCAGCGCAACAGGGCTTCAGCGCCGATTATGCGTTCGTTTTCCTGGTCTATCTGCGGCTGGTAGACGAGAGATAACTCGTTGCGCTCCAGGGCTTTGCGCAGATCGGCTTCGAGAGCAAGACGTTCCATGGCCGTCGCATTCATGGAGGTGTCGTAGTACTGGAAATTGTCACGACCGCTCTCTTTCGCGTGGTACATCGCTGTGTCCGCGTTTTTTAGCAGCGACTGCACATCAGCACCGTCCTGCGGATAGCGGCTGATACCAATACTGCCGCTCACGAATACTTCGTGCTGGTCGAGCTGGAACGGCTCGGCCAGCGACTTCAGCATCCTTTTCGATACTGCCGCGACAGCTTCGTCGTCATTCACATCGAACAGGCAAATTATGAATTCGTCACCACCGAGTCGGGCCACGAAACTGGATGCCCCCGAAGGATGCGAGCTGCCCAGCAGGTCAGATTCGCGAATACAGCGGCGTAGTCTTTCCGCCACCTGGCGCAGCAACTCGTCACCGGCGCTGTGACCCAGCGTATCGTTGATGCGTTTGAAGCGATCGAGGTCCAGGAATAGCGTAGTCACGGGACGTCCCTCGGCAGCAGCAACCTGCAGGCAGATCTCGAGCTGCTCATTGAACTGGACGCGATTAGGCAAGTCGGTCAGATCGTCATGGTATGCCAGCTGTCGGATTCGATCTTCGGCCTGCTTGCGATGCGAGATATCCCGCAGGTTATAAACGAATGCAACAGGGTTGCGATAGCGATCCCGCATGACACTGGCATTGAGGCTAATCGTGACAGGCTTGCCACAACCCATTTTCAGGACATGCTCGACATCGCGTACGGCTTCGCCCCCGGCAAGTCGTTGCAGGTGGACAGACAAAAGCCCGTCAAACAGTTCCGTTATGGATTGACCCATAAGCTCACTTTCCTGCGCGCCTAGCAGGCGATTCGTTTCGCTGTTGATCAGTTGCACGACCCCGTCGCGATCCATGACGATCAATGCGTCTGTCATAGTCTCAGTAATCTGTTGACCGACAAATGATGGAGTAAGATCAACCAGGCGGTAGCGCCAGGTCACATAAGTCGTGATAGCGAACAGGCACAGCATGGTGACGCGGCCGATAGGATAAATGTCGAAGCCATACATAGGCAGGAAATCGACGATACTGACTGACCCGACCACAGAGGCAAAAAAGAACAGTTTCGACCGCCTGTGCATCGCGGTAATGACAGGTGAGCGTCGGTAGCAAGACCAGAACAGCAACACGCAGGTTCCGACCAGTAACGCCAGGAATACAACAAAAGTGCTACCAATTGCGCCATAGCGTGGGTAGGGCCCCCACCAGCGCTGCTCAACACCGAGGACAAAATCGCTGGATGTGAACAGCAGGACCAGGTACATCGCTGAAACGAGGACTGAGAAAGACAAGGCGCGCCCGAGGTTGCGGTAGGACTCGCCACGTACTACGCGGGCCGCAAAGAACAACGCGCTTGTGGGAATGAAGACGATTCCGGCATGAGCCACCTTGGCCCACCAGGTGGCCACGGTCGCGCTGTTGGCGCAATACATGATGCCGAAGCTGCTAAGCCAGACCGAAGTCGACAGCGCCAGCAGGAACAAGGGCGTTGCTACCCGTGATGCCCGTTCATGCGTGAGCGTGATTGCTGACATGAACAGGATCAAAGCGGCCGTGCCAAACATTGACATGGCATCGCTATCGAAAGTGTATGACTGAATCTGGAGTACTTGCTCGAGCATCCTCAAAACCAGTGCCGTGGCTGACTGTTTTTCATAATCAGCTATGACTTGTTTGCAACGTTTGACGATACTGTCATTGCTGACTTGCAAATGCAGTGTGTTTGTTCTCAGTTTTTGCAGCCCAGGGTGTATTTTTTTGACTGTTATGTAGAGCGCCGCCGGAATGTTCTGTGACGGCCCTCTTGGTAATGGTTAACGTGAATGCGTATGCTCGATACCCATGAAAAAACGCAATCCGCAACGCGCCTTCGCCCTGGCCATTTTTAGCTCCGACCACCTGATGGAGAAGGAGCATTATGTTGCGGCCGCCTCGATACTTGAGCGTTACCTGAACCTGCACCCACCGCATGCCAGTGTGTTGCGCCGACTTGGACGTATTCGCATGATGCAGGGCAGGCCTGCCGATGCGGTGCCACTGCTGTCCGCAGCGCTACAACTCGAACGACCGGTTCGCGAAGCTGTAGCTGTAGCCTGATCCCCGCATAGTCGTCTTTCTTGATACCATCTGCCTGTGACGAAAGTAGCAGGCAAAGATCCTGCGCGTGTCAATCGCCTGGTCTGGCGCACCGTGCAGAAAATCCCGTCTGGATCTGTCTGCACCTACGGCCAGGTCGCCGACCTCGCAGGTCTGGGGAAGGCGGCACGGCGGGTCGGTCGGGCATTGCGCGAATTGCCAGTAGACAGCGACGTGCCCTGGCACCGCGTGTTGCGCGCGGGAGGAAATGTGGCATTCCCACCGGATAGCGATGCCTGGCAACGCCAGGTTGACCGCCTCTCGGCCGAGGGTGTCGATGTCATTCGCGGCAAAGTAGACCTCGACCGTTTTGGCTGGAAGCAAAGCCTGGACGCCTTGCTGTGGTATCCGGATGCGTAATTTCGGTAAACCGCTGTATATGCGATGGCAAACGGATGTTCGGGCGACGGCGTTGCGTCGGTCGTTACAGGGCCTGCGGTATCGCGACAGCCGACGTGTGCTGTTCTTTCATCGTGTCGGTGATGCCTGGTCGTGGCTGGCTGCACAGTTGCTGGCAGAAATGGCCCGCGCCTACGATCTCGAAGTGGAGGTGCGCATGCTGTCCGCTATGCCGGTGCATGCGGTACACGATCCGGATCGCTATGACGCTTATGCCGCCTACGATTGCCAGCGCCTGGCTGACGCCTGGACTTTACGGTTTACTCGCTCCGGCAGTCCTCCCGACGAAGTGTTGCAGCGCCTGGCAAGTCGCATCATTCTTGCGCGGCCGACGATTGACACGGCACTGGCTGCGACAACTGCAGCATGGTGCGGGGGCGAACAGGCATTGTCGCAACTGGCCAGCGAGCTTGGCGCTGTCGATGAGCCCGCAGCGCAAACAAGGCAGGCAGCAAACCTGCGCGAGTTGCAACGGCGCGGTCACTATCTCAGTGCGATGACCTGGCATGCGGGAGAATGGTATTGGGGCGTCGACAGGCTGGCGTTTCTCGAACAGCGCCTGGCCGGGGAACGCGATAGCGCGATCACAGCGCGTTTCGAGCCCATCCGCCGTCAGCGCGCCGGGACGCCGCAACGGCAATCTCTTGAATTCTATTTTTCGTTTCGCAGTCCGTATTCATACCTGGCTACCAGCAGAGTTATCGATCTGGCCGATCGACTTGGCCTGGACCTGGAGTTGCACCCGCTACTGCCATTGGCGCAGCGTGGCATTCCGGTCGCGATGAGCAAGATACGTTACATATTGCGGGATGCGGCACGGTGTGCACGCGAGCAACAGATCGACTTCGCTCCGCGGCATGATCCGCTGGGGAAGGGCGTGGAGCACTGTCTCGCCGTTGTCCATGCCGCCCAGTCCGCCGGCCGTGGCCGCGAGTTCATGCTTGCTGCTATGCGCGCCATCTGGGCGGAAGGCATGGCGGTTAACCGGATTCCGGTACTGAGGAGAATCGCGGCACAGGCAGAAATAGACGCCCAATCTGTAGACCAGGCGATCACGTCGATGCGTTGGCGTGCAGCGGCTGAAGCGAGTGCAGCGAAGTTATCGGTGCTTGGTCTGTGGGGCGTTCCCGTTATGTGCCTGCGTGGTTTCGATCAAAACCCGGTTAGCGTGGCATGGGGGCACGATCGGGTCTGGGCGATTGAGCGGGCTGCACTGGGCCTGGATCGACCGGTGCCGCTGCCTGGTGCCATCCAGTAATGGGTTGAAACGACGTTATTCCCACTGGTATCCAAGGAATTCCAGTGCCGGGCGCATGTGCGGTTGCAGCGCCCGCAGCTCCTCATGGGACAGTCTTGTCCGCCACTTGCCGGTGTTGTCGGGGCGGACCTGGTCGACCAGGTAGTTGCCGATCGGACTCGCGGTATCGATTCCCAGGTGAGCTGCCAGTTGATGCCATGTGCCCCCGGGGTCGTGCAGCATGTCCTCATAGCGAATCTCGAGATAAATAGACGACGGCAATAATCTGCCGGCACAGGCTCCGTGCATCACGCATTGACTCCATTGCCAAGCACTCGCCTGCAGACCTCCGTAGGCACGAACATAGTCATGCATACCCGGCGCGCGTTCTCCATAGTGCACCGCGCTTGCAGTAAAGACTGCGCGCATGAAGTCGCCGGCCTTATCACGGACAACGACCGGCAGACGCCCGGGCGGAATATTGCCGCCACGAAAGAGCGTCAGAAATTCTCCCATGCGTTTTTTGATCAGCGCAGCCCGGAAGCGAAGGCCGCGCGCCTGCTGGAGATGCGCGTGGGCCTTGCGGCCACCGACACGTTCATACTGGCGCGACAGCACGTTGTCGCGACCGTCTCGTATGATGTGAATGATCTTCGCCTGCGGGAACAGGGCGTGAACGAAGGGGACGCGGAATACGTTACTTGGCGTCTTGTCGACGACGACACTTTGTTCGCGTCTGGCGACACTGTGAAAGTAATTGCGAATGTAATTCGCAGTCTGACCGTGTGCCTCTGATGCCGTACGTACATCGTATTTCAGCGAGCGCTGCCCATAATTCCAGACGTAGCGGTTTTCATCGACGTTACAGAACAATGGATCCTGCGCCAGCGCTTGCGCCAGCAGGTTGGTACCGGAGCGACCGGCGCCTATGATGAGTACTGGGTTGTCGCGCGCAAGCGGCATGTCAGCTGGACTTGAGGCCGGGGTCAATCGCGCAGTCTAAACCGTGCCGGCGATAGACGGAATATGGGCGCCGCAGGCGCCGTTAAAGAAGTATCATCTGAAGACCGGCCAGCGAGCCAGCAGCCGGCGGTGGGGCAACAGTGAGGTTTAAATGACTGATTTTAGTGGACGCGGTGTCGTCATTACCGGCGCAGCGAGTGGAATGGGGCGCCTGCTGGCGCTACGAATAGCCGATGCCGGTGGCCGGCTGGCGTTATGGGATATCGACCAGGCCGGGCTCGATCGACTGGTAGGCGAGCTGGCGCCGCGTGGTGTCCAGACCGTCGCCGTACAGTGCAACCTGGCCAGTCGCGAAGCCATAGCCGCAGCTGCTGCAACGACACTCGAGGCGCTGGGAGAGGTCGATATCCTGATAAACAACGCGGGTATCGTTTCGGGCAACAACCTGCTCGATATATCCGACGAGCAAATCGAGCTGACCTTCGATGTCAATGCGCTGGCATTGTTCTGGACGACACGGGCCTTCCTGCCGGCAATGCTGGAACGTGACCGTGGGCACATTGTGACCGTTGCCTCGGCAGGGGGTATAGCCGGCACGGCCAAGCTGGTTGACTATTGCTCGAGCAAATTCGCGGCAGTCGGGTTCGACGATTCGTTGCGCGTTGAACTAAAGCGACGTGAGAGCGCAGTAAGAACGACTGTAGTTTGCCCGTTCTACATCGACACCGGCATGTTCGCGGGTGTTACAACCCGCTTCCCGTGGTTACTTCCAATACTTGACCCCGACGAGGCAGTTACACGCATCCTGCGGGCGATCCGCAGCAACCGGGCCCGCCTGATCATGCCGCGTTTCGTCTACACCACTTACCTGATGAGACTGCTGCCAGTACCGTTATCCGACTGGTTCATGGATTTCTTCGGCGTTTCCCGCAGCATGGACCAGTTTACCGGCCGCAAGCACTAAGCTGCGATGACACTGGATCGACCGCTACGTATAGCACTGGCACTGGCCATCGTAATTGGCCTGTTATTGCTGCTGCTGGCGATCGTCCTGGTCAGCGATTCGCTACTCGACCTGTGGGATCGTCTGCAGACGGCACCGACCTGGCTGAGCGCGATCATCCTGTTGGTCGTCGCGACGCTGAGCCTGGCAACGGGTTGGGCGCTTTTGCGCCTGTTGTTCTGGTCACCGGCCAGCAGCAAGACCGGCGAAGTCATCGATGAAGCTACTTTACGCGCTCGACTGGAAGAGGCCGAAGCGCAGGGCCTCGATGTCGACGCGGCACGACGGGAACTGGCCCTGCTCGATTCAAGGCGTGAAAATGGCGAATTCCGGGTAGCGTTGTTCGGTGAAATCAGTACCGGCAAGACCGCCGTTATTCGCGCACTGGTGCCGGATGATGCGATCGATGACATCAGTGTGCGTGGTGGTTCGACACGTAAGTTGACTGACTACGCCTGGGTGTCTCCAGCCGGGGATCGGCTGATCCTGACAGATGTCCCCGGTTTGAACGAGGCGGGCCGCAGCCTCGATCAGATTGCCAGCGATGAAGCGATGCGGGCACACGCGGTGATATTTGTCTGCGACAACGATCTTACTCGCGACGAGTTCAGCGCGTTGTCAGCGTTAACGCAATTCGATAAACCTATGATTGTGGCGCTCAACAAGCGTGACCAGTTTAGCGAAGAACAACGCGCGCAACTGGAAGCAAGCCTGGCTACCCGTCTTGGTGAATTACAAAGCGGGCATGAAATCACGCTGGTGGGTATCAGCGCCGCGCCGCGGGAAAAAATTATTCGCTTGCTGCCTAGCGGTCGTGAGGAACAGGTGTTTGAAGAAGGACCGGCGGAGGTGGCTGAGTTGCGCTCTGCCTTGCAGCAGGTCATGGATCGCGACCCTGTGCTGCTCGAGGAAATGCGCGATGCCAGCGTCTTCGTGCTGGCCAGGCAGAAACTCGACACGGTGCAGGACGAGCATCGGCAACGGCGCTCGCAGGAACTGGTCACCAGCTATACCCGCAAAGCCATAGTAGGAGCGCTGGCAGCGGTGGCCCCGGGTACCGACATCCTGATCCAGGGCTATCTCGGTGCCAATTTCGTCCGTGAGCTGTGTGAGCTATACGGTGTCAGCCCGCGCGATATCGACGTGCAGCAGTTCCTGAAGCTGAGCCACAGGCACATTGGCAAGGCAATGCCACTTATGCTCGCGATCGGTGGTAATGCACTAAAGGCATTTCCCGGCGCCGGAACGGTGGCTGGCGGGCTCATGCATGCAGTCGCCTATGGTTTGATCTTCGATACGCTCGGCAAGGCATTGTCATTGTCATTGCGCGAGAATGGGCGCCTGCGGCCGGCACCCGCGGCGTCGCAATTCAGGAAATTACTCAGTGAAAATCTGGAAAAACGTACGCTCCATGTGGCAAAGCTTGCCCTGGACGCAAGTCGCGAGCGAGACTGACCCGCCGGCGACGAGCGCAGGTGACGGGCACCTGTCGCAGGCGCGCGACAGCCTGCGGGATATCCTCGATGACAGTCGCGTGCCGGCGGCTGTACGCGAAGCGCTGGCCGATGACTATGCCCAGGTCGAACGCATGCTGGACAAGCTCGAGCATGGCCATATTCATATCGCCGCCTTCGGTCGTGTCGGTGTCGGCAAGTCTTCGATGCTCAACGCGTTACTTGGCGAGAAACGTTTTGCGGTCAGCGCCCTGCATGGCGAGACCCGTGTGTCTGAGTCGAGTGCGTGGACCTCTTACGAGAGTCACGGTGTCTACCTGATCGACACACCCGGCATCAATGAGATTGACGGCCAGGCGCGAGAGCAACTGGCGCGCGAGGTCGCGGCACGGGTCGACATGGTGATCTTCGTTGTCGATGGCGACCTGACGGAAACCGAGCTCGATGCCTTGCGTACGCTTAAGCAACAAAACAGGCCAATTCTGCTGGTGCTGAACAAGACCGATCGTTACAACAGCGACGAGATCGGGTTACTGCACGAGACATTGGTGGAACGCAGTCACGGGCTGGTGGCGCCACGCAACATTGTCGCCGCCGCCGCCAATCCCGCAGAAGTAGTTTATGTGCGCGTGGCTCAGGACGGTAACGAAGAGCGTTCGCAGCAACAGCCGCCGGCTGAGATAGCCAGCGTCAAGGAACGCATCTGGGAAATCCTCGAGGCCGAAGGCCAGACGCTGGCGGCACTCAATGCGAGCCTGTTTGCCGGCGATCTCAGTGACAAGGTGGCCGCGCGCATCCTCGAGACCCGCAAAGTGCTCGGGGATAAGCTGATACGAACTTACTCCGTGACCAAGGGCGTGGCAGTGGCTTTCAACCCGGTGCCGGTTGCCGATCTGTTCGCCGCTGCAGTGATCGATGGCGCCATGATCTGGCACCTGTCCAGACTCTACGACCTGCCACTGGGGCGTGGTGAAGCCAGTTCACTTGCCAGCGCCATCGTGACCCAACTGGCCGCATTGATGGGTACCGTTTGGGCTGTGCACTTCGTTTCGTCTGCCCTCAAGATTGGCACCGCCGGTGTGTCGACCGTCGTCACGGCCGGAGCCCAGGGCGCGGTGGCCTATTACGCCACCTTCGTGGTCGGCAAAGTGGCGGAGGAATACCTGGTGCAGGGCAAGTCATGGGGTGAAGGCGGCCCGAAGTTAGTGGTGCAACGTATACTCGACTCGATCGACCGTGATTCGATATTGTCCCAGGCACGCGAAGATATCCGTAGTCACCTGCGAGGTGGGAAATGAACAGATACCTTCTGATAGCGACCGTACTGGCGCTGGCCGCCTGTGACCGGCCACCACCGGAGGAGACGGTCTTCGATGAAAAGCTCGAGACAATGGAACGCGCACGTGCCGTTGAGGGTCAGTTACAACAACGGGCCGACGAAATCGATGAGAAACTGAAGGAGCGTGAAGATCCACCGCAATAAACTGGCTGGCGCAGTCGTGGCCGTCCTCGCCATTGCAGGGCTGCTGATTGGTTGTGAGACGGCCGACAATGCGCTTTTCGAAGCCGGTCGATCGGCCATGCGGGCATTCGCTGGCCTCGAGCAGGGGACAGTTTCGGTCGACGGGCGGGACATGGCATACCTGCACCGTCCGGGCGATGGCCCCACGGTGGTCCTGATTCACGGGTTCGCCTCGGAAAAAGACGTCTGGCTGCGATTCCTCGGCGACATACCACGCGACTACGCTGTCTATGCAATCGATTTGCCAGGGCACGGCGACTCGTTTCGTGATCCGGCATTTCACTACGACATTCCAGCGATTGTCGCTACGCTCGAAGCTGCGATCTCACAGCTCACTGACGGACCGGTGCACATGGTTGGTACATCGCTGGGCGGCATGATTGCGACGCTGTATACGGTGTCGCAGCCGGACAGGGTCGAGTCGCTGGCTTTATATGCGCCCGCCGGTGTTTATCCGCCAAACCCCAGTGAGTTCCAGGTTGCTCTCGAGCGTGGCGAGAACCCGCTCATAGCGCATGCCGAGAGCGATTTCGATGAATTGATGGAAATCGTGTTTCATAAGCCGCCACCGATGATCTGGCCCGTTGGTAGCGCGATACGCGACTACGCCGTAGAGCGCGCCGACTTTCACCAGAAAATCTGGAACGATTTGTGGCCAGAGCATCCGACGCTCAATGACGTGCTGCCGCAGATTGACGTTCCCGTGATGCTCGTCTGGGGTCGCGAGGACAAAGTACTCGACGTTTCGAGTTCGCAGGTATTCAGTGCGCTCGTTAAGGATATCGAAGTAGATCTGATTGAAGCGGCCGGTCACGCTATCGTGAACGAGCGTCCGCGTGACATGGGGCGGCTCTACCAGCAATTCCTGTCAGACCACAGCGGCGAGACCGATTAACGCAGGAGTGGGGTGAGTGATAACACGTGTAGGTATCGCTTTCAGATAACCTCTGTAACGACCCTTGGCCTCGAAACGTTCGCGAAATACTGAGTCCTGCAATTTTTCGATAAGGATAGCGGCGACACCTCCGGCGATATAAACACCACCGGTTGCACCAAGCGTCAACGCAACATTGCCGGCAAATGATCCGAGCAAACCAAAGAATACGTCCAGCGTTTCGATTGCAAACGGCTCGCCGTCATCGGCTCGTTGCGTTACATCGTGTGGTTCCAGGTCGGCAGCAGTCGCGCCGGCTAACTCCCGTAATGTGTTGTAGAGCAGGACCAGGCCGGGGCCGGAAATTACGCGCTCGGCAGAACAATGGCCGAACTGCGTCGTGATAGCCGCCTTTACCTGCATTTCGCGTGGCGTTGCAGTTGCCAGTGTAGCGTGGCCGCCCTCTCCGGCCAGCGTAGCGTAGCCCCCGGGTCCCGGAATCAGTCCTGACACCCCGAGACCGGTCCCGGGCCCAAGTACGGCCAGAGCGTGACCACGCAAGCCCTGTGCATCGCCAACCTGGACATAGTCGGATGACTGCAGGTGTGGCAACGACAGTGCGACTGCGCTGAAGTCGTTAATGACTTCCAGCCGATCAAGACCCAGGTCCTGGCGCAACTCTTCGATAGAGAAGTGCCACTGGCGATTGGTCAGTCGCACGCTGTCACCGGTAATCGGAGCTGCAACCGCAACCGCAGCATCGCGCGGATTTGCGTTGCGACTGGCGAGGTAGCCGGTCAGCGCAGCTGTCAGGCTGGGGAAGTCACTGTTGGCGTAAACCTCGATATCGTGAGGTGAGCCGTCAGCGTTGACCAGCGCGCAGCGCGTATTGGTGCCACCTACGTCGGCAATGAATTCCATGGTGTCTCCTCGACTTCGATCGCGGCGATTGTAGCAATCTCGCCAGTAGGGTCAGGTACAATCTTGCTGCTAGTCGTGTGGGGGCACTGTGCAGCAAAGCGAAACATTATGGTCGGAATGGCTGGGTCTGGCCCCACTTGGACGTGGGCTGGCGCGACGGCTTATGTTCCTGTGGGTGCGGGCGCGGGTGTTGCCCGAGGAACCACCGATCTCGTCCGATGTGCCTGTCGTCTACGTGTTTGCCAACAATGCATTGTCGTCACGGCTGGTCGTGGACGGCGTATGCAAACGTCTCGACCTGCCGCGGCCGGAAGTCTCACCCGAGGGGCTGCCGAGTGAGAAACGCGCGCTGATATTTGTGCGCCGCTTGCGTGGCTGGCTGCGACGACGAGCCGAGCCAGTGCAGTCGCCACGGCTGGCGCGCTTGGTGGAACGGGTAGTTGCCGACAACGAACTCGATGTGCAGGTGGTGCCGGTCACGGTTTTCTGGGGACGCTCGCCAGCCAAGGAAAAGTCGCCGCTCAAGCTGTTGTTCTCTGAGAGCTGGGCTCCCGCGGGTCGCCTGCGCAAGCTGTTTATCATATTGGTGCACGGTCGCCACACATTCGTGCAGTTCAGTACACCGGTGTCGTTGCGCGAATTTGTCACGGAATCGGTCCGTGATGGTACCGATCCGGAGTTAATTCCACGCAAGCTGGCGCGGGTCATCCGCGTGCACATGCGACGTATCCGTGTGGCAGCAATCGGTCCCGACCTGTCACACCGGCGCACACTGCGCGGACGAATCCTGCGTTCTCCGGGTGTACGCCGGGCGATAGAACGCCATGCGGCACGCGAAGGAATCAGTACCGATGATGCTTACCGCAAGGCGGCGTCGTATGTCGACGAAATCGCGGCAG
>JABDKV010000165.1 GCA_013002045.1 Gammaproteobacteria bacterium
GGCTTCAGCCGCGATCCCAACGCCACGAATGTTGCCAGGCCGCAGGTTGGGGGAATCGCGGCTGAAGCCGCTCCTACGGGGGATAAGAGGCACATCAGGAAAACTGAGCAGATGCTGGCCTGGGTTCACAGGCTGGCGCCGGCCTTTCGTACTATTCATCCAATCGGTGCATTGCTGCCGCAGGAATGCATAGCGATAACTGCTCATGCTTTTGCCAGTGTCGAGTTTCACACAACATTTAATGTGCCTGGCTACCAGGGCTGGCTCGATCGTTCCGATCACCTCGACGCTTTCCGTTTGCACCGGACCTTTGTGCAACACCTGCAACGGTATCGCCAGGCCTCACAATGGGTATTCAAGGCGCCCGCTCATATCCATGCACTGCCCGCTATCGTTGCGACCTACCCCGAAGCACGCTTCGTATTTACCGATCGCGATCCGGCGCAGGTCGTTGCATCCATTGCCAGTCACGGTGTGGTCCTGCGCAATGCCTTCTCCGATTGCGTCGACAATGAAGCTGTTGCGCGCGAATGGATGCACTGGTGGGCAGATGGCAAAAAAGCTGCCGAGCAATTTCGCAAAACCACGACATCGACGGTGCTTGACCTGCATTATCAAACACTGATCGCCGACCCGATTGCTGCCGTCGCCAGCCTGTACGAGCAACTGGGCTGGCACTGGAACAACGAACTGGCGCAGCGGATGCAGGCTTTCCTGGATGAGAATCAGCAGGACAAGTACGGGCGACACCGCTACTCGCTGGCACAATTCGGGTTGCACGAACGTGACGTCGAACAGGCTTTTGCCGCGACAAAATAGCCCGTGTCCGTCAAATTGCCCATCGCTGGCATGACAACACCTCTATAATCGCGCGATGGAGCTAAGTCGGCACTGGGGTCTGGACCCCGATACGATCTTCCTCAATCACGGCTCGTTCGGCGCGTGCCCGACCGCCGTGCTCGAATACCAGCGCGAGCTGCAGGACCGCATCGAACGACAACCGGTGCAGTTCTATGTACGTGACTTCGAAACCATGCTCGATAGCTCGCGCACTGTGCTCGCCGCCTTCCTCGATGCCGATCCGCTCGATGTCGCCTGGGTGCCGAATGCGACCACCGGGATCAATGCGGTATTGCGCTCGATGCGTTTCGCACCGGGCGACGAGCTTATCGTCACCAATCACGAGTACGGTGCCTGTCGCAACACGCTCGACTTTGTTGCAGAACGCGATGGCGCCAGGGTCGTCGTAGTCGATATACCGTTCCCGATTGTGGGCCCGGCTGTCGTCACCGATGCCATCATGTCGCGCGTGTCCTCACGCACCCGGCTGGCACTGCTCGACCATGTCACCAGCCAGACCGGACTGGTGATGCCACTGGAAGACCTGGTGCCATTGCTTAAAGCGCGTGGCGTTGCCACCTTGATTGACGGCGCGCATGCACCGGGCATGATCGACCTCAGTATCAGTCGTCTCGACCCCGACTATTACAGCGGCAACTGTCACAAGTGGATATGCGCACCGAAAGGCTGCGGCTTTCTCTATGTGCGCCGGGAACTACAGCAGCAAATCCGACCCGTCACGATCAGTCACGGGGCCAGGACCCGTCGCACCGACCGGTCGAAGTTCCTGATCGAATTCGACTGGCCCGGCACCTGGGATACCACACCGGCACTGTGCGTAAGTCGTGCATTGACAGTAATGGAAGACATGTTGCCTGGCGGCTGGCCAGCGACTCGTGCCGCCAATCGTGACAAGGCGCTCGGCGGGCGCCGTGTACTGTGCGATGCGCTGGGTACAGAACCGCCCTGCCCCGACACGATGATCGGCTCGCTGGCGGCGTTGCCGATACCCGACGCGCCCGCTGACGCGGCGCAATCGATGTCGGATCTGTACGGCGACCCGTTGCAGGACACATTGCTGCAGAAGTGGCATATCGAAGTACCGATCGTGCCGTGGCCGGCTCACCCAAAGCGACTGATACGAATCTCGGCCCAGCTCTACAACAACAGCGACGATTACCTGCAACTGGCGAGCGCGCTACGTGAACTGTTCCCATAACCGGATCGACCCATGCAAGTAGACATCTACGAACAGGTCGGGGACCTGCCACAGTCCGCGACGGATGCCTTTTCATATCGCAACGGCGTGCCGTTCTTCTATAGCCACGAGTGGTTCGACTGTCTTGCCTGTCACGGTATCGACGATGTCACCCGGCCGCGGGTCTATGTCGCGCACGACGACAGCGGTGTGCAATGTGGGCTGTATTGCGCCACCACCGACAAGGGCAAGCTGATTAGCCTGACCAACTATTACACGATGGAGTACGCACCCCTTATGGCCGGCGAAAATGCCGATGCCGGACTCGCCGCCATCGTTGCGAGACTCGGTGAGGAACGCTGGGACACCGTCGATCTGCGGACCATGCGTGTTGAGGGCCCGGTCTACGAACGGCTGGCGGCGTTAATCGACGAGCAGGGTTTTCATGTTTTTCCGTACCAGCAACACGAAAACTGGTATCTCGAAGTCGATGGCCGCAGTTTTGACGACTACTACAACGGCCTGAGTTCGCGACTGCGCAATACGATAAAACGCAAGGGCAACAAGTTGCGCCGCGAACACGAGGTCGAACTGGCGATTTACCCACGTGATGCAATCTCACTGGCGGAGTCACTGGCCGTTTACGAAGCCGTCTACCAGTCGAGCTGGAAGCAGGCCGAGCCGTTCCCTGACTTTATGCCGGCGCTGTTCCGGCTGTGTGACCAGCTGGGCAACGCACGTGTGGGTATTGCGCGTATCGATGGCGAGCCGGCTGCCGCCCAGATCTGGATCAACGACCGCGAGCGGACGCTGATCTACAAACTCGCCTACGACGAGAAATACACCTCGATGTCGATCGGCTCAGTGTTGTCGCGCGAGTTATTCGAGTACGCGATCGACCACGACCAGGTCAGCGAGATCGACTACGGGGTCGGAAGCGAGAAGTACAAGCGCGACTGGATGAGCGCTATGCGACGGCTCGATGCGCTGATGGCGTGCAACGGCCAGACCATCAAGGGCAAAGCGCTGGCGGCGAAAGAAAAGCTGGCGGCGGCGACCCGCAGCCTGCGTCATGGCGATGACGCTGAAGACTGAACCGGTAGCAGCCCGCGAAGACTGCTACCGGCCCGCTGTCAGTTTGAAACCCGGGTACCCGGATTCTGCATCTGGCGCATGGCGTCCTGCGCCGAATCCCGATCTTCGTCAATTTCCTTGACGGTACGGCAGATCGTCTTCTTGCGATGCGAGCCGGTCGGTGTGACTGTGCGGCAAATAACCTTGTCTTTCTTGTCGGCCTGCTGCTCGTTGTAAGCGGCCACTTTCTCTTCCTGCGTCATTTCCGCAGTGGCTTTCGCCGCTTCAGTCGCCGGCGTTGCGGCGGCAACCCGTGTTGGCTCAGGCGTGGTCGCACAGGCCGTCAGTGCGACCGCGACGGCTGCGGCGCAAATCATCTTGATGTTCATCGATTTCCCCTGGGGTGTAAGTGGCCGCTCTGTGGCGGTCTGTATTAGATCATTGAGTCGCGTCGGGGTTCCGTTTCCAGTTTGCCGACGAAGCACGCGATAATAGGGCATCTCAAACGGATCGCAAGCCCGGGATACAGACTTGAAACATTTTGTCGCGATTTTGTCATATTGCCTCTGCCTGGCGGCCACTGCCGCCGAGCGGCACGCCCTGACCGACTACCAGCTCGCCTACAAGCTGGTGCAGGCCAGTATTGCCGCGCATGGCGTGGGCGACGCCATCGCCGAGCGCGGGGGCATCACGATCACCCTCGATGGCACCTTCGACCTTGGCACACGACTACAGGGGCGCACGCTCGCCAGCGAATCCACACCGATTCATGAACGCATCACGATCGAGGGCGACCGTGTTGCCTACGACCTGCGCTGGCACAACTACACCCACTCGGTGCAGGACCTGCGCGAGATCCATGAAGCGGATGGCCAGGTGCTGTTCATAGACAAACGCAATCGTGGTGGTGGCTGGATGACAAATCCACCGGCCACCGACATTGCACAACGCTACGCTCGCTACCTGCCGCAACTGCTGATGACCGAAGCACTCAATCGGCGCTCGACGCTGCGGCACGAGGGCTGGGTACGATTCAACGGTCGTAACGTCGAGACCGTATCGTTCGTCACCGCAAGCGATGAAACACTGACATTGTATTTCGATCGTCGCAGCAAGATGTTGCTCGGTGCTGCAACAGTGATTGATATGCCACTGCTTGGCGATGTACCGATGTACTGGACCTGGTCGGGCTACGACAAGCGTGACGACCTGCGCTTACCTGATACGTTTGAAAGCTATCTCGATGGCAAGCTGATGAAATCAGTCAGCATGCAGGT
>JABDKV010000186.1 GCA_013002045.1 Gammaproteobacteria bacterium
GGCTACGGCATCCCGAACAGGTGCAGTTCCGTTACCGTATGCTGGGCTACAACGAAGACTGGGTACCTGCCGGATCACGTCGGGAAGCGTTTTTCACAAAGGTGCCCCCCGGGGAATATACGTTCGAGGTTGCAGCGGCCACCGGCAACGAGGAATGGACCAGCGTCAGGCTGCCGATTGCAGTCGAGGCGCATGTCTACCAGACGATCTGGTTCAAATTCGCCGTGGCGTTGACCATTGCATTACTTCTTTTCGCGTTACACCTTTTCCGGGTGCGGAGTATCGAGCGTTACGCTCAGCAGCTACATAGCGAGATTGAGAATCGGAAGAAGGCCGAACATGATCGGGAACGGATGGAGCTCAGCCTGATGAGATCCATGCGTCTTGAATCCGTAGGTCGTCTCGCAGGCGGCATCGCGCATGACTTTAATAACGTGCTAACGGCGATCCTCGGTCATGCCGACCAGGCCCGCACCGAGGCGGGCACGAGCAATCCCGATCTAAACGAGCAGATTGCCGGCGTCATTGAATGCGGCGAACGTGCCGCTAGCCTGACCAGTCAGCTGCTCGCTTTCAGCCGTCAGCAGGTGCTCCATCCGCAGACGATTTCGCCAAATCGGGTCATTGAGGGATTGCGCCCCATGTTGACCCAACTTCTGCCCGACAATGTCCTCCTGACCTGGCGACCAGAAAAAGCACTACCCGATACCCGCGTGGATCCTGGTCAGCTTGAGCAGGTGGTTATGAACCTCGTACTCAATGCGCGCGATGCAATGCCCGATGGCGGAGAAATCGTAATCGAAACACGCAGCGTGGATCACGCCGGCCACCACAACACTGGCCCGGCTACGGGACAACACATCGAGATCTCGGTGACCGATGATGGCAACGGAATGGAGGCCGATGTTGCCTCCAGAGTATTTGATCCGTTCTTTACGACCAAGAATGCCGGACAAGGTACGGGCCTCGGTCTTGCGTCTGTGCACGGAATCGTCCTGCAGTCTGGCGGTCACATAGAAGTGGACAGTCAGCCATCACTGGGCACGGTTTTCCGCGTCTATTTTCCCGCCCTGCACACGCACTCTGCCGCTACCGACATCGACCCTGGCAGTGGCCCGGCTGAACCACTACAGCTCACCGGAACGGGTCACATCTTGCTTTGTGAAGACAACGATTCTATTCGCCCCCTGCTACGACGCACGCTCGCGGATAACGGCTATACAGTGCTGGAGACTTCGCATCCGGACGACGCACTTGCCCTTGTTCAGAATGGGCAGCATGTTGAGCTGCTGATCACGGACGTCATATTGCCGGGCATGAATGGACGCGAGCTTGCCACGGCAATTCGACAGCAACTGCCTGATACACGGGTCATTTTTATCTCAGGCTATACCGACGAGATTCTCGACCAATCCAGTGACGACGGTGCCGCTTTCTTGCAGAAGCCATTTCGCCCCTCTGAATTACTTCGATTGGTGCACGATATATTGAACCGGAGCGAAGGCAGATTAAACGCTGACCAGGACGAGGTCGAACCACACTTTAGTCAGTAAAAAGACGGCCCGCCCCGACAAGACAGAGCAGGCCGAAGTTGGGGCCTTGAATTAGGGCTCCTCGACTGAATCCCTGAATCGAATCACGCCGCGATTGAGTTCGAGTACTTTCGGTCCGACACCTTTTACCGCCAGCAGGTCGGCCAGGGACTCGAACCTGCCGTTTTGCCGTCGCCACTCGACGATCGCCCGGGCCCGGGACATACCGATGCCCTTCAACTCGCGTGCAATGGTCGCCGCCTCAGCCGTGTTAATGTTGATCGACTCGGCTGCCTGCGTCGCCAGGCTGAGCGTCAAGACAAGCAATAGCGCCACTATCCATCTGGTCATACCTCATCCTCCTTGAACGTGCACGGCCAGCATCGCCGATGCGGCCGTCTGGGTTAAGGATGATATGTAGGCAATGCCAGCAATTATTAGGCGCTATCGGGCCTGCAGGCGCACCCGCGGACGGGTTGAATCCCACACGCCACAGGCCGGGCATTGCCAATGCAGCTCTGCCCCGTCGTAGCCACACTGGCTACAGCGGTACTCGAGTTCGGCCAGGCCCAGCTGCGAAAGCAACTCCGCAACTTCGGCGACGGTATGACCGTTATCGAGCCAGGTCAGTAACGCTGGCTTTTCGCCAATCACATCGCGCGCAGCCAACTCCGCCACCGGGTAGTGCCAGTTATCGGTTGCCAATCGTGCACGCCCCAGCGCCGGGCCAAGTTCCGGTTGCTTACGCAATGACCGTTCGAGCAACTGTTCTATCTCTTTGTCGTCCGTAAGGCATCGTTGCAACAAGGGCATCACTTCCGTTACCAGCAGCGGCTCCCGTATCAGCAGTTGCTCACTCAGACGGGCCGCCAGTGCGGTATCGTCGAGACGCAATGCCAGTTCCGCCCGCATCAACGCGCCACGAGCCGTATCCCGATCGGCTGAGCGCGCACGCTGCAGTGCCTTGCGTGCCGAGTTCAGGTCCTGTCGCTGCAGGGCTTCGGCAGCTTGTTCGCAATAATACTGGGCGATAATCGGGTCGTGCTCCCCCGCCTCAATCGCTGCCAGTTTCACACGGGTTTCGGCCGCCTGTTGCCAGTCGCGCTGACGTTCGTATACGTCAATCAGTCGGCGCAGCGCCTTAGCCCGGTAAATATTCTGCTCAGCCAATTGACGGAATAACGCTTCGGCACGATCGAACAGTCCTGCCTTGAGATAATCTTCCGCGAGGTCAAGCAATGCCTGGGCGCGATGACGGTTCGATAGGCGCGGACGCGATAACAGGTCCTGGTGCACGCGTATGGCACGATCAGTTTCACCGCGACGACGGAACAGGGTCGCTAAAGCAAAGTGAATCTCGACCACACCCGGATCGGCTTCCGCCATGCCCTGCAGGACGGATACTGCTTCATCTGACTCGTCACGCAGCAGGTGATCGAGACCACGATAGTAGTCGACCGGCGCAGATGCACTGCGATGGGAGGGAGTGGATCGCTGCCGTCGACCCAGTAGCCAGCCGGCTACTACTGCGACAAACAGCAGAGCGCCTAGTAGAAGAGTCTCAGGTGCCATCGCGCAGTGGCAGGCTGCGCAGGTTGTCGGCCTCTGCCTCGGCGAGGCGCACCTCGCGACGCAGTTTAGCCCGGTCACGCATGAGCTTCAGCACCAGTACGGTGGCGCTTAGTGCACCGAGGACCCAGCCGACCGCTATTGTGATCGCAAAGGCCTGCGCCTTGGGTATCTCGAACTCGCCCACCGCGAGGTTCAGACTCACGACGCCGGGATTGAGATAAGCAAATACCGCTGCCAGAAGAAAGACAATAATCAGCAGCAGGACAAAGACCAGCGTTCGAATCATGACCTGCCTGCGTGACTAAGCGTATTCAGCTTTTAATCGGGTTATCACGCCCGGCATTGACCCGCTCGCGCAGGTCTTTGCCGGGCTTAAAGTGTGGAACGTACTTTCCGGACAGGGCAACCGCTTCCCCGGTCTTGGGGTTGCGACCGACCCGCGGTGGTCGGTAGTGCAACGAAAAACTGCCAAAACCACGAATCTCGATACGCTTCCCTTCAGCGAGCGCCTCGCTCATCAGCTCGAGCAAATGCTTCACAGCCAACTCAACATCTTTGGCCGGCAAGTGCTTTTGCTTCCGCGCTATAGACTCGATCAACTCTGATTTTGTCATTCCGACGCGCCCCCGTTTAGTCCCACTTCAACTTGTTATAGATCAGGAATCCCGATTCCCGGAAATCTTGGCCTTGATCAGGTCACCAATGCTGGTCCCACCGCTCGAGGCCGTAGTTGCCTTGTATTCCTGCATGGTGGCCGCTTCTTCGTGTGCTTCCTTGGCCTTGATGGACAAGTTAATCACACGTGTCTTGCGATCCATACCAATGAACTTGGCTTCGATTTCCTCACCGGCCTTGAGTACGGTCCGAGCGTCCTCGACACGGTCGCGCGACAGCTCTGACGCCCGCAGATGCCCTTCGATATCACCTTCGAGCATGATCTGGGCGCCACGTGCATCAACTTCGGTAACGGTTCCGGTAACCAGGCTGCCTTTCGGATGCTCGGCAAGCCAGGCTCCAAACGGATCTTTATCGAGCTGCTTGATGCCCAGCGAGATACGCTCGCGCTCGGGATCGATTGCCAGCACGACTGCCTCGACTTCTTCGCCCTTACGGTACTTCCGCACCGCATCTTCGCCGGTTGCATCCCACGACAGATCCGACAGGTGAACAAGGCCGTCGATCTCGCCTTCGAGACCGATGAAAATACCAAAGTCAGTTATTGACTTGATCGTACCCGACACCTTGTCGTTCTTGTTGTAGGTAGTAGCAAATTCAGCCCACGGATTTGACGTGCACTGCTTCATACCCAACGAGATACGACGTCGTTCCTCATCAATATCGAGCACCATGACCTCGACCTCGTCGCCGACCTGGACCAGCTTGCCCGGGTTGACGTTCTTGTTGGTCCAGTCCATTTCGCTTACGTGCACGAGTCCTTCCACGCCTTCCTCGATTTCGACGAAACAACCGTAGTCGGCCAGGTTCGTGACCTTGCCAAACAGGCGTGTCTGCGGCGGATAGCGACGCGCAAGGTTATCCCATGGATCGTCACCCAGCTGCTTGATACCCAGTGACACACGATTACGCTCGCGATCGAACTTGAGCACTTTCACATCGATCTCGTCGCCAACATTGACGACTTCGCTTGGGTGCTTGACCCGCTTCCACGCCATATCCGTGACGTGCAACAGGCCGTCGATACCACCGAGGTCGACGAATGCGCCATAGTCGGTGAGGTTCTTGACCACACCCTTGACCACGGCACCTTCCTGAAGATTCTCCAGCAGGCTTTCGCGCTCGGCACTGTATTCCTGCTCAACCACCGCACGACGCGAAACAACAACGTTGTTGCGGCGCTGGTCCAGCTTGATAACTTTAAATTCGAGGTCTTTGCCCTCGAGGTAGCTCGGATCACGGACAGGGCGAATATCGACGAGCGATCCCGGCAGGAACGCGCGTACATTGTCTATATCGACTGTGAAACCACCCTTAACCCGGCCATTGATAACCCCATTGACTGTTTCGCTCGCTTCGAACGCTTCTTCCAGGCGTGTCCAGGTACGGGCGCGCTTGGCTTTTTCACGCGAAAGCCGGGTTTCGCCAAAGCCGTCTTCGACGGCATCGAGGGCAACCTCAACTTCGTCTCCAACTTCGACTTCGACTTCACCGCTTTCGTTGGTGAACTGACTGACGGGGATAACGGCTTCTGACTTCAAACCAGCGTTGACGACGACCGCTTCGGGGCCGACTTCGACGACACTTGCTGTGATTATGGTTCCCGGTTTGATCCGTTGGCTGGCTATGCTCTCCTCGAAGAGCTCGGCAAAACTCTCTGACATGTTGATGAAATCCAAGGCCCGAAGGCCACATAAAAGTTCAGTTTCCAGACAGGTTAGGTCCGCAACCTGATGGAACTTAAAAAATGAATCGCACTAATCCTTGTCGATCCGGTTAAATCAGCTATTCCTTTAAACTGGCAAAGGTCTGCGCCGCCAGGGACAACACTTGTCCAATGACGGTATCGATCGCCACACCGGTGGTATCGATACAGACCGCATCGTCGGCAGGCCGCAACGGTGACACTTTTCTTTGTGCGTCGCGCTGGTCCCGGCGGCTGATGTCAGCGAAAAGGGCGGCTAGGCTACCACCCATCCCCTTGTCTTTCAACTGCTTATACCGCCTTCGTGCACGCTCGGCAGCGCTGGCGGTCAGGTAAATCTTGAGCCCGGCATCGGGGAAAATCACCGTTCCCATATCGCGACCGTCGGCCACCAGGCCCGGTGCACGACGGAAGCGGTGCTGCAGCCCTGTCAGGGCCATTCGCACCTCTGGCAGTGCTGCCAACCGGGAAGCCGCCTCTCCCGCCTCCTCGGTCCGGATCTGCTCGCTGACGTCTTCGCCGCCCAGCCTGTAACGCACCTGCCCCTCATCGTCGATGACTATATCCAGGTCCAGGCTGCTCACCAGCTCGCCCGGGGCGATATCGGGCGCCCGGGCCGCCGCCAGGCCGGCAATCCTGTACAGGGCTCCACTATCGAGATAGTGCCAACCCAGCCTTGTCGCCACCGCCTGGCTGATGGTGCCCTTGCCGGCACCGCCGGGTCCGTCAATCGTAATTACCGGAATCGTCATCGTGGCTCCAGCCGTTGTACCCGCATGCCAACTAACCTGCTGCATTCCACAAAATTGGGGAACGAAGTGGCAACATTCGCAACATCATCGATCCGCACCGGTCCGTTGGCTACGGTGGCCGCGACCGCAAAAGCCATGGCAATGCGGTGATCGCCGTGCGACCGCACCACGCCGGAGCCCAGGTTTCCACCGCTAATGACAATTCCGTCGTCCTGCGGTCGGGCAGCTATTCCGAGCGTCGTCAGCCCGTCCGCCATGGCGGCAATACGATCGCTCTCCTTGTGGCGCAACTCCTTCGCGCCGCTGACCCGGGTCGTTCCGCTGGCACAGGCGGCGGCAATGAAGAACACCGGAAACTCATCGATGGCCAGAGCAACCAACTCGGGAGGCACGTCGATCCCCTGTAATTCCGAGCCACGAATACGAATATCGGATACCAACTCGCCACCTAGCTCACGGGGCTCGCTAAGCGCTATGTCTGCGCCCATCATCGTCAGCATGTCGAGTAATCCGATACGCGTTGGATTGACACCGATATTTCGCAAAACGATTTCACCGCGCGCACTGATGGCAGCAGCTACGATAAAAAAAGCCGCTGCGGAAAAATCACCGGGCACATCGATGTCGCGCGCCGTCAGTCGTTGGCCACCCGCCATACTGACGCGCTGATTGCTGAAGTCGATTTCACAGCCGAGCCAGCTCAACATGCGTTCAGTGTGGTCGCGGGTCACGCCGGGTTCCACAACGATGACCTCGCCATCGGCATGCAGGCCGGCCAGCAGCACAGCTGATTTCACCTGCGCACTGGCGACCGGCGACAGGTAGCGGATTGGTTGCAATGGCTGGCGCCCGGTAATCGTCAGTGGCGCATGACCGTCTACCGTCTCCACCAGGGCGCCCATCGCACGCAGCGGCGCCGCAATGCGCATCATCGGTCGGCTCGACAATGATTCGTCACCGGTCAGTATTGAGTCGAACGATTGCCCCGCCAGGACGCCGGCGAGTAACCGCATGCCGGTTCCGGAGTTACCCATGTCGAGTGGCGCGCCTGGTGCCTGCAGACCATCAATACCGACACCGTGCACTCGCAGGTGATCGGTCTGTACGAGTTCGATTTGCACACCGAGGGAACGCATCGCGGCGATGGTGGCGACACAATCGGCACCGGGCAGAAAGCCACGAATTTCGCTCAGCCCATCGGCCAGGCTAGCCAGCAACACGGCACGGTGGGATATCGACTTGTCGCCCGGCATCTCCAGTTCGCCGTTTATGGGAGCGGGATGACAAGCCCAGCTGCCACCGGGGTGTGCGGTCAGATCAGTCACGGTGAACTGCTCTCAGAGCACGGCGCGCGGATAGGACCCGAGGATTCGGAACAACGAGGCGACTTTCTCCAGTTCCGTCAGTGCGTCTGCAATGACTTCATCCTCGGCGTGTCCCTGGACATCGACAAAAAACACGTAGTCCCATTTCTGTCGATGCGACGGACGGGATTCGATGCGGGTCATATTGATGGCATGCGTTGCCAGTGGATAGAGCAATTCCTGCAATGCGCCGGGGTGATGGCCGGCTGACAACAGCAACGACGTCTTGTCATGACCGCTCGGTGGAAACAGGTCACGACCAATGACCAGGAAGCGGGTGGTGTTATCCGGTCGGTCCTCGATATTGGAGACAATCAGATCAAGCCCGTAAACCTCGGCTGCGGCGTCCCCGGCAATAGCCGCCGCATTGGCTTCATTACGGGCACGACGAGCGCCTTCGGCATTGCTGCTGACGGCTATGCGTTCGGCATGAGAGAGGTATTCATCGAGCCATGCACGGCACTGGGCCAGTGATTGCTGGTGTGAGTAGACGCGCTCGACCTTGTCGAGCTTATTATTAGTTGCCAGCAAATGCTGACGAATCCGCAACTCGACCTCACCGCAAATCAGCAACGGCGAGCTGACAAACATGTCCAGCGTATTATTGACTGTCCCTTCGGTGGAGTTCTCGACCGGGACGATGCCAAAATCGGCGACGCCGCCCTCGACCTCGTGAAACACCTCTTCGATCGTGGCCAGCGACAAGGCCCGCGCTGAGTGCCCAAAGTGCTTCAGTACTGCAGCCTGGGTAAAAGTTCCTTCGGGGCCCAGGTATGCGACCTTCAACGGTTCCTGCTGGGCCAGGCATGCCGACATGATCTCGCGAAACAGACGCACCATTTCTTCGTCACGCAGTGGGCCGTCGTTACGGTCGATCACTCGTCGGAGAACCTGCGCTTCGCGTTCCGGCCGATAATACTCGGTCGTTTTCCGGCCCGCCTGCTTGGTCATGCCAACCTTCTGGGCAATCCGCGCGCGTTCGCTAATCAGCTCCTGGATGCGCTCATCCAGTGAGTCGATCTTGTTGCGAATGGCTTCCAGACCAGAATTCGGATCTTTTTTATTTTTCGTCATTATTAAATCGCGCGCACGTTCAATACGCCCTCGATCGCCTCAAGTTGCCTGACCAGATCGTCACTGACGTCGGCGTCGACATCAACCAGTGTGTAGGCCACGTCGCCGCGCGACTTGTTTAGCATATCGACAATATTCAATCCGGCATCGGCCATCGCCGTCGATATCTGGCCGAGCATGTTTGGAACATTGGCGTTGGTTATTGCCAGTCGCTGACCCTCTGTCCGTGGCAGGATCGTAGTCGGAAAATTGACCGAGCGCCGAATATTGCCGTGTTCGAGGAAATCCCGCAGATTGTCGGCCACCATGATGGCGCAGTTCTCTTCGGCCTCGCCTGTCGAAGCACCGAGATGGGGTAAAGCCGTCACCTGTGGGTGACGACGCAATTGGTTACTGGGGAAATCGGTCACGTAGTTACGCACCCGACCCTTGTCTAACGCGGCCGCCAGTGCCACCTCATCGATGATCCCACCGCGGGCAAAATTCAGTATCACGACGCCGTCGGGCATCAGGCCGAGGCGATCGGCATTGATCATGTCGCGCGTGTGCTTGTTCAGAGGCACATGAACCGTGATGAAATCGCTGCGGCGGCACAGTGTTTCGATGGTGTCTGCCTGCTCGACACCACTGGAGAGCTGCCAGGCGCGTTCCACGGTGACCTTCGGGTCGTACCCGATTACTTTCATACCCAGCGCCAGCGCTGCATTGGCCACCTCGACACCGATAGCCCCGAGTCCGATAACACCAAGGGTCTTGCCCGGCAACTCGAAGCCGCGAAAGCGCTTCTTGCCCGCCTCCACTGCCTGGTGCAACTCGTCGTCCTCTCCCTCGAGCGATTGTACGTAGGCCCATCCCTGGCAAATATTGCGTGCACCGAGCAGCATACCGGCCAGCACCAGTTCCTTCACCGCATTGGCATTGGCACCTGGTGCATTGAATACCGGGATCCCAAGTCGGGTCATCTGCTCGACCGGAATATTGTTGACCCCGGCTCCCGCCCGGCCTATGGCTTTGACCGTATCCGGCAGATCCATGTCATGCATCGGCGCCGAGCGCAGCAGCACTGCGTCCGGGTGACCGATCTCCGAAGCAACTTCATAGAGTTCGCGCGGCAGTCGCTCCAGACCTGCCACGGAGATGTTATTGAGTGTCAGTATCCGGTAAGTCATTGCCTCAACCGTGGGTGCGTTCGAACTCGTTCATAAACTCAATCAGTGCATCGACCCCGGATTGAGGCATGGCGTTATAAATACTGGCCCGCATACCACCGACCGAACGGTGTCCTTTCAGATTGGCAAGGCCATTGCCTGCGGCCTGCTCGAGGAAAACCGGGTCGAGCTCCGGATTCGCCAGCGTAAACGGAATATTCATCCACGACCGGGCTTGCGGATCGACCGGGTTCGAGTAGAAATCGGATGCATCTATCACAGAGTAAAGGCTGTCTTTCTTGGCGGCATTGCGTTCAGCCATTGCATCGAGCCCGCCCTGCTGACGCAGCCATGCAAAGACCAGGCCTGCCACGTACCAGGAGAACGTCGCCGGTGTGTTCGACATTGAACCGGCATTTGCCTGCACCTGATAATCGAGCATGGACGGTGTTTCGGGTCGTGCCTGACCGAGCAGCTCATTAGCGACTATTACGATCGTCAGGCCCGCCGGGCCGATATTCTTCTGTGCGCCGGCATAAATCACGCCAAAACGCGCAACATCCACTGGTCGCGAGAGTATGGTCGATGACATGTCTGCAACCAGCGGCACCTCACTGTCCGGTATGAACTGGAACTCCACCCCACCGATGGTCTCGTTTGGCGTGTAGTGCAGGAAAGCCGCGTCGTCGCTTCGGTCCCAATCTGTCGGCGACGGAATCGTCGTGTAATTCGTTGCGGCCGCATCGGCTGCAATATTAACGTCCCCGTAACGGGCGCCTTCCTTGGCCGCTTTTTTGCCCCACGAACCCGTCACGACGTAGTCGATACGTTGCCCGGGTGCGGCGAGATTCAGTGGTGCAGCAGCAAACTGCGTAGTCGCTCCGCCCTGCAGGAACAAAACGCTGTAGTCCTGAGGTATCGACAATAGCTGGCGTAAATCGCTGTCGGCGCGCTCGGCTATCTGTTTAAAGTGCGGGCCACGATGGCTCATCTCCATGACTGACATTCCGGATTGGTGCCAGTCAGTCAGCTCATCGCGCACCTGCTCCAGTACGGGTAATGGTAGTGTCGCCGGGCCGGCGCTAAAGTTGTAGATGCGACTCATGCCAGGTTCCCGTCGTGCCTGTTATTCGCTGTCGTCTGCACCGGCATCGCTGTCGTCCTCGTCGTCGCCGAGCCCAACGATACGTTCGATCCCGACCAGCGCATCGTCTTTCTGTACGCGAATCAGGCGCACACCCTGTGTATTTCGTCCCATTTGCGACACACCGCTGACTTCGGTCCTGACCAGCGTCCCACCTGCGCTGATCAGCATAATTTCGTCGTCATCGGCCACGCGTAACGCGCCAACCATGGCGCCATTGCGTTCATTGGTCTGCACCGCGATTACCCCTTGTCCGCCACGACTATGCGCGGGGAACTCGCCGACCGGTGTCCGCTTGCCATAGCCATTAGCCGTAGCCGTCAGGATGTCACCCTCGGTCTCGTCAGCGGCAGCGGTGATCAGGGCGATTACCCGATCGTCGTCTCCCATCCTGATGCCTCGCACACCCGCAGCGGTTCGACCCATAGCCCGAACGTCGCTCTCACGGAATCGGACTGCCTTGCCATTACTCGCCAACAACATGATGTGCTGATGCCCATCAGTGATGGCGACATCGACCAGTGTGTCGTTGTCCCGCAAGCCAACCGCAATCAGCCCGTTGCTGCGTGGACGTGAAAATGCCTGCAGCTCGGTTTTCTTGACCGTACCCTTCGAGGTCGCCATAAACACAAACCGATCTGGTTCGTACTCACGAATCGGAAGCACCGCCGTGATACGTTCCTCAGGCTGCAAAGGCAGCAAGTTGATAATCGGTCGACCGCGTGCGCCGCGACCGGCCTGTGGCACCTGGTACACCTTGAGCCAATAGACTTTGCCTTGCGACGAGAAGCACAACAACGTGTCGTGCGTATTGGCGACAAATAACTTGTCTATGAAGTCTTCGTCCTTGACCTGCGTCGCAGCCTTGCCACGTCCACCTCGCCTTTGTGCCTGGTAGGTCTCCAGCGGCTGTGCCTTGGCGTACCCTGAATGCGACAGGGTTACCACCACATCTTCTTCAGTGATCAGGTCTTCGATGGTGAGATCGGACTGGTTCTGGATGATCTCGGTACGACGCTCGTCTTTGTACTGCTCGCGGATCGCTTCGAGCTCTTCGCGTACGACTTCGGTAAGCCGATCCGGATTTTGCAGAATCTCCTGCAGGTCGCGTATCAGCAAAATAATATTTTTGTATTCCTGGACCAGCTTGTCCTGCTCCAGTCCGGTCAGCTTGTGCAGGCGCAGCTCAAGAATTGCCTGTGCCTGCACCTGCGATAACCGGTACAGGCCGTCATCACCAAGACCCCAGTCGTCTTCGGCGTCCTCGGGCCGGGTCGACGAGTGACCCGCCCGCTCCAGCATGTCCGTCACCACACCGGGCTCCCACCCGCGCGCCGAAAGTGCCGTGCGCGCTTCGGCCGGTGTGCTGGCTGCCTTGATCAGGGCAATAACCGGATCGATATTAGCCAGCGCGACTGCAAGCCCTTCCAGCACGTGAGCGCGATCACGCGCCTTGTGCAGATCGAAAATGGTGCGCCGTGTTACCACCTCGCGCCGGTGACGCAGGAAGGCTTCGAGTACTTCTTTCAGGTTGAGCAGACGCGGCTGACCGTCGACCAACGCCACGATATTGATGCCGAATACGTTCTGCAGCATCGTCTGCTTATAGAGGTTATTCAGTACTACGTCGGCTACTTCTCCGCGCTTGAGCTCGATAACCATGCGCATACCGTCCTTGTCAGACTCATCGCGCAGGTCAGAGATGCCGTCGATGCGTTTTTCGCGCACCAGCTCTGCGATCTTCTCCAGCAGCCGTGCCTTGTTAACCTGGTATGGCAACTCGTGCACGATGATCGCCTGCTTGCCTTTACCGCGATCCTCGATCTCGGTACGGGCGCGGACATAAATGCGACCACGGCCGGTTGCATAGGCCTCGGCGATGCCGCGTGCGCCATTGATAATGCCGGCAGTAGGAAAATCGGGGCCCGGCATGTGCTCCATCAGGTCGACAATGCCGATCTCAGGATCGTCGAGCATCGCCAGGGTCGCACTGACCACCTCACCGAGGTTGTGCGGCGGGATATTGGTCGCCATGCCCACAGCGATGCCCGACGAGCCATTGACCAGCAAGCTCGGAACTCGCGTGGGCAATACAGTTGGTTCCTGCTCCTTGTCATCGTAGTTGGGGACGAAATCGACAGTCTTTTTATCGATATCGGCCAGCAACTGTGACGACAGGCGCGTCATCCGGCACTCGGTGTAACGATAGGCGGCAGGCGGATCACCATCGATCGAACCAAAGTTACCCTGCCCGTCAATCAGCGGGTAACGCATGGAGAAGTCCTGGGCCATACGGACCAGCGCGTCGTAAGTCGCACCATCACCGTGCGGATGGTATTTACCGAGCACGTCACCGACGACGCGGGCGCACTTGGTGTACGGCCGGTTGTAAGCATTGTTGTTCTCGTGCATCGAGAACAGGATGCGCCGGTGTACCGGTTTGAGGCCGTCCCGAACGTCGGGCAATGCACGACCAACGATTACGCTCATAGCGTAATCGAGGTACGACTGTTTCATCTCGTCTTCGAGATTAACGTGTAGAACTTCGCGTGCCGCGTCTGTCATAAATCAAATCTTCCGTACGACGACACCCACACGAGTGCCCTCGTTGTTCACACCATTTGTTGGAATTCTCTTGCGTGATCGACACCTGGCAGACCAGCCCAACCCGTTCCCCACACCGGTTGTTTTGCAAGTCCTGTTAAGTCCTGGCGGGTCCTGTCGTAACCCGTTGTCGTGGCAGCCCTGTGCGGTGTCGAAACAAGAGGGCTTAGAATACCACAACAGTCTGGTTTTATGACTATTTTTGCTATTTTTCATCGCTCCGCGGGTGGTCGTTGGCAGCAACAGCAGGCATCATGGCTGTCCATGACCAGAATCAGCGCTTTTTCAGTTGGGCGGACGGGCCGATGACCACTAATGTCGATCAGGGCGAACTGTCGAAATTCGAACAAGTTGCCAGTCGCTGGTGGGATCCCGCAGGCGAATTCGGCCCCTTGCATGCCATCAACCCGCTAAGGGCCGGTTTTATTGCCGAGCGCACTACCCTCGACGGCGCCCGGCTCATCGATATCGGTTGCGGTGGTGGCCTGCTGTGCGAAGCCATGGCCAGGGCCGGTGCCACCGTGGTCGGGGTGGATGCGGGAGAAACGGCGATCGCAGCTGCCACGGCTCATGCGCAACAGGGCGATCTCGCTATCGATTACCGCTGCTCGACGGCCGAGACGGTCGCGCAACGTGAGCCTGCCGCTTTCGATGTAGTGACTTGTCTGGAGATGCTTGAGCATGTTCCCGATCCCAGCCAGGTGGTGGCAGCCTGTGCACAACTGGTGCGCCCCGGTGGGGATGTATTCTTTTCCACGATAAACCGCAATGCAAAGGCGTGGTTGATGGCCGTGGTCGGGGCCGAGTACGTGCTGAAATTACTGCCGCAGGGTACGCATGATTACAGTCGCTTTATCCGTCCGTCGGAGCTGCTCGAGTGGTCCCGCCTGGCGGGGCTCGAAGTCCGCGACATGACGGGGATGCATTACAACCCGCTGACACGCGTATACAGTCTGGGTGGCAACGTCGACGTCAATTACCTGGTCCACCTGCAACGACCCGTCCTGCCATGACATCAGGCAAGAGATTTAAAGGCGTCCTGTTCGATCTCGATGGCACCTTGCTCGACACCGCGCCGGACATGGCGGCGGCGCTGAACCAGCTCCTGCGCGAAGAAAACGGCACCATGCTGGAGTACGAACGTCTGCGACCGACAGTCTCCCATGGCGCCCGCGGGCTGATTAACGCCGGTTTTGGTGCGACCATCGATGCCGGCTTACGCGAGCGCCTGACCGAACGGTTCCTCGAGATCTATGCGGCCGCCCTGGCGAATGAGACAGCGCCATTTGCCGGTGTTGAGCAGGTGCTGGCCGCGCTGGAAGAAAGCGCGACACCATGGGGTATTGTCACCAACAAGCCTGGCTGGCTGACACGTCCGTTGCTTGACGGTCTCGACTTTGCCGGGACCGCCGTCTGCGTAATCTGTGGCGATTCGCTACCCGAACGAAAGCCCCATCCCGAGCCGCTGCTGCACGCCGCGCGTTTGCTCGATACTCACCCAGCCGAGTGTATTTATGTCGGCGATGCCGAGCGCGACATCGAGGCCGGGCGTGCCGCCGGCATGACCACGATCATCGCGGGGTATGGCTACATACCTGACGATGAATTTCCACAACAATGGCAGGCAGACGGCTATATCGACCACGCGCACGAACTAATGGAGTGGCTGAACAACCGATGACTCAACTGATTGCAATCACTATCGCCTTTCTCCTGGGGGCGCTGATCGCCGGACTCATCACCGCCGTGGTTTTCCTGCGTCGTGGCAACGAGGCAAGCGGCGAAATTGAGCGACTGCGTGCAAGATTGCTTAGCCAGGAAGAACTCGATGCTGAACGACGCGAAACACTCGGCGCGGCGATCAAGGATTTACACCTCGCCTTTGACGAACTCGCCGGCAAGTCCCTCAGTTCGAACAGCGATACATTCCTGCGACTGGCAAGGGAACATCTCGGTCAGTTCCAAAACGATGCCAGGGCCGACCTGACCGCGCGCAAACAGGCCATCGACTCTATGGTCAAGCCGATCTCCGACACACTGGAAGCGACTCGCAAACAGCTCGAACAAACTGAACGCGATCGCGAACGTGCCTTTGGCGCTATCGATCAGCACCTGCATGCGATGCGGGCCGCGCACGAAACACTGCAACTGGAAACCAATCGATTGGTCGGTGCACTGCAACGTCCCGATGTCAGCGGACAATGGGGCGAGATCACGTTAAGGCGCATTGTCGAGCTGGCGGGTATGGTCGAACACTGCGATTTCATCGAGCAGCCGCAGATCGAAGGCGAAGAGGGTCGTATCCGTCCCGACATGATTATCAACCTGCCCGATCGCGGACAGCTAATACTGGATTCCAAAACCCCGCTCAATGCCTATCTGGACGCAGCCCAGGCCGGCGACGACGAAAGCCGCAAACAGGCATTACAGAAACACGCCACTAACATGCGGCAGCGTGTCCGTGAGTTATCAGCCAAACAATACTGGGCGCAATTCGACAACACGCCAGACTTTGTCCTGATGTTTGTACCCGGTGACCAGTTTTTGGCCGCCGCGCTGAGCAGTGATAGCGCCCTGCTCGACGATGCAATGAAAATGCGTGTCATGCCGGTAACACCGACCAGTCTGGTTCCGCTGCTCAAGGCAGTTGCCTACGGCTGGCGTCATGCCGCGCTTAACGACAATGCCGAACGTATTCGGGACCTGGCCGAAGAGCTGTACAAGCGCCTGGCCACGTTCACCAACCACCTTGCCGGTGTCGGTGCCTCGCTGGAACGCAGTGTGATTTCCTACAACCGTGCCGTGGGCTCGCTCGATCGCAGTGTGCTGCCGGGCGCGCGGAAAATAGCCGAACTGGGCATCACTGAGAAAAAGCCGTTGGCGACAACGGACCCGGTTGAGGTTACGCCGCGTACGCCGTTAAACGAAGACAGTGCAAAAGTTACGGCCGAGGACGCCGAACCAGGCAATGCACCGGAATCGCCCGCGATTACTCCGGCACAGGACCCACAGACGTCGATGACTCTGAACGGACCCGACCGCGACGATGAGCGATAACGCCACGCCGGTGGATGACTATGTCGCCGCCGCCGTTGTCCCGGGCCAGGTTGATTACTATGCGCTGCTCTTTGCAGCCGGTGATCAGCGCGAGAGACTGTCGCAGGGCATCGCACTCGGCAAGGTCATACTCAATATTCCGCGTCAGCAGACCGAAAGTCAGATTCGCCAGCTAAAATTGCATTGGTGGCTTGAAGAAATCCAGCGTTGTGAAAAAGGCGAGCCACGACATCCACTCACTCGTGAACTAAGCCCCGCTACTGCAACCACCGAATGGCTCAGGCCACTGCAGAGACTGGTTCGGGGCGCGCTCGATGACGTGGAGCAACAGCCATTGACCAGTCTGCAACTGTTATTGCCTTATGCTCACCATGTCGGCGAACGGCAGGCCTTGCTCGCGACGCTGCATCCATCACACAATGACGATGATCTGGCTAGTGCCCGGGCCGCCGGCGTCGGAATAGCGCTTACAGATTTGCTTGCCGGCGACGACCCTCGTCTCGACCCGACGTTTTTCGACGTCACAGGCGCAGAGTTAACCAGGGCACAGGTTGCCGAGGTAGCTATGACCCATTTCGACGCGATGGCCGGCGAGCCCGCACAGCCGATTATCGCCATGCAGGCCTCGCTGCACCAACAGAAGCTGCAGCGGCTGGCGGCAAACCACTTTGCCGATGACGGTTCGGTACACCCGTTACGGCTTCTATGGCAGGCATGGCGTCAAGGTCGTAAGCTACGCGCATGAGTAATCACATCGACTACACACCCCCGGAAAACATTATGCGCGATCGCATCGTGCTGGTGACCGGTGCCACCCGGGGTATCGGCAAAGCGGTGGCGCTGGCGCTGGCCGGTCATGGTGCACAGGTCATTGGACTGGCGCGCGATAAGTCGGCTCTCGACACGCTGTGCGAGGAGATTGATGCACTGGGTGCCCCACCCGCGTTCGCGGTACAGGCGGACTTCGAAAAACTCGACTGGGATGCCTATCTGCAACTGTCGCTCACGATACACAAGGAGTTCGGCCGTCTCGATGGATTGCTGCACAATGCCAGTCTGCTCGGCCAGCGTGCGCCCATAGCGCATTACGACACAATGACCTGGCACCGGGTTATGCACGTCAATGTCAGTGCCCAGTTCCTGCTGACTCGGGCCCTGTTGCCTGTTATGCAGGAGTCTTCCGACGGCTCGATTGTGTTCACCTCCAGTGGCGTCGGGCGTAGCGGTCGTGCCTACTGGGGGGCCTATGCCGTTTCCAAGTTTGCCACTGAAGGCCTGATGGAAGTGCTCGCCGATGAACTGGATCAGGGGCCAATACGCGTCAATGCGATCAATCCCGGTGCTACCAGGACTGCTATGCGTGCAGCTGCTTACCCAGGTGAAGATCCGATGACATTGGCGACGCCCGAGTCACTGGCGCCGGCCTATTTATATTTGCTGGGGCCTGACAGTCACGGCGTCAGTGGTCGCAGCTTTGACGCTCAGGTCAGGTAGGCAGTCCGGCCGCCCGGGTCAGTGAATGCACCGCCGCCGCCGTCAAAGGCTGGTACTGCCCGACCGGCATTTCGCGTGGCAGGCTGACCGGCCCGTAACGGGTACGCACCAGTCGATTAACCTGCACATCGACCGCCTCGAACAGGCGCCGCACTTCTCGATTTCGTCCTTCGCGCAATTCACAACGGTACCAGCGATTGGCGCCGCGGCCACCAGCCGCTTCTATGGCAGTGAAGCGGGCCGGACCGTCCTCCAGCTGCACACCGGAACGCAACTTGCGCAACGCTTCGTCGCGCACCACGCCGAGCACCCGGACGCGGTACTCCCGCACCAGTTCCTGCGCCGGGTGCATTAACGCGTCGGCCAGTGAGCCATCAGTGGTCAACAACAACAGTCCGGACGTGTTCAGATCGAGCCGCCCGACACCGATCCAACGTCCCTGCGACGGCGGCGGAATTGCATCGAAGACTGTTTGCCTGCCTTCAGGATCGGAGCGCGTGCAGACCAGGCCGACTGGCTTGTTGTACATGATGACCTGGCGTGGAATTTCAATTTCGAATGCCACCGGTCTGCCATCGACCTCAACGTAGTCATCCGGCCCGATCGGTTGTCCGATCGTGGCCAGTTCGCCGTTGACCTTGACCCGGTGGTCGCGAATCCAGCTTTCGACTTTGCGGCGAGAACCGATCCCGGCCCGCGCCAGCACCTTCTGTATACGCTCCGGTTGTGCCAAGGGCCTAGCGGCTCTCGCTGGTCACAGTTTCTTCGGACGCGATACTGTCTTGCTCGTCGTCGTTGTCATCACTGCCAATGCCGGTAACGTCCTGCGGCGCGTCATCGACCTCTGCAGTCTCATCCTCCTCGGATAATTCCGAAACGATGTCGCCTGCGGCTGCGCCCTCCTCGTCCTGCGCCTCATCGTCGGTCCCGACTACCTGCTGCTCATCTGCCACTTCACTGACCACGACTCGCAATGACGCACCCGGTTCGAGCGTGCCCAGTTCCAGTTGCGGCACGACCGCATCGAGATCCTTGATCTCCGCCAGCGGTGGCAGGTCGTTAAGCTTCTTCAAGCCGAAGTAGTCGAGAAACAACGGAGTTGTTCCATACAGTGCCGGCTTGCCAGGTACATCGCGATGGCCGACGATCTTGACCCAGCCGCGCTCCAGCAGCGTGCGCATGATATTGGTGCTGACTGCGACACCACGCACGTTCTCGATATCTCCCCGGGTGATCGGTTGCCGGTATGCCACCAATGCCAGGGTCTCCATCAAGGCACGGGAATAACGTGGCGGTCGTTCTTCCCACAACTTGGTCAACCAGTCGATCATTGACGGTCGTACCTGTATGCGGAAGCCGCTGGCAACTTCAATCAATTCAATACCACGATTCTCGTAGTTTTCCTGCAACGACTTGATCGCCTCACGCACTTGCGCTTTCTCGGGGCGTTGCCGCATCGGGAAAAGAGCAACCAGTTCCTTGATCGACATTGGCCGCGCCGCGGCCAGTAATGCCGCTTCGATTATATTTTTCAGTAATTGATTATCCATCGGTTTCTTCGTCTGTTGTTGCTGCTATCCGGGCTACATCGTCTTCGTCGGAGTTGTCGCGGGCATCCTCTGCTGCTGCAGATTCGCCCTCGATGACATCATCGCGTTCGACGGTGATTGCGCGGACATGGATAGGGCCAAAAGACTCGGCCTGGACGATCTCGATCAGCGATTCACGAATTAATTCGAGCATCGCGATGAACGTCACGACAACCCCGATGCGACCCTCCTCCGGGGTGAACAGCGTTGTGAACTCGCGGTATTCGGCCCGCTGCAATGTGCTTAGCATGTCAGTCATGCGCTGACGAACCGACAAGGTTTCGCGTTGTACGTGGTGGTGGGCGAACATCTCGGCCCGTTGCATCACATCGCGAAACGCCAGCAAAACCTCTTTCAGGTCCACCTCGGGTGGCTTGAGCACGACTCGCCGTTCGGTCACGTGGGCTTCCACGACCACGGTATCGCGTTCGAGTCGTGGCAGTGTCTCAATATTTTGCGCCGCCTGTTTATAGCGCTCGTATTCCTGCAGCCGTCGTACCAGTTCGGCGCGCGGATCTTCTTCGTCGTCGCCGTCTTCCGCAGGTTGGCGCGGCAGCAACATGCGTGACTTGATCTCCGCCAGCATCGCCGCCATCACCAGGTACTCGCCGGCCAACTCCAGCTGCAAGTTCTGCATCATGTCGATGTAATGCATGTACTGGCGCGTGATCTCGGCAATCGGGATATCGAGTACATCGAGATTCTGACGCTTGATCAGGTACAGCAGCAGGTCGAGCGGTCCCTCGAACGCCTCGAGAAACACCTCCAGGGCCTGGGGCGGGATATACAGGTCCACGGGCAAGGCGGTGACCGGTTCGCCTTCCACGACGGCGAACGGCATCTCGGACTGGACTGGGTGGTTCGGTGCTGCAGGCAGTTCAGATTCTGCCTTGTCGGTATCAGTGCTCATTCAGCGGTATTGTAGCCCCATTGCGTGGCGAACTTCGTCCATAGTTTCGCGTGCCGTATCGCGGGCGCGCTCGCAGCCTTCGCTGACAATGCCGCGCACCATGTCGGGATTGGATTCCATTTCGGCTACACGTTGTTGAATTGGCTCGACTTCCGCAATGACCGCGTCAATTACCGGTTTTTTACATTCGACACAGCCGATACCGGCCGATCGACAACCTTGCTGTACCCAGTCGCGCGTTTTGTCGTCGGAATAGACCTTGTGCCACTCCCAGACCGGGCACTTCTCGGGCTCGCCCGGGTCGGACCGGCGCACGCGGGCCGGATCGGTCGGCATGGTCCTGATCTTCTTTTGCACATCGTCGATGTCTTCGCGCAACGAGATCGTGTTGTTATAGGACTTCGACATTTTTTGTCCGTCGAGACCCGGAAATTTCGGCACCGGCGTCAACATTGCCTGTGGTTCGACCAGGATTACCCGACCACCGCCCTCGAGGTAGCCAAGCAGTCGCTCGCTATCGGCCACGGTCAGGTTCGGGTGGTTTTCCACGACCTGTTTGCCGGCGACCAGCGCATCTAGGTCGCCCTGCTCCTGGTAAGACACGCGGGCCCGCTCATAGAGGCGCTTTTTCTGACCACCGAGCTTGCGTATGGCGCGTTGCGCCTTTTCTTCAAATCCGGGATCGCGGCCGTAGATATGGTTGAAGCGTCGCGCAACCTCGCGGGTGAGCTCGACATGAACGACCTGGTCTTCGCCGACTGGCACCAGATCTGCCTTGTACATCAGGATATCCCCAGACTGCAGTAACGGGTAACCGAGAAACCCATAGGTGGCCAGGTCAAGATCCTTCAACTTTTCCTGTTGCTCTTTATAAGTCGGTACACGCTCCAGCCAGCCAAGTGGTGTCATCATCGACAGCAGCAGCATCAGCTCTGCATGCTCGGGTACTTTCGACTGGACAAAAATGGTGCTGATTTTCGGATTGACACCGGCTGCGAGCCAATCGGTGACCATGTCCCACATGTTCTGCTCGAGGTTCTCGGTGGACTCGTAGTGAGTGGTCAGCGAGTGCCAGTCAGCAACGAAAAAGAAGCACTCGTATTCGTGCTGCATCTTCAGCCAGTTTTTTAACACGCCATGGTAGTGGCCGAGATGCAATTGGCCGGTTGAGCGCATACCAGACAGCACGCGTCTGCCGGCCGTTTTGTTGTCGGATTCCATTTATAAAGTTCGGTGGGGTGCCCGCGGGAATGATAACTGACCACGGCCTGCGGCAATAGCCTCCTGTCCGATTCAGGCTTCCAGCGCAGCGACGTCGCCAAGTCCGCGCCGAACGATTTCTGGCTGCGGACCGGCCAGGTCGATGACGGTCGTGGGCTCAATTCCGCAATTACCGCTGGCGATTACCGCATCGACCCGGTTGCCCAGCCGCTCCTCGATTTCGACCGGATCGGTCAGGGGACGATCGTCTCCCGGGAGCACCAGGGTGGAACTCATCATGGGCTGGCCGAGCTTCTCCAGCATCGCCTGTGGCACGGGATGGTCAGGGACGCGAATGCCAATGGTTTTTCGTCGCGGATGCTGCAGCCGCTTTGGCACCTCGCGCGTGGCGACGAGGATAAAGGTATAGGGCCCGGGAGTGAGCGCGCGCAACAAACGGTACTGGCTATTGTCTACCCGGCCGTATGAAGCGATTTCCGACAAATCGGCGCAGACCAGTGTAAAATGGTGATCTTTCTCCGATTCGCGGATCCTGCGGATACGTCCCATAGCCGCCTTATTCCCCACTTCGCACCCCAGTGCGTAGCAGGAATCTGTCGGATATACGACGACACCGCCGGCCCTGATTATGTCAACCGCACGGGCGACAAACCGGGGTTGCGGATCTGACGGATGGATTTCCAGGTAATGGCTCACTTACTTACAACTTACGCCTGACAACATGCAGATATTCTACGATTTCTTCCCGGTGATCGCGTTCTTCGTCGCGTACAAGATGTACGACATATATGTGGCGACGCTGGTCATTATGGTCGCGATCGGTGTACAGATTGGCATTCACTACCTTCGCACACGCACAGTCACTCGGATGCATGCTATCAGCGCCGTGCTGGTGTTCGTACTGGGTGGCGTCACTTTGCTGCTGCGAAACGAGCTATTCATTCAGTGGAAGCCCACCGTGGTCAACTGGTTATTTGGCCTGGTATTCCTGGGCAGCCAATACATCGGCAGCAAGCCCATCATCCAGCGCATGATGGAGAGCAGCGTCGAGCTCGACCCAGGAAGCTTTCGCGTCCTTAATACTATTTGGGCTGGTTTTTTCATCTTCCTCGGTGCTATCAACTTATACGTTGTTTACAACTACTCCGAGGATACCTGGGTTAACTTCAAGCTGTTCGGCATGCTCGGGCTAACACTGGTTTTCGCGGTCCTGCAAGGTCTATGGATTGCGCGAAAAATCCCTCGGGACCCTGGTGAGCAGGAAGACAACAGGCAGGAACTTTGAGCTCACGGTCCGAACTAATACAGCAGCGGCTGGCTGCCCTGTCACCTGTAGAGCTGACTGTTACCGACGAGTCTCATAAGCACGTCGGTCATGCAGGCGCGCAGGATGGCCGCGGCCATTTTCACGTTCATATCGTTGCCGCGGCGTTTGCCGGCAAACCGCCCCTCGGTCGTCACCGCATGGTATATGCGGCACTCGGCGACCTGATGGAAACAGACATTCACGCTTTGGGGATCGAGGCTTTGACCCCGGAGGAAACAAAGAGTCAGGAGTTAAAATGACTAAGTATCTGCAAACCGGAATTATTTCCGCTGTTTTACTACTGGGCGCTAACGCCCATGCCGACGTGGTAGCCACCGTCGAAGGCAAGAACATTGATGACAAGATGCTCGAGGTCGTGGCCAACGCCCGGCTGCAAAAGCCCTTATCGGCCGTCACAGCGCAAGAACGCGAGCAACTGACAGAAGAACTGGTCCAGTTGTTCGTGCTGTCGTCAGCTGCCGAGAAAAACAAGCTGCATCGCGATCCGACGACAGCCATGCAGCTTGAGCTGCAGCGTCGCACGTTGCTGGCGCAGAAGATGCTCGCCAATCATATAGAGTCGAATCCGGTCACCGAAGCCGAGATTCAGCAAGCTTACGATGAGCGTTTCTCTACATCGCAGATGGAGTTCAAGGCACGCCATATCCTGGTAGAAAGCCCGGGCGAAGCAGATGCTGTAATCGAGCAACTTAAAGGCGGTGCCGACTTCGCCGCACTGGCTGCAGAGAAGTCGACCGGGCCTTCAGCAAACTCCGGCGGCGACCTGGGCTGGTTCGGTGCCGGCCAGATGGTGCAGCCATTCTCAGCGGCGGTAGCCAGTATGGACAAAGGCTCGTTCTCGACAGCGCCGGTGCAGACCCAGTTCGGCTGGCACGTGATCCTGAAAGAAGACGAGCGTACCGTTTCTCCGCCGGAGCTTGACGCAGTCCGCCAGGGAATCGAACGTGCCCTCGGCCAACAGAAAGCGATGACCTTCGTCAACAATTTACGTGAAGACGCAAAAGTCACCCGTAAGTAACAGAAAAATAGCCTTATTCCTGATTTCGTGAACTGCGTCACAGATCAGTTGGGGGGTTCTGGGTAACCTAGATCCCGAGTTTCGCTCTTGTCTCGATCGAAACTCAACCAACCTCAGAATCCCCCAACGATGAGGCGAACTTAAGTCGGCATGGAAGCCGGCTTTTTTTTTGGTTGAAAAACAGCCACTTAATTTTCTTGTTGCGCAAATCCCGCGCGCAACGCGCATACCGCGATTACTCGTCAAGAATAAAAACAGGACAGATCGCCCAGATATTCCTGGCACCCAAACCTGTGGTTCCGAAAATCCCGACTTTACTTATCGCAAGTTAACAATAAGATAATTTTACATATAATTCAGGGTATTATGTAACCCACACGGTCTCCCTTCGGCCCCCTGGGGTGGTTAATTTTTAACCAAACTGCCCGCTTATTACAGCGAAAACCCCTCGCTGGCCTCGGTACTTAGACGCGGTAATTGATCCTTTCCTCTTCCTTTCGCATCAACGCTTGGTGATACTTATGTCAACTCGCTTGACGCTGGTTACACATGGGATATATTTCCCAAGAATTCCGGGAAGTTAAGCGGGTTGTTGAAAGAAATTGAAAGCGACGCCTGACCAGGATCCAGGTACCGATCGCGGACTCAAGGAGGGACTCCTTGCCGCGTTCCGCCGGTTGCTCCGGCCACTGGCACGAATCCTGATTCGGCATGGCATCGCGTACGGGGAATTTGCGGAGGTAGCCAAGACCGTTTTTGTCGAAGCGGCAGCCGAGGATTTCGCCCTACCGGGCAGGAAGTCTTCCGGTTCGAGAATCGCGATTCTGACGGGACTAACCCGGAAAGAAGTTAAGCGTCTTCTCGACCAGGCCAAGCAAGGCAAAACAATGACGCGGGCAAATCCGAGTCGCGCGGGGCGAGTACTAGCCGGTTGGCATAGTGATCCACGATTTACCGGTCCTTACGGACTGCCGTTGGAACTGCCATTCGATAGTGAGACAGACCCATCCTTCTCGGAGCTGGTACGGCGTTACAGCGGGGACATGCCGGCACGCGCGATGCTCGAAGAGCTGGTTCGGGTGCAGGCAGTTGAGATGACACCCGACGAGCGAATCAAGCCGCTGGGCCGAGTCTACATCCCGTTTGAGTTGGATAAGGAGAGTGTCGAGAGACTCGGCCAAACACTGGCTGATCTGGGTGAAACGCTTTCCTTCAACTTAGATCCGAGCCGTGGTGGAACTGCCAAGTTTGAAAGACGAGTCTACCAAGCGGATCCAATGAGCGGCGAAAAGGTTGAACGATTTCATCTGGTAGTGGCGGACAAAGGACAAGCGTTATTGGAGTACTTAGACGATTGGCTCGATTCGCATACCGAAGAAACAAGCGAAAGTCCTAAGTATCGAGCTGGAGTTGGTATTTACTTTTTTAGCTCTACTTTGAACGAACCGGAAGAATAGACAAGTTGGGGATTCTTTAAAATGAGCGCACGTTATCTTTTTGTTTTTGCCTCGCTGGCATTTTCAATAGTCTACGCCGACAATGCGGGTCTCGCGCCAAATGCTATAGATGGCAGTGGCATCGGATCTATTGGTCTTGAAGACATTGACGGAAGCGGCATTGCGTCGGCCTCTCCACAGGTAATAGATGGAAGCGGCATTCAAGCTTCAATAATAGATGGAAGCGGAATCAACCAAGTTTCGAACCCGCTGATTATCGATGGAAGTGGGATAAGCGACGCTACTGAACTCCTGGTAATCGACGGTAGCGGAATCGACACTGCGAGTCCTCTAATAATAGATGGCAGTGGGATCAGCAACGCAATTCCATTAGACATCGATGGAAGCGGCATAGCGGCCCGCTCGCTCGCCAGCGTGCCAACTAATCGATCTGGGTTAAAACCAAAAATCATCGATGGAAGTGGAATCCTGTCAGAGACTTTCGAAGCAAGCCCTGTCTCAAGATCTTTGGGCATGTCTCGCGAAGAGATTCGTCAGAAGCTACAAGCCCTTACTGAGATTTCGGTGTCAATTAGTGTTGGGAATGCAAATGGCGATGATGCTGCAGAATTGTCGGCGTCGGCCGTGAGTCTAAATGCTCCATCTCGGGTAAGTAATAGCAAGTCGCAAATCAATTAAACTTACGATGTACCGGCCGTAGGTTCCTCAAAGAAATAGACCCCAACGCCAGCACGTACCGCTTTCGTAGATGGCGCCGAGCTTTGCTCCATTAACCAATCATCGAAAGTCTTCAACATGTTGAAGCCCTGAGATCTGGCCATCTGTCTAACAACAGGCAAACTCTCTGGCGCTATCAACAAGTTATGCGCCACCGCTTCAAAGACTTTTCGGTCTGTGGAACTACTATTCCTCTGTAAGGTATTAGCAAGATCCCTAAGGTGTAGAGCGAACTGAAATAAACGCCGAGCAGGCTGGCTATCTTCTTGCGGTATAAAATATTTAGATTTCAATCGCAGCCTGCCGTCCTCTGTAAGAGCAACTGCCTTATTTTTCATTAGGTCATCGAGAATCCGCTTCGGATTACCACGACCCGTAGCTCGACTGCAGAGGTTGAAAAAACCTCCCTCGCCCTCTAATTCAAGTTCTCTCGGATTTCCGGACTGATCTAAGAAATCTACATCCCTATTCCAAATGCCCATTACCTCAGCTGGATCCAACAACTGATCTATTTCTTGGTTGACGTCGACGCGAGGGATTTCGTTCAGGCGGCCAACTTCTTTGCGGGTCAGGCCGGTGCGTGCAGCGATTTTAGAGACGCTGTCGTCTTCGTCGGCAGCCGCCTGCACGAAGGCCAGCTT
>JABDKV010000209.1 GCA_013002045.1 Gammaproteobacteria bacterium
GCGCCGGGTTCGAGTGCGGGCCACGGGATGACTATGCCGACGTCATCTGAAAAAACGAGGTCCTCGTTGTCATCGACCACCTGAACCGTCTCCGGGTCAACCACCTGTGGCTGAGCTCCGGGTGGCACGACCAGCGCATGGTCTATCGACAGGGTACTGGCACTGGTATCGAGGTAAATCGTACTGTTGCCGCTGCTCGCCGCCTCTTCATGTGTCTGGTAGCGGGTTATGGAGACCACTCTGTCGATCACCCGATCACCATCGATTTCCAGACTGATACGCCGCAGGATCGAATAGCGGCCACGATCATCGCGATACTCCGACTGCAGCAATGGTGCCAGTTCGGCAGGGACTTCGGCACTTGCTGCCGACGAGGCAAACTCGTAATACGATTCATCGGCGGCCTGGCATGGCAACACCAGGCACAGCGCGGCGCTCAATAAACCCGTCGTAATCCTCATAACAGGCTCAGTCCCTCGCTTAGTTCCAGCTGTTCGATTCGTCCCTCCAGCGCTTGCCGGTCGGTGTCGTAAAGCTTGATGAACACTTCGACCGCCTGTTCACCGCCATCGATCAGCCTGCTGCGGAAGTGGTAAAAGCCGTCGATCAGGTTGCCGCCACGACATTCCAGCGTGGCGACTACGGCGTCGCCCGATGGCGTCAGGGTGCGATGTTCGTCGCAGGCGGCGCGCGGGAAAGTGTCGCGAATCCAGTTCACCCGATTATCGGCCCGGGTATCCAGGTTGACGTCGTCGAACATAAACACGATGGCCCAATCGTCCGGGTAATCGGTGACAAACTCCAGCTCACCGTCATCGGAGTTGTACCCTACCGGTACCTGGAACCAGCCTGGCACGTCGACTTGCAGCTCGAAACGTTGCTGCGGATCGGTAATTACTGTCCCGAACACTTCACTACGGCGCATATCCGCCGTCACCGACTCATCCTGCTGCAGCTCCCGCACAATCAGCCACACTGCGACTATAGCGAGAAACAGGATCGAGAAAACGATCATCATAATGAGCTGATTATCAGTGTAGCGATTGGGTGTTGTGCGAAACTGCTCGACCGGCAGTTCGGCTTTCGCAGCGTTGAGCTGACCCTGCATGACCAGGTACGGAATCGGCAACAGCAACAAGGTCACCACCAGTAACCACCACGGCAAAGTCGGCACCGACCCCAATCCGGCAAACAGCACCATCAGGCCGGCCACATTGCCGGGCTTGCTGCTCGGCTCGCGGGCGGGCGCCCCCTCCCGCTCCCAGCGATCAGTCGCCCTGGATAACCGATAAGCCGGAATCGCGGCCCAGATACTAAGGAACGGCGCGAAGACCCATAGCCAGGGACTGAAGCGGTTGCCGGTGGCATCGCGGACATCCCGGGCCGCGCGATAAAACCACGGAATCGCGTAGATCCCGACAGTCAGCAGTAGCAGCAGGTACAGCTTCCACAACGGCAAAGGGGCGTAATAAGCAGATGGAGGCACCGCATTGGCTTCGGCGGTAGCCGCGACTTCGGTCATTGCTGTCCTTACTTCTATAATGCTGCAGAGTCGATATTTTAGCCCAAGCCATCCAGGCGAACGCCTTAACCCTGATCTGCGGAGCCCACCCTCATGTCACGACTGACGATTTTGCTAAGCCTGCTGATTGTTGCCGCCTGTGGTGGTGAACCTGCAAAACCGGGTGATAAGCCGGGTTTACCAGCCGATGCGGCTCAGCAGGAGGGCTTTGTCGATCTGTACTGGGACGACGCCGGGGGCCGGCTGTATCTCGGGATAGCCGCTATAGATGAGCCCATGATCTATGTCGGCTCACTGGCCCGTGGTGTCGGCTCAAATGACATCGGGCTGGATCGCGGCCAGCTCGGGCGCAGCCGCCTGGTTCGATTTGAACGCACCGGGCCGCGGGTTCTGCTGGTAGCAGACAACCCGAACTATGCGGCGCACTCCGACAACGCCGCTGAGCGCCGCGCCGTCGAGGAGTCCTTTGCGCGCTCGGTCCTGTGGGGCTTTGATGTTATCGAAGACAGCGACAATGGTGTCGTGATTGACGCCACCGATTTTTTCCTGCGCGACTCACATGGCATTGCGACTACGCTGCGTGCAGCCAACGAAGGCGAATACCAGGTCGATAACAGTCGCTCTTCGATTTACCTGCCGCGAACCAAGGCCTTTCCGGACAACACTGAGATCGAGGCTACGGTTACTTTTACCGGCACACCCGCAGGACAGATATTGTCGACTGTCGTGCCTGATCCGTCGGCCATCACGGTACACCTGCACCATTCTTTTGTGCGGCTGCCCGAACCGGGTTACCAGCCTTTGCGCTTTGATCCGCGCGCCGGTTATATCGATCCGCAGTGGTTTGGACTCGGTCACCGTGACTACGCCAGCGAGATTGGCGAGCCTTTGCAGCAGACACTGGCGATGCGCCACCGGCTGGAAAAACAGGACCCGACAGCCAGCTCGAGTCCGGCTGTCGAACCCATTGTTTACTACGTCGATCGCGGTGCACCGGAGCCGGTACGCCAGGCACTGATCGACGGTGCCTCGTGGTGGAACGATGCGTTCACTGCAGCCGGTTATGAAAATGCGTTTCGGGTCGAGCTGTTACCCGATGGCGCCGATCCACTCGATGCGCGTTACAACGTGATCCAGTGGGTGCATCGCTCGACCCGTGGATGGTCGTACGGATCGGGTGTCGTCGATCCGCGCACCGGTGAGATTATCAAGGGCCACGTCACGCTGGGCTCATTGCGCATCCGCCAGGACTACCTGCTGGCCGAGGGTCTGCTGGCGCCTTACACCGACGGCGATATTCCACCGGCACCGCTGGCGTTTGCGCTGGCGCGGATTCGCCAGTTGTCTGCCCACGAAGTCGGTCATACGCTGGGTATTGGTCACAATTTTGCGGCAAGCACCGACGATCGCGCTTCGGTCATGGACTATCCGCATCCGCTGGTGACCATCGACGATGCGGGCAATATCGATGTCAGCGATGCCTACGACGATGGCATAGGCAAGTGGGATGAACGTGCCATATTGTGGGGCTATCAGGACTTCCCCGACGATGTCGATGCCGCCGCCGCGCGGGAGCAGATCATTAATGAGACCTACGCCATGGGCCTGGATTTCGTCGACGATGTCCATTCCCGCTCTGATGCGTTCGCAAAGTTCGCCGGCCCGGCTCATCCGCTTGGCAGTCTGTGGGACAACGGCAACGATGCGGTCGCTGAACTCGGGCGCCTGATGCGGGTACGCGAACGCGTGCTGGCGCAGTTTTCTGAAGCCACGATTCGTACTGGCCGACCACTGGCCATGCTTGAAGACGTCCTGGTGCCGGCCTACCTGATGCATCGATACCAGATAGAAGCTGCTGCGACGTTGATCGGCGGGCAGTATTTCAGTTATGCCCGGCGCGGCGACGAGCTGCCGCGGCAGCGCTATGTAACTGCTGCCCGTCAGGACGCGGCGATCGGCGCATTGCTGGCCACAGTGCAGCCGGCGGCGTTGCGACTGCGGCCGGAACTCGTGAACCTGATTCCGCCGCGACCACCCGGTCAGGGCGCCTCGCGTGAATTGTTTCCCCGGCACACCGGTTATGTATTCGACCCGCTCGCTGCGGCTGAAACGGCGGCAGGCCTCACCATTAATACATTGCTTGATCACCGCCGCGCTGCACGCATGAACAATGCACAGCGCATCGACCCGGCATTGCCGGGCTTCGATCACCTGCTGCAACAAACTATGGTGGCCACCTGGTATGCGTCACCGGCGCAGGGCGCCGACGCCGAATTGGCGCGCCTGGTAAATAGCCTGGTACTACAGCGATTGCTGCAACTGGCCGGCAATGCCGAAGCACAATCACAGGTGCGGGCACTGGCCTTTGATAGCGTGGTCGAACTGGATGAGTGGCTACGCGAAAGGATCGATGACGACGACCCCGAGTGGCGCGCGCATTACAGGTTCGCGCAGGACCTGGTGCGACGTTTTGCGATGGATTCGGGTGCGATGCCACCAGGGCAACCGGTGGCACCGCCACCCGGGTCTCCTATCGGCTGAGTTTTAGCGCTCGTCGCGCAGCGCGGCGATCAGCTCAGCTTTGTTCATGGTCGAGCGACCGGCGATGTCGCGCTCACTGGCGAGCTCGTACAGTTCTTCGTAGGTACGCTCTTCATAAGCGCGATAGTCCGGCTCATCGAGCGCATCCTCGGCCTTGTCAGCCAGTTCCTCGGTGACGTCAGCGGCCTGGTCGAGCTTATCTTCGGTGTAGTCAGCGGCCGTGCGCACGCTGCTACGAGCTTTGGCTTTGGCCTGGCTCGTCGCATTCTCTGTAACGTCGCGTCCGCGCTGGACGATACCACCGGCAGTTTCCTGCAAGCGATTCAGTGTGCCCAGTGCGGCACCGACGACAATACCCATAGCGTCGGCAGCGGTACCGACGACATTCTTTGCGACTCTGATCATGTTGACTCCTTCCTAAACAATAAAAACGGGCGCACCGAAGCGCACCTTTGATAGCTGCTGAAGGAAATGCACAAACCATGCCGACTTGCGAAACCGCTGCCTGTGCGGCCGATCAGCCCGAGCCCATTGAAAAACCTACATGTGCAGTGCAACAAATACACGCGCTTCCCCGTAGGAGCGGCTTCAGCCGCGATTCCCCCGCCTGGCAACGATGCAAGACAGAATCGGGCAGTCTGCTCTGAACATTCTGTCTACAGGTGAGGGAAATCCCGGGTGTTGCACATTCCGATTCGGCGTCAGACTGGGGTTGTTACTTACCACCAGGGACCGGGGGATCGCGGCTGAAGCCGCTCCTGCGCGGACCCGAAAATCCCGGGAGACGGAATGAGATCAAAACGGATCGGAGAATCGCGGCTGACGTCGCTACTGCACGGGCTTGTGGCCCTACTGCTTTGCCTGCCGGCGCTTGGCGCTGATGCGCTATGGTCGAATGTTGACGAACAGGCTTTGCGGACTACCGCGGGCGAACGCCTGATCGTTCCGCAGCGCTATCGTACCGTGGCGCTCGATCTCGAACGGCTGAAGCTGCAACTGGCTGAAGCGCCAGCCAGGCACGACTCGGCGAAACCGGTCTTCGTGGAACTGCCATTGCCCAATGGCGAGATGATGACCCTCGAAATCGTCGACGCGCCAATCATGGCGCCTGGGCTGGCGGCCCGTCATCCGCAGATCCGCAGCTTCCGCGGCGTCGGTGTCGATCGGGACGATGTCTCTGCACGGCTGGGCTGGACTGGCAAAGGCTTCCACGCCATCGTCTTTACCGATGGGGATACCTATTACATTGATCCGTACTCGCGTAACGACACGGCTAACTACATCAGTTATCGCAAGCGCGATTTCGCCGATAATGAGGAATCGTTCTCGTGCGAAGTTCACGGCGAGCATAAGCCATTGCACGCTGCTGGCAGTGACAGCAACCGCTCCACCGCGCTCAATGGCACCGTACACAAGACGTACCGCCTGGCGATGGCAGCCAACTACGAGTACACCCAGTTCCATAGCGGACCGTTGCCGACACTGGCCAGCAAGCAGGCCGCGATCGATGCGATCGTAATTACGATGAACCGCGT
>JABDKV010000249.1 GCA_013002045.1 Gammaproteobacteria bacterium
TGGGCGCGATGGTAACGATCAATCAGGCAATCGATCAGGACACCGCCACGCTGGTCGTCGAAGAGCTGGGTCATTCGGTCAAGCTGCTTAAAGAGAGCGAGCGCGAAGAACAAATACTCGGTGTCGCAGAGCAAACCGGCGAAGGCGAGCCGCGACCACCCGTCGTTACGGTTATGGGTCATGTCGATCACGGCAAGACATCGTTGCTGGACTATATCCGTCGTACCAAGGTAACCGCCGGAGAAGCGGGCGGTATTACCCAGCACATCGGCGCTTATCGGGTAGAAACCGAGCGTGGCACCATTGCCTTCCTCGACACACCAGGTCATGAGGCGTTTACCGCCATGCGTGCCCGTGGCGCGAAGGTAACCGACATAGTCATTCTGGTTGTTGCAGCTGACGACGGCGTCATGCCGCAGACCATCGAGGCGATACAGCACGCCAAGGCAGGCAACGTGCCGATTGTCGTCGCGGTCAACAAAATCGATCGTGAAGACGCCGATGTGGAGCGTGTTCGAACCGAGCTTGCCCAGCACGAAGTCATCCCGGACGACTGGGGTGGCGAGAATATGTTCGTCAATGTTTCCGCCATCACCGGTGAAGGCACCGACAGCCTGCTCGAATCGGTGTTGCTGCAGGCAGAGGTGCTGGAGCTGAAGGCGGTTGCTGACGGGCCCGCCCAGGGTTTTGTACTGGAGTCAGCGCTGGAGAAAGGCCGCGGTGCCGTGGCTACTGTTTTGATCAGCAGCGGCAAGCTTAAGCGCGGCGACGCGGTGCTGGCCGGACAGGAATACGGTCGGGTACGTGCGATGTTCGACGAGAAGGGTGATCCTATCGAGGAAGCAGGACCGTCAACACCCGCAGTATTACTGGGCTTGTCCGGCACGCCGAATGCCGGCGACGAGTTCATGTCGCTGGAAGACGACAAGAAAGCACGCGAAGTCGCCGAGCTGCGTCAGGATCGTCAGCGTGATGCGGTACTGGCCAAACAACAGGCCAGCAAACTCGAAAACGTATTTGAGCAAATGGCCGAAGGCGAGCTGGCGACAGTGAATATACTGTTGAAAGCGGACGTGCAGGGTAGTGCTGAAGCACTGCGCGACGCGATGACGAAGCTGTCGAACGACGAAGTCAAGGTAAAAGTGATTTCAAGCGGTGTTGGTGGTATCACTGAATCGGATGTCAACCTGGCCGCCGCGTCGGGTGCATCGGTTATTGGCTTCAACGTACGTGCGGATGCCTCGGCACGGACTGCCGTTAAGGAATCCGGTGTTGACCTGCGTTACTACAGCATTATTTATGAAGCGATCGATGACGTTCGTGCCGCGCTTTCCGGCCTCCTTGCTCCCGAGATCAAGGAACAGATTGTCGGCCTGGCTGAAGTGCGCGAAGTATTTCGCTCGCCGAAGTTTGGCAACGTTGCCGGCTGCATGGTTATCGACGGCTTTGTGAAACGTAACTTGCCGATTCGCGTGTTGCGCGAAAACGTTGTGATCTATGAGGGCGAACTGGAATCATTGCGACGATTTAAAGACGACGCATCCGAAGTACGCGCCGGAACAGAATGTGGTATTGGCGTTAAAAACTACAACGATGTGAAGATCGGCGACCAGATCGAATGCTTCCAGCGTATTGAAGTCGCCCGCACAATCTGATCATGGCAAGGGAGTTTCATCGCAGCGATCGTGTCGGCGAGGAGTTGCAGCGCGCACTCAGCGAGATTATCCGCGACAAGCTGGACGATCCACGCTTTCGCCTGGTCACGATCACCGAGGTCAAGCTGACCCGCGATTTGTCGCATGCACGAGTCTTTGTCAGCACGCTGGACGACACCGATCACAAGGAAGTGGTCGACGCACTGGGTCGCGCTACCGGATTTATGCGGGGCGAACTTGGCCGGCGACTGGTTATTCGCGCGGTGCCGCAACTGCATTTTGAATACGACGAAACCCTTGAGCAGGGCCAGCGGCTGCGTTCACTAATTGACGAGGCGGTAGCCGACGACCGGCAGCGCGCTGACGATGAAGCCGATTAATTAAGCAACACCAATGGCCCGGCGAAAGAGAAGTGATTTGCGCGATGTGCACGGCATCGTTTTGCTTGATAAACCCGTCGGGATTTCTTCAAACAATGCCCTGCAGCAGGTCAAACGCCTTTTCAAAGCGCAGAAGGCGGGTCACACCGGCAGTCTCGACCCCCTGGCCAGTGGATTGCTGGTCATTTGTTTTGGCGAGGCAACCAAAATTTCGGCCTATCTGCTCGATGCCGACAAACGCTATCGCGTACGGGCGCGGGCGGGCATCAAGACCGACTCGGGCGACGCAACCGGCGCAATTACACGTGAAAACGTCGCGGCGCCGACCGAGAGCGGCCTGAGGGACGTTTTGCAGCGGTTTCACGGCGAGATCAGCCAGGTGCCACCCATGTACTCGGCGCTCAAGCACAAGGGGCAGAGACTCTACGAGCTGGCGCGTGAGGGTAAGGAAGTTGAGCGCGCAGCCAGGCAGGTGACGATCAAAAAGCTGAGCCTGGAGGACGTTGACGAGCGCGGCTTCGCCCTCGATGTGGCCTGCTCCAAGGGCACCTATATCCGGACGCTGGTCGAAGACCTGGCCGAAGCGGCCGGCAGTTGTGCCCACGTCGAGGTATTGAGCCGGCAGTCCGTAGGACCGTTCTCCGGGGCCGATATGTGCTCTCTGGAGGAGATGACGGCCCTGGCAGAGGAGGGCAGCGAGGCGCTCGACAGCCTGCTCCTGCCAATCGACAGCGCCATTCCCGGCTGGCCGGCCGTGACCCTGAGTCAGGATGCGGCCTGGTACCTCCAGCGGGGCCAGTCGGTGACCGTAC
>JABDKV010000038.1 GCA_013002045.1 Gammaproteobacteria bacterium
GGTCTGACCCTCCCCCGTAGGAGCGGCTTCAGCCGCGATCCTCCCAAAACCGCAAAACGGCCAGCCCTTCGCTTCGCCAACCCATGCAGCATTGAACTAAAAAGCCCGCCTCGCAATAACTCTGCGAGGCGGGCTTTTAATCATAGAATCGTCAATTGCGACTAGCGCCGCATACGCGACGTTCTAGCCGCGGCTGGGAACCGAAGTGCCCCGGCTCTGCGCTTCCTCGCTATACGGGAAGCGGCGGGAAATACCTTTCATCAGGTTCTCGGCAAGTCCCTCGGCTGACGAGCCCAGGTTGCCGCTGACTTCATGATCGTAGCTCCACAGCAGTGTGCCCGAGGCACCATCGTGGACCTTGAGGTTGACGCTGACTTCGTTGGTGACGCCGAATCCGAACAGCAATGTCGTTGCAATCGCCGCACCGGTTCCCATCGGCTTCGAGCGACGGATCTTGGTGCTGATGACGGCATCCACGCCCAGCATTTCCGCCAGTTCCTGCTTAGTCATCGTGCTGGTGTCAGCTACGTTATTGCGACGCAAAATAACCTGGGTCTCGTCGACGTCCTGAAACGAAACCGTGTACTCACCTTTCTGGTAACGATTCAGAAAGCGGCTGTACAGCGCGTCGTACATGATCCCGGCTTCGTCGACTTCGAGTTTGCGCACGTCTTCCTGCGTCATGCCATCGGGCAATTTGCGCAGGTCAATGCCCACTTCTGGCTCCAGGATGGCCACAGTCTTGTGGCTGGCTGTCAGATCGTCGAACGACTCAGTTTCATAAACGGTGGCGCAGCCACTCAGAAACAGGATGATCATTGATGCAGCTAGTAGCCTCATGGCAGCGCTCCGGTTTCGTTTGCTGAAGGTTGTTGAACGGCGGAATTAGACCCGGTTTGAGGCCCGGGTGCAATTACTGGTGCTATCGGTACCACCCACTCATCCGGCGCCACGGTCTTGTAATAGCAGGTGCCCTCCTCGTCGTAGCCGCCGAGCGCCCAGAACAAAACCCCTCGGGCATCTTCACAACACATATGAAGATTGCGATCTAAATCGTTATAAGCATTATGAAATTCGCTTAATTGCGGCACATTATCGATAACTGCCTGATCATTGGGGGCAGGTACCACCAGCCGGATATCGGCGAAATCGAGCATCAGTTCCATCGTGCTCAGCACCTCGCTGCAACGACGATCGATACACAATGCTTCGAGCTTGGGTGTCTGCAGAGCTACATTCCGGTCCCCGAAAGTGCGTGTCTCGTCGTCGGAGGTCCACAGAACATTCCGGTTGGCGTGACCGCCATAGGCGCGTTCAAAGGCGAAAGTCGGGTCCAGTGAATGCCCCGATGCGAAAATGATCGGGTGGTAGCCACCGATAACGTTATCGCCGCCACTGCTGACCGGTCTCCGTACCTCATCGTTAACCGTACCCTCGGCCCAGGTTTGCAGCCTATACTCGCCACCATCGAACGATGCCGGGCCAGCCAAAGCCCTGGCCACGGCATCGGCTGTCTCGGGTTCGAGATTGGCGAGCCAGTCTGTCTCGGCGATTTGCGGGGCCGGTGGCGATACCGTGGCCACTGCGACGGGTTCGTCACCGCTGCTGGGTGACATCGGTTGTGCCGCAACGACTTGAAATGCATTGTTCAGTACGTCTCTGACGCGCACCGCCACCGGCTGGGCGGTGGACCCGGTCACTTCGGTTTCCGCTTGTGTCGAGACGCGAATGCCGCTGGCGACATCGACCACGGCCAGCAGCGAATGCTCGCCTGTTGCAGATGCCAGGTCGTCGGCCATCAATCTCACCGCCGCTGCCCAGTCCGACAACGTGGCGGGTCTCGGCAAATATGATTTTCCGGGCAACATTGATACCGGTGGCGTTAGCAGCTGCGCTGCGCCGGCTTGATTCGAACGCGCCGCCTCGGCTTCGTCCAGCAGCCCGATCATCGCCGCGCTATCAGCCCGAATCGTCCATGCGCCAGTATCGTCAGGCAATTTGTCGGTCAGCAGCCGGGCGAAATACAGCGCCTTGTAATGTTCGCCGTTGTCGTGTGCACGCTGCATGATCTGGCGCAGCCCCCCGCCCTGTGCAGAGGCGATGCCATCGCCGGCCATCAGGGCGAAATAAACCGGGTCAGCGAATCGTTGCAACGGTCCCTGCAGGTAGCAGGCTGGCCACGGTGGTGTGGCTGCCATCACTTCGGGCGGTTGAGGTTCGGGTGGCGGCTCGGGTTCAGCCTGGTCGAATTGCGCCGGATCAAAGTCGGGATCGATCAGTTCGAGCGCGGTACAGCGAAAGCCGTACTCGTCGACAAAGTTCTGTCGGGCGGCGGAACACCAGCTATCGAAACTGCGGCCACAGGTTGCAGCGATTTTGTCGCAGCTTTGCTGCAAGGCTTCGGTAGCCGGGTCAGTATTCGCCCACACCGATCCGGCCAGCGCGCATAAGCCCGCTGCCAGCATCTTTGCCGCAATACCAATGGCCCCCTGACTGATCCTTCTACTCCACGCCCAGCTTCAACTATTCTTTTGTAGAACTATATAGCAAAGTACGTTCGTGGTCCGTGCTGGCGACAGCGGAGCCGCAGACATCGATACCAGTTTAAGTATTATGTCGAATATATTGATTATAAAGGGGATAAAATGAGGTTGGGGCTGACGGTATTGATGTTGATGGCAGTGGGGGTTGCGCCGCTTTGGGCACAGTCGGCCGAGGAAGAAATCCTGCGCTCGGTTATCTTCAGCGAGGTCGACAAGGTTCGGGAAGCGGCTATTGCCGCCCGGGCCGACCTTTATGCGCCGGGAACACTGAGTCGCGCCGAGGAACTCTATGTCGCCGCCCAGCGCGAACTGGCTAACGGGCGCAAGCTTGATCGCATACGACCGCGGCTGGAGAAGGCGACCGCGGAGTTTCGCTCAGCGAGCAACATTGCCGCGCAGGCAACCGAGACACTGGCAGCAATGATCAAAAGCCGGAATGACGCTGCTGGTGTTGATGCTGCCAGCTATGATGAAAGTAACTGGCGCAATGGGCAGCGCGCCTACGACGATGCCATCAGTTTCTTCGAGCGCGGCCGTGAAAAGCAGGCGCTGTCGCGTGCCGCCGATGCAGAAGAACGCTTCCGCGCTGCCGAACTGACGGCGATCAAGGCGGCGTACCTGAACGAGGCGCGTCGTCTGTTGGCCGAGGCGGACGAGAATCGTGCCGACAGGCTGGCCCCCAGGACCTTTGCGCGTGCTACCAGTCTGCTCGACGCGGCCGAAACCAGCCTGAGTGAGGATCGTTACGACGTCGATCGACCGAGGGACCTGGCACGCCAGGCACAATACGAGGCCGCCCATGCCATCTACCTGGCCGACCAGGTTGATACGGCCCGCAAGGAACGTACCGAGTTGGAGGATCTGATTCTGGCCGGCGAAGCGCCGCTGCAAGCGGTCGCCGGGACGCTAAACCTGAAGGTCGGGTTCGACACCGGATACCAGGCGGCGACGGATATGATCCAGACAGCCATCGGGCTGCAGCAGGACCGTATACGCGAACTTGAGCAGGATCTGTTTGATCGCGAGAACCAGGTTGAGGCACTGCGGGCACAGCTGGTTTCGCTGGAGGAACGTTTTGGCAGTATTGCCAGCGAGCGGCAGGCGTTGGAGCAGCAGCTGGCGGCGCAGGCCCGACGCCGCGACCTGTTTCGTCATGCCGAGTCGTTGTTCATCGACGACGATGCCGATGTGCTCAGTGCCGGAGATGCCATCATAATCCGACTGACTGGCGATGTGTTTGCCGTCGGCACCGTACAGCTGCAACCGGGCACAGCATCGCTACTTGATCGTGTAATCAACGCCATTAGGTTGTATGGCGATCCCACTGTCAGAATCGAGGGTCACACGGATTCATTCGGTGGAGACAGTGTCAACCTGACGCTGTCGCAGGAGCGTGCCAATGCTATCCTGTCGTTCCTCGTACAACGCCTGCCTCCCGAGGAAGTGCGTATCGATGCGGTTGGGTTTGGTGAAACCAGGCCCATTGCCAACAACGACACGCGCGAAGGTCGTGAGCGCAATCGGCGCATCGATGTCATCATCTATCCCACATTCTGAAGATCGAAAAACCGTAATGACAAAACTATTGCCCGGCCTGTTGCTGGCCCTGTTGCTGGCACTTGCCGGACAGTACCTGTCGCATTTCATCGGTATCGAGCTGATGTCGTTACCGAAGAGTCCGGTCAGTGCAATCCTGGTGGCGATACTGCTCGGTATCATCGTTCGCAACACGCTGCCATTGCCGCGTGTTATCGACCCGGGCATTGCATTTAGCCTCAAACGCGTCCTGCGTTTCGGCATTGTGCTTCTCGGAATTCGCCTGAGCTTAGGCGAAGTCGGTGCCATCGGGGTTCGCAGTCTGCCGGTAATTGTGATCGCCGCCGGCTCGGCGTTGCTCGTTGTTACTGCATTGAGCCGCCGTTTCGGTCTTGGCTCGCGTCTGGGGACGCTGATCGCGGTCGGCACGAGCATCTGTGGTGCGACTGCCATTGTTGCCACGGCGCCGGCCATAGGAGCGCGCGACCAGGAGGTGGCCTACTCCATTGCCTGCATAACAATTTTCGGTGTACTGGCGATGGTCTGCTACCCGTTCCTTGCGCACATGGTATTTAGCGGAAACGCATTTGCCGCGGGGTTATTTCTCGGGACTTCGGTGCATGAGACGGCACAGGTTGCAGGTGCCGGCCTGGTTTACCAGGAACTGTATTCCGATCCGCGTGCACTCGATGTCGCCACCGTGACCAAGCTGGTTCGGAATCTTGGCATGCTGATCGTAATACCGCTGATGAGCGTGCTCTACCATCGACGTGACGATGTTGAGGGCGAGGCACCGGGTCTGCTTAGCATGGTGCCGTTGTTCGTGGTCGGCTTTGCCCTGATGAGCCTGTTGCGGACCGTCGGTGATATAGGGCCGCTGGCATTTGGGCTGATTGAGCGCGACTTGTGGTCGACGCTGGTCGGATACACGCGTGAGCTGGCGGAGATTTCGCTGGCAGTGGCCATGGCGGCAGTCGGGCTAAACACCCGTATCGGTGAATTGATGCAACTCGGTTTGCGACCCTTCGCTGTCGGGTTGTTTGCGGCCGCCCTGGTTGGGGTGGTTGCTGTCGTCATGATTTTTGCCGTGTCCGCGATCGGATTTATCGACGCTGCCTGAAGCTAATCGGGCGCAGACGGAAAATTATTCCTCCGCCGAAGCGAAACTCTGGCGTATAACCTTTCGAAAAAACAATCGGTTATCAGTTTGGTACGGCTCTTGCTGTGATGACTTCAGGTAAACAGTCATTCCGGACAGCAAAGCGCAAACATGAACACACTGATTGATAAGGCCGGCATCGGGATACTACGAGTTGTATTCATTAGCGCCGTCGTCCTGATGGTGCTGACAGGTGTGACTCGCATGTTGGGTGCTGCGCTGTTGCGTCCGGCTCAATCCAGTTAGGAGTCAATATGAGCAACCAAAACCAGGGTGAAGGCAATCGCACAGCAGCACGTCGTTATAACGAGGCGACCGAGGAATTCGTTGAAGAAAACGATGTCGAGCATCTTGCACGTAAAGCCGAGCCAGATAGCGAGAAAGAAGAGCGGGAAAATCTGCGGGCACGCGAAAAAGCGGCAAGCCGCGCACGCGACTAGTCCTCGTCCCCATGGTGGCGAATGACCCAGTCGGCAAAACCGGGAAGTTCGACCTGGTAGGCACCACGACTGGTTGCCGAGACCAGGTTTTGATCCACCAGCCGTTGCAGTCGGCGGGCCACTAAAGTCCGGCTGACCGGTTTGCCCATGATGGCGCTAAAGCGTTCGAGTTTGTCCGAGCCATGCAGCCCGCTGCTACCCGGATTCTCGGAAATCTCAAGAAACAACGCCCGGTCCAGTTTTGGCAGGCGTGACCAGACTCCGGCGTAGTCGTTTTGCTCGGCTACCGCGACCAGCAGGCGCTTGATGGCTGCATCAGGTTTAAGTCCCGGCTCCAGCGCCATCAGTTTTAATGCCTCTCTGATATAGAACGGGTTGCGATCCAGTTGCACGAATGGTTTCCACAGCGCCTGCGGGTCAATCTCCCGGTTAGTGATTTTGCCGTAGACTTTGGCAAGAAAAGCGGTGAACCTCTCGTCCAGATCAGGCAATTCCACCTCAGTCGAAAAGCCAAAAAACGGAGCGTTCTGGTCGCCAAACATTCGCCTGATACCGCCCCGTGACGATCCCGAGAATACGACCCGTACCTGGCGTAGCCGGTCCAGCGTCGTACGCAGGCCATAGACCAGCGGCGCAAATGCTTCTTCGGTTACCAGGTGCTGGATCTCGTCCAGTATCAGCAGCAGCTTGGTGCGACGGCCCGACGCCAATTCGTCGATTAGCCTGTCAATCTGGCTAATCTCGTCGGTGGTCACGCGGACCGGCGTATCGGCGAATTCGAGCTCGGCGCCGACACTGAGTGCCTCGATCTTGACCCGTTGCACGGCTGCACCCAGTACAGTTTTGGCGACCGAGCGCCGCTTCTGCTTGGCCTCGACTGCCAGCGACAATGCCTCGAGCAGTCCCAGCTGTGGCGCATTGACGTTAGCCCACAGGCTGGCATAGACAACCCGGTAGCCGGCTTTCTCGGCGGCCGGTGCCAGGTCGTAGACCAAGAACTCTGTCTTGCCCTTACGTCGTGGCGCAACCAGCGTTAGTCGCGGTGCCAGCCCGGTGTCGAGCTGGCTTATGAACTTCGTAGCGAGGGCCTTGCGTGGATAGTGCCAGGGGTCTTTTGCCATTGGACCGGAGCCGATGTTGCGTCAGATTCCGTACTGTATCATATCGCCGTGGATATCAATGTCCACGGTAGCATGTAACAAGCGTGTACAAGATCACCAGTGGTTGCGTAATTCACGCAATCCGAGAAAGACCTCCCGGGACGACGGTGAAGCCGGTAACGTAGGTAATGCCTCGCGTAATCCCGCTATTACTTCGGGACTTTGCAGCCTGAAAAACGTGTTTATCTGCTTCTCGGTGGCCAGGTCGGTAACCACCCCGGCCGGCTCGCTGATCACCGCGTCCTGTTGCAGCCACTCAGCCGCCGTCCTGTTACCGGGTTCGCGGTCGAGCGTGAAACGCAGGTTATTGGCGAGGTAGTCGTGACCGGGGTAGATCAGCGTTTCATCCGGGAGTTTTGCCAGTTGTCCGGCAAAAGTGTCATACAGTTCGTCCGGGTGACCGCCGTTGTGACAATTGCCGGCACCGGCATTAAATAGCGTGTCGCCGCAAAACAGCGCGGGATTGTCGGTCTCAGCCAGCAGGCAGACATGGGACAGCGTGTGACCCGGTGTATCCAGCACCTGCAACTCAACTTCGTCCCCAACTCTGACGACATCACCGGCTTGCAGTCCCTGGTCCACACCCGGTATCGGGGCATTCGCGTGTGCCAGCAAGCGCGCTCCGGTGGCGGCGATTACATGGCGATTGCCGCCGGTGTGATCACCGTGTTCATGCGTATTGAGGACCTGGGTGATGGTCCAGCCTTGCTTGCGTGCCGTGGCCAGCACCTGGGCATGATCGAGCGGGTCGATCGCCAGCGCTTCACCGCTAGCCGGGCATGCAACCAGGTAGTTGAAGTTACGTAGTCGGTTCGCAGTCCATAATCTTTCGACAATCATTGCCAGGTCTCTAGGCGTCCTTTTGCCGTGACGCCCGCTTGCGTTCATGTTCGAGCAAAAAGCGCTTACGCAGTCGGATATTGCCGGGCGTAACCTCGACCAGTTCGTCATCGTTGATGAATTCCATGGCCTGCTCGAGCGTCAGATCGATGGCCGGAGATAACTGGATGTTTTCATCACGACCGGAAGCACGGATGTTGGTGAGCTGCTTGGCCTTGAGCGGATTGACCGTCAGGTCGTTTTCGCGGCTGTGTATACCGACGACCTGCCCCTCGTAGACTTCATCGCCAGGACCGATAAACATACGGCCGCGTTCCTGCAGGTTAAACAGCGCGTAGGCCAGGGCTTTGCCTGTGCCCTTGGAGATCAAAACGCCGGCCGAGCGCTCGGCGATCGTCTTGGTGTGCACCGGCCCATAGTGATCGAACACATGGTGCATGAGACCGGTCCCGGAAGTCATGGTACGAAAGTCAGTCTGGAACCCGATAAGTCCGCGGGCCGGGATCAGGTAATCGAGGCGTACCCTCCCCTTACCGTCGGGGACGAGGTTTTCCAATTCGCCACCGCGCTCACCCAGCGCCTGCATGACCGAGCCCTGGTGTGTTTCTTCCACATCGAGGGCGAGATTTTCATAAGGTTCTTCCCGGACCCCATTGCGTTCGCGAACGATCACTCGAGGTCTCGATACTGCCACCTCATAGCCTTCACGACGCATCGTCTCGATGAGTACGGCGAGGTGTAGTTCGCCTCGCCCCGAGACCGAGAACTTCTCCGGGTCCTCGGTGTCCTCAACACGCAATGCGACGTTGTGCATTGCTTCGCGCATCAGTCGTTCGCGAATCTGGCGACTGGTTACAAATTTGCCCTCGCGCGCAGCGAACGGTGAAGTGTTGGTTTCGAATGTCATGCTGATCGTCGGTTCATCAACGGTCAGCGGTGGCAGTGCATCGACGTGTTCCGGATCGCAAAGCGTGTCTGAGATCTGCGGATGCTCGATACCGGCGATTGCGACTATGTCGCCGGCCGCTGCCGACTGCACCTCGATACGGTCGAGACCTGAGAATCCGAGTATCTGCGCGACACGCTCGCGACGGACATGGCCGCCGCTGTCGATGACCCTGACTGCGTCGTTACGCCGTACCTGGCCGCGGGCGATACGCCCGATTCCTATGGCGCCGATATAGCGGGAATAATCCAGCACACTGATCTGCAACTGGAACGGTCCGTCGGGATCGACCGGTGGCGGTGGGCAGTGATCGACAATGGTCTGGAACAAGAAATCCATGTTGTCGGTCATCTGTTCCGGATCGGGACCGGAAACACCCTGGATTGCCGACGCATAGACCACCGGAAAATCCAGTTGTTCGTCGGTGGCGCCAAGTCGGTCAAACAGTTCGAAGGTCTGGTCCAGCACCCAGTCGGGCCGCGCTCCGTCGCGATCGATTTTGTTGATCACGACAATGGGTTTGAAACCATGCAGGAAAGCTTTCTGGGTTACGAAACGAGTCTGTGGCATCGGACCTTCGACGGCATCGACCAGCAACAGGACGGTGTCGACCATCGACAGCACCCGCTCGACTTCGCCACCGAAGTCGGCGTGACCCGGCGTGTCGACGATGTTGATGCGGAAGTCGTTCCACTTAAGGGCCGTGTTTTTTGACAGGATGGTGATACCGCGCTCACGTTCGAGCTCGTTCGAGTCCATGACACGGTCCTGTAGCTCGCCGCGTGATTCGAGCGTGCCCGACTGTCGCAGGAGCTGGTCCACCAGCGTCGTCTTGCCGTGGTCTACGTGCGCGATTATCGCGATATTTCTCAATGTGCTGATCATGGCGGCGCATTGTACAGACCTTCGCTGGCACTGACGTACAATTCCCCCATGCCGCCCCATGAGCCGCGCTCCCGCCTGCCGCGCACGGTTGTCGTGCTCGGCGCGGTCAGTTTCCTGATGGACACCTCATCCGAGATGGTCCATGCCGTGCTGCCGGTCTTCCTCGTTGCCGTGGTCGGAGCAACACCGCTGGTCATTGGCGTCATCGAGGGCCTGGCTGAGTCGCTGGCATTAATGGTGAAAGTGTTATCGGGGTACTGGAGCGATCGCAGCTACCGGCGCAAGCCTTTGATAATGGCGGGCTATGGCCTTGCGGCCTTGTCCAAGCCACTGTTCGCGCTGGCCCCGGGAGTCGGGCTGGTTCTGGGTGCCAGATTGCTGGACCGGACCGGCAAGGGGCTGCGCGGAGCCCCCCGCGATGCCCTGATCGCGGATGTGACGCCGGTCGGGCGAAGAGGCGCCGCTTTTGGGTTGCGCCAGTCCATGGATACGGCCGGCGCCGTAGCCGGGCCACTGTTGGCGATGTTGTTGTTGTGGCTCAGCAGCGAAGACTTTCGTTTCGTTTTCTGGATCGCAGCGCTGCCGGCGGCTGCCTGTGTCGTGTTGTTGTGGCTTGGAGTACGCGAGTCCAGGCGTGACAGCATCGACCAGGCCAGACTCGCCGGGAGCCTGTCCGGCCTGGGCGGCATGTTCTGGCTTGTCGTCCTGGTGGGCTTTGTTTTCCAGTTGGCGCGCTTTAGCGAAGCCTTCCTGTTGCTGCGGGCCGAACAACTCGGGTGGACCTGGGTTGCTGTCCCGTTGGTGCTGGTGGTCGTTAATATCGCCTACGCATTGACGGCCTACCCTGCCGGGGCGCTATCAGATCGATTTGGCCGCAAGCGACTGTTGTTGCCGGCCATCGTCCTGTTAGTGCTGGCGGATCTGGCCTTTGCAAAATGGAATAGTCCTCTCGGTTTACTGGTTGGCGCTGCCTTGTGGGGCGCCCACATGGGTCTTAGCGCTGGCGTGCTGGCAGCCTTTGTTACTGACAGCGCGCCGGCGCTCAGGCGAGGACTGGCGTTTGGCGTATTCAATTTCGTCAGTGGCGTTGCGCTATTTGCGGCGAGTGTCGTGGCTGGCGCGTTGTGGCAGCTGTACTCAGCCGCGATACCGTTCTACGCAGGTGCCATCATGGCCGTCCTGGCCGGCCTGCTGGTGTTATTGCTGCCCGCACACGGGACAAGACGGGTCGCGGGATAATCGCAGTCGCCGCCACTGTCCACCCAATGCATCATGAACCAGCAGCGAACCGGATTGATCGGTACCAAAGCCGACTATGACCCGACAGGCTTCTATTGCCATGGCTGTCCCGATCATGCCGGCAAGCGGTGACAAGACTCCCTGGCCCTCGCAATCTTCCAGCGTCTCGGCATTTTCATCGTAGAGACAGCGATAGCAGGGTTGACCTTCGAGGTCGGCGCGAAACACGGCAAGCTGGGCTTCAAAACGGATTACGGCCCCCGATACCAGCGGAATACGCTGGCGCACGCAACTGGCGTTGACCGCGAATCGCGTGGCGAAATTATCGCAGCCGTCGATAACCACGTCGGCAGCCGCAACCGCATCATCAAGAGCATGATCCTGCAGTCGGCTATCGAGCGTCACGATGTCGCAATCGGCGTTGTGTCGTCGTAATGCCTGTCTTGCAGCGTCGACTTTTGCCTTGCCTGCATCAGCCGGTGAAAACAACACCTGGCGTGGCAGGTTAGAAACGTCGACGCGGTCGAAATCGTTCAGAGTCAGCTTGCCTATGCCGGCGCACGCAAGGTAAAGCGCGACCGGGTTGCCCAGTCCTCCCAGGCCAATAATCAGGGCATGACTGTGGGCCAGTTTTTGCTGGCCTTCGCTGCCCCATTGTGAAAGTGCAACCTGGCGGCTGTAACGGATGTCGGTCAACAGATCAGGAATCGATGTGCTTGTTAATGCAGTTTATCAGTTCCCGAATTGCAAAAGGCTTTGGCAGGAAATCATCGGCGCCGGCTTCTCGCACCACCGGGCTGAGTTGATCCGTACTCATCATGATGATGGGTGTGTCCGGTGCACAGCTGCGCATAACCCGACAGGCCTTCAGTCCATCCATTTCCGGCATGTGATGATCCATCAGGATCAGGCCAAAAGGTCGGGTGGCGGCGCGCACATGCTCGACACCGATACGGCCATTGGCGGCCAGCGTGACATTAAAACCGGCGCGACTGAGTGCCGACCCCACCAGTTGCCGGATCGAATTATCGTCGTCAACTACCAGGACGCCATTAATTTCATTATTTTCTGTCACTACTCTCCCCGGTCACTTACTGGCCAAAGGTGTCGCAGGCATCTACTGCGCCTGTCTGAAACCCCTGCCGGAACCACTGCGCCCGCTGCTTCGATGAGCCATGGGTCCATGTCTCCGGTTGTACGCGCCGGCCCGCTGCTGCCTGCAGCCGGTCATCCCCCACTGATGCCGCGGCGGCAAGCCCCTCGTCTACGTCGCCGCGTTCCAGAATCTGTCGCTGTCGATCTGCATGATGTGCCCAGACACCGGCATAACAATCAGCCTGCAATTCCATTTTCACCTGCAGTGCGTTGGCGCCCTGTTTCGACGTGCGTGACTGGGCCTCGCGAACCTGGCGCGCTGTTCCGGTGATGTTCTGGATATGGTGACCGACCTCATGTGCGATGACATAGGCAAAGGCGAAGTCGCCGGAAGCGCCGAGACGAGTCAATTCGCGGACAAAGCTCAGGTCAATATAAATCTTGTTATCGGCCGGGCAATAAAACGGTCCGGCCGCTGCCTGGCCCCTGCCGCAACCCGCCGTGTCGGTGATGCCGTTGTACAAGACCAGTACCGGCTGTCGGTACTGCGATCCGGCGTTGCGGAACATGGCCGTCCAGACATCCTCGGTATCGGCAAGTACGACCTTGGTAAATTCGGCCAGCTGGTCTTCTTCGGCACTGGGCTGGCGGCCCTGCGACTGCGGCTGGGCCTGATTTACATTGCCCATCTGCTCCAGTACCAGAGCCGGGTCCTGCCCGAAGAAGAAAACGGCGATGAGCGCCAGTATTACGGCACCGCCGCCCACCGAGGCGCCCCGACGCACGGTTTGACCGCGTCGGTCTTCGACATTCGAACTACGCCGTCCTTTTCGCCAGCGCATAGCATGCAACCCCAGTACTCGTAACAATTGGGATTATGCCTGTCACGGCTGGAATTGCGGCCGCGTGGGTCAGGCTTGGCGCAAATGTTCACAATGCTGGCACCCCATGGCACAAATATTGCTTTAACTCCTTGTCTTTGTTGTAGTCTCAAACGCCAATGCGATTGATGCTCTGGAATATCCGTTACGCGACGGGCTACGGCCCGGGTTTTCACCTGCCTGTGCCCGGCGCGGGGTACCTGCGTGCTAACCGCAAGAATCTCGAGCGTATTACCGGGTTCATTGAAAAAGTCGACCCCGATGTGGCCGGCCTCATCGAGATTGATACCGGGTCACTGCGATCGGGTGTCAACCAGGCCGACGCGATTGCCGAGGCGCTGGGTCACTACTCAACTTACCAGTGCAAGTACGGCGAGGAATCTTTTGGCAACCTGGTGCCGATTCTGCGCAAGCAATCCAATGCGTTTCTTGCTGCACCGCGGGTCCATGGCGAGCGATTTCATTATTTCGACATCGGAATCAAGCGACTGATTATCGAACTCGAGCTGGAGAATGTCGCGATCTACCTGGTCCACCTGTCACTGAAGTACCGGCATCGGCACTACCAGCTGCGCCACCTCTACGACCTGGTCAAGGCATCGCGCAAACCCGTCATTGTTGCCGGCGATTTCAACACCTTCTGGGGTGAACATGAGATTTACCTTTTTACCGAGGCGACCGGCATGACCAGCGCCAACACCGATTCCTTACCGTCGTACCCAAGCCGCCAGCCACGTAAAGAGATCGATTTCATACTTTACGGCCCCGGGATCGAGCCGCAGGGCTTCGAGATCCCGCAGGTGACGCTGTCCGATCACCTGCCGCTGGTGTTCGACTTTGGCATTGAATGACTGTTTGTGCAGATGCAATATGGCGCCGCTGTCTCTACAATGAGCGCCTGCCCGATAGCCAGCGCACCCGTACCGATACCGGCGCGAGCTGGCGGTTTATAAGCCCCAAACCGGAGACCATTTGCCATGAGCACAATGATCCAGGGTGATCCTGTGTATTTCGTTGACGGTGCCCGCACGCCTTTTCTGAAGGCCCGCGGTAAAGCCAATGCCTTCAGCGCGTCAGACCTCGCGACCTATGCCGGTCGCACGCTTATTGCTCGGAACGCCCCCGATGCGGACCAGTACGATGAGGTTATCCTCGGTGCTGCCATGCCCGGCGTCGATGAGGCCAACATCGGTCGCATCGTGGCATTACGTCTTGGTTGTGGAAACCACGTGCCGGGCTGGACGGTCATGCGCAACTGCGCCTCAGCAATGCAGGCACTCGACTCCGCCGCGAAAGACATCGCCATCGGTCGTGCCAGCATGGTAATAGCCGGGGGTACAGAGGCGATGAGTCGGGCCCCGGTGCTGTACAACGACGATATGGTTGCGTGGCTGGCGGATCTCGCCCGCGCCAGGTCACTGCCGGAACGGATCAAGCTGCTGGGCAAGCTACGTCCCGGGCATTTCAAGCCTGTAATCGGTCTGTTGCACGGACTGACCGATCCGTTGGCGCAACTCAATATGGGTCAGACCTGCGAGATCATCGCGCATCGCTTCGGTATCACGCGCGAAGAAATGGACGAATACGCGGTGCAGAGTCACCTGCGCCTGGCGGCAGCGTACGACGCCGGTCACATGGACGAAGTCGAGCCGCTATACACCCCCGATGGCAAAGTCCTCGATGAAGACGATGGCCTGCGGCGGGACAGCTCTACTGAAAAACTGGGCAAGTTAAAACCGGCTTTCGATCGCAAGGTTGGGCTGGTGACACCGGGGAATAGTTCGCAAATCACCGATGGCGCCGCAATGATGCTGATGGCAAACGATCGCGCCGTCAGCGAACACCAGCTCAATGTGATGGGCCGACTCGTCGATGTCAGCTGGGCAGCACTGGATCCGGCAGAGATGGGCCTGGGCCCGGTGCATGCCACCACACCGATACTGCAGCGCCATGCTCTGTCAATCGATGACATAGACGTGTGGGAAATAAACGAAGCCTTTGCCGGACAGGTGCTGGCGTGTCGTGCTGCCTGGAACGACGATGATTATTGTCGAAATGAACTCGGGCTCGATGGTGCGATAGGCCTGATCGATATGGACAAGCTGAACATCGATGGCGGCGCAGTCAGTATCGGTCACCCGGTCGGTGCCAGCGGCGCACGTATCGTGCTGCACGCCCTGAAGGTACTCGAGCGCACCGGCGGGCGTCGCGCGATTGCGACACTGTGTATTGGCGGTGGCCAGGGTGGTGCCATGTTGTTGGAGAGGAACTGACATGAACGAAAGTAATGCGCCCAAGCACTGGCGGGTAGAAACCGACGCCGACAATATTGCGTGGTTGTGGTTCGACAAAGCCGGCACAGGTACCAATGTGCTGTCGGCTGAGGTCATGAATGAGCTCTACGAGGTGCTGGAGGGGATCCGGCAGTCAAACCCACGTGCCCTGGTAATCGGTTCGGCGAAAAAGAGCGGTTTTATCGCCGGTGCCGATATCAAGGAGTTTGTAGGTCTGGAAAACCCCGAAGAGGCCTATCACCTGATTCGAAACGGACAGAAGGTTTTCGATCGCATCGCGGAACTACCCTTTCCGACTATCGCCATGATCAATGGGTTCGCCCTCGGTGGTGGTCTCGAGCTGG
>JABDKV010000272.1 GCA_013002045.1 Gammaproteobacteria bacterium
GCCGCGATAACTTTCAGCTGTCTATCCTGGTTGAAGCCGCTGCTGCAAGTCATGGTTGCCACCGTTTTGCCAGGCCCATTCCGAAAAAGAAATCATCGGCGCGGTCGTTGAGACCGAAACCGGCTTCGATATCGAGTTGCATATCGTTGTTTACCAGGTAGGTTAGTCCGCCATTAATCGTGTGCGCCGGCCCCGAGCCTTCGCTGAACAGCGTGAATAGCTCGACATAGAGGCCGCGTTTTTCGTCGAGACTGAAGCTCGTGCCTGCCGAGACGCCGCCAGCCAGCGTCCGATCACCCACCACGGTTGTCGAACTCAGCAGGATAGTACCGAACAACGGCAATTGGTTGTCCGCCGCATGCGTCCAGAAAATGCCGACAGTCGGATCGATAGCGTCCGAGCTAAACTCGTTGCTGCCGAGGGGTAATGACACACCCGCAAACCAGCCGATATCGGCAGGACCGTCATTACCGGCATCGAACTGCGACTTGACACCAATCGACATGTCGCTGAAACCGTCAATGTCGCCACCAGCGGGCAGTTCGATCTCGTTGTAACCGGCCCAGCCTATCTGCAATTCAAGATTGTCGCCGATGCCCCGCCGGTAGAGGAGTAGGGGCAGGGTATGAACATCGAAGCTATCACTGTCGTTGGCCTGGTAGCCAAGTTCGAGCTGATTTACACCGTCCGCCAGCGGCACCGGACCCGAGGCGAAGCCCGGTCGTTCAGCGCTGATCGGGTCGGCGAGGGCGTTAGTGGCAAGCAGGCATACAGCTAACAGGATCGGGAGACGCATGGAGTTAACCTCCTGGGTGGTCGGCGGGACGCGGACGATACCAGTATTTCTGCCCGTGGCAAGGGAAATCTTTTGTGACTCCACGCTAGTCTTTCTGCTCGCGTGCGTCACTAATGGTCAACGGTTCGCTGAAAGTCAGTGTCCGGTAGGGGAAGGGAATCTCGATTCCGGCATCGTCGAGCGCTTTTTTCACTGCCTCCATGACCTTGTCTCGCGAAACCCGGATGTTGGCCGGGTCAGCATCGGTGCCAGTCCACCAGGTGACTTCGAAATTGACACTGCTGTCACCGAACTCTTTTGCGTAAATCTGGATCGGCTTGTCGGTATTGACGGTTTCGGCATTACTGACCGCTTCCGAAATGACATCGCGGGCCTTCGCCATGTCCTCGCCGTAGCCTACACCTGCCATCACGGTAATACGACGGGTCTTGACGTCGGTGAATACGGTTACCGGGTTCTTGAATAACATCGCATTCGGCAGCACCACGCGGTTGGCGTTGGGTTGTCGTATATGGGTGTCGCGAATAGTGATGTGTTCGACCGTCCCCTCGATCCCGTCACACTCGATGAAATCACCGAGCCGAAAAGGCTCGCGCGCGAGTACGAGTATGCCGGCGATAAAGTTCTCGAAGATGTCCTTGAAGGCAAAACCGATAGCGATTGAGCTCAGACCCAGGGTGGTGACAATCTGGCCGGGTGTGAACGATGGGAAAATAGTCATCGCGGCCACAAGGATGCCGGCGACCCAGACGCCTATATTGATCAGTTTGCAAAACAGGGCGACCAGCGACTCACGCAGACCCGAGCGCTCCATCATGCGGCGGCTGATGGCATTAATGATGCGGGCGGCAATCCACGTGACGACGATTACCAGAATCGCCAGGCCGAGTATCGGCAGCTTTGCCAGCAACGCCGCCGCCATCGACTGAACGCTGTCTATGATGATTTTCGCCGGTTCCACTTACTGCTCCATCGCCACCCGTCTGATTGGGCAGTCATTAGGTTAAACACACCATTGTGCCATCCCACCCGCCTGTCGCGCACCCCGCCCCCCTCCCCGTAGGAGCGGCTTCAGCCGCGATCCCCCTGGCTAGCTCAATGATCCGCGGGCAAAAATCCGCTCCCCGAAAAAGCCCCTTGAAAATGTCCCGACCACCCCCAGATTTCCCTCGACAACGGGCAAACGCCCACTTCAACGATGGAGGATTAACCCAAAATGGCCATGATGACTTACGAACCGCACGACGTAATGACGCGTCTGCAACAGGAGATCAACCGCTTGTTCGATCGCGGTGACGAGTCCAGTTCGGAAGCCTTGTCTGACTGGATGCCCTCGGTCGATATTCTTGAATACGATAATCATTTCAAATTATTCGTCGATCTGCCGGGTGTGAAGCCCGACCAGGTCGAACTGACGCTGGAGAACGGCATGCTGACCATCGAAGGCCAGCGCGCCGGCACCATCGACGAAGGCAATGAGCCGTCGCGTCGCCGCGTTGAACGTGGTGCCGGTCGCTTTCACCGGCGTTTCGTCCTGCCACGGACCGTCGACCAGGAGCAGGTCCGCGCGACCAGTCACGACGGCGTGCTCGAAATCGAGATTCCAAAGCAGGCCAAGGCCCAGCCGCGCCGTATCGAAATCGCGGCCTGATTTTCCCCCTAGGACCCCGCCCCTGGGTCCCAAGACTGAGCCCGGCTTCGGCCGGGCTTTTTTTATTTGGAATCGTTTTCGGGTCCCGGGTCGAGTCGGACCGGGAACGGCGCCGTTTCACTACCGGTGTAGACCGAGATATGCGGGAAAGGAATCTCGATGTCATGCTCATCAAACGCACTCTTGATGCGTTCGGGCAGATGATTGCGGACTTCCATATAATTTTCGCGCCTGGCCCAGACTGAGAACTGCAGGTCGAGCGATGAGGTCCCGAAACCCATGAAGATGACATTCGGGCGCGGCTGATCCAGGCACAGTGGGAACCGATCAGCTACATCGGTGAGTATCTCGCGAACCAATGGAATCTGTTCGCGGTAGGCAACGCCAATCTGCAGATCGAAACGGCGGATCGGAAACCGGGTCAGATTGACGATTTCACTCTTGATTAGCGTTTCATTGGGTATCCGCACGAACAGATTATCGAATGTCCGCAATTTGACCGACAGCAGATCGATCGATAACACTTCGCCGGTGCGCGTGCCAATCTGGATGATGTCGCCGATCGCAAACGGTTTTTCCGCAACAAGAAAAATGCCACTAATCAGGTTCGATGCAGACGTTTGTGAAGCGAAACCCAGTGCTACCGATAAAACCCCGGCGGCACCAAGCAAGACTCCCAGGCTGAATCCGAGTTCGCGCAGCGCCGCCATAACGACGATGGCAAACAGCAGATAGAAAACGATACGGCGCAGTGTCGTCGCACCATGCTCTCCCATCGGCGCACGCAACATTTTGTACAGGGCCGAGGCCAGCACGCGGGCGATCAGTAGTCCAAGGCTCATAATCAGCGCCGCCCGGATCCACTGCATGATCCGGTCGTCAGTCAGCCACAGGAGGAGTTGATCCATTAGTTGAACAAGGAGCTGAAGGCCTGGATGACGGTCTTACGCTGTAGCGGTGCGCGTGGTTTCGACAACTCGGTAGCTGCGGTGGGTAAATGCGACGACCCGCCGATAATATCGAACTCGGCATTGTTTGGTCCGCTCTTGCGGGTGAAGCGAATCGCATCGGTCCACAATTGGTCGTGGTCGGTTTCGTACAGGTGCAACGCGGTCACCGGGATCCGCAATTGCTCAACGTTGAACATGTCGCCGCCTTCGTTAACGATTTCCACCGGGGTAAAAGCCCGGTGCGGCATGTGACCGAGCAAGTCGGCGCGGGTACGCGCCCGCGTCTTGCTCGCATAACAGAGTTCACCGAACCGGGTATTAGCACCAAACCACGTGTCCGATGGCCGGAAGATCGGTATTTCCATTAACACCGGTGCCTCGTCGGTGGCCTGCATAATCGCGATCCGGACCAGCGTGCCGACGAACAGCAACGCGGTCTCGCCGGGCGGAATCCATAATGGGGTTTCGGGGGTGACGACGACAGGCAGATCGGCAAGTCGAGGTGTCAGCCGCAAATCGGTACCCGGGTGTTCCAGCGCAAATCGCGCGAGTTGGAGGTCTTCGGTGTCGGGTTCGTCAGCTTCGAGCGTGGCGATAACGACATCGTTGAAATCAGCATCGGCTTCCGAACGCCATGCGATACGCCATTCATCTGTCATTGCCCGCGCGAACAGGTGTAGCGGGCCTACCTGCCAGCGGCTCCACTGCTCTGCTGGCACTGAGAAGTCGCCCCACCACCGAAGATTTTGCTTGTCTACCATGCGTATTGCGCCAGGCTACTGCGAAGCCGCAGGCTGAATACCCAGCCCGATGATAGTCCGCTCCAGCCCATACCGCTGTTCGACAGGTATTGAATCGACGGAGAAACGACAACGAAACCGCCGGCCGGAATGGCAGCATACAGCTCTGTTTGCGTAGCGTTATCCATACCATCGTCGGCTGCAAACCAGGTGGCGGTGCCGAGCCCAACGTCGATATCACCGACCCGGCGAGCGATGCTGACAGCCAGGAACCGATCGGCCAGTGAGACTTTACGATTGGCAACGCCGGCCCGGGTGTTTACTTCAAGGCCACCTACGGACATATCAGCATTGATGTAGGCGCCGTGATTGGTTTCGTTACGCCCGGATCCATCGTGGCGTGCTATTTCCGCCCCATTGTGCCAGCCACCGACAGCGACCTGCGCATCGCTGAGTTCGAACACCTTCTCGATGTTGATAAACAAGCCGCGTTCGTCGTCGGTAACAGCGAGCAACTCGGTGTAAGAGAGCCCGGCATTATCCGCGAGACCATTTGACCCGGTCAGCAGCGCGCGCCAACCGCTGTGTTCGCCAAAAATGCCCAGGGTGTAGTCGGGAAACTGGATCAAGGGATTGTTAACGAAACTGGCGCCGAGGAACTGACTGTTCTCGTCGTTGGCCACGCGACTGCGATCGACGAAGCTGCTGGGATCGATCAGGCCCACTGTCAGCTGGGTGTCGGCGCCGTAGCGATGGGTGTAACTGAATTCCGACAACTGGATACGACCATCGTTGTCAGGATCGACCGCGCTACCGGCATCGGCATTCGATTCCGGTAATCTCGCCGCGATACTGTTGCTGCGAATATCGCTGGACGCCTCGATGTACCAACGCCACTGCCCGTTGCCCACGGGCAGGCCAAACTCCAGGTCGAGGGATCCGTTCAGGGCGTCGCGCACGCCACCGACATCACCACTCTGGCTCACCAGGGTGAGGCCGGTGTCGAGCGTCAGTTGTGCCGCAGCCGGGCTGCAAACAATGATCGCGAGGAATATAACTGGCGCTTTCAGTTTTCGTTTCCGTCGGCCGCTGTGGTCGCCGCTGCATGCAGTCCACTGCGGATATGCAGGTCGCGTTGGGGGAACGGAATCTCTATGCCAGCCCGGCCTAGCGCTGATTCGATTTCCCACATATACAGTGATTGCACCATCGCGGGTCGTCTGACCGACGCCTGCTTGACCCAGATCACGAGTTCAAAGTCGAGGCTGCTGTCGCCAAAGTTAGTCAACCACACATCGGGTCGCTTGAGCGGGTTGTCTTTCACGGTGTGAGTGACGGCCGCGGCGGCTTCCAGCGCGGCCTTCTTGACCAGCTCCTTGTCGGTGCCATAAGCGACACCGAACTTGATATGCATGCGCCGACTCGATTCCTTGTGCGTCCAGTTAATCAGTCGCCCGCTGACAAACTCGGAGTTTGGCACAAGGATGTCCAGATTCTGGTTGGTATTGATCAGCGTCGAGCGCACATTGATCTCGCGTACCACGCCACCGACCCCGGATTCGAGCTCGACATAGTCGCCGACCTTGAGGCTGCGCTCGAACAACAGGATCAGGCCAGAGACAAAGTTGTTGACGATCGACTGCAAACCAAAACCGATACCAACACCGAGGGCACCGGCGACGATCGCGAGGTTAGCGAAGCTGAGTCCGATAGATGACAGTCCGATCACGATAGACGCGGCGATGATCACGTAGTGGAGCAGGCGACCAACGGTGTAGAAAGCCGACTGCGTGCCTTCGCCGCGGGCCCCGATACGGTTGAGCGCGTGCCGCAATAAACGCGATATCCATATCGCAATGAATACGATAAAGGCGACACGCATGATGCCGAACGCGGTCACCGGCGTTTCCCCGATCTTGAACAGGCTGGTTGCCAGCCAGTTGCGCGTCTGATCCCAGGCGCGCTCGAAGTAACTCCAGATCGAAGAGAAGCCGCCGACAACAACACCCTGTTCAGCCGAGATTCTCTTGCGCAACAAGTCCGCAACCAGCTCGGTGTCTTCGGCGATGCTGCGAGCCTGTGCGATGTTGCGTAATGACTCGTTTGCCGCATCGACCCGTTGCCGGTTTACTCGTTGCAGCGCCTGCGGTGCACCCTGCGGGTCGAAGGCTCTCAGGGCGACCAGCTCTCGCTCACTTTGTTCTTCCCAGGCATCGAGCTCGGCCCGGGTCAGGCGCAACAGGTCTTCGACATTGCCCAGTCGTTCCTGCGCCGTCGACAACTGTGGCTGATCGTCCGCTTCGGTTAATGCGATGGAAAACCAGCTTTGCTCAAGTCCGCGCCGTGCGATTTCGAGAGTCAGCTCGGCTTCGCGCGCCTCAGTAACGATTACCCGTTGCGAGCGCCAGCTATTGCGCGCCTGTTCCAGTGGCGTTTCGCCCTGGGCGCCCAACGCGCGTGCGCGACGCTCCTGCAACTCGGCCTGGGTCTCTTCGAGTTGGGCCCGCAGTTGCTGCAGCCGGTTGTCGACTTCGGCCAGTTCTTCCGGTGTGGCGATAATGGCATCGGAAGCCTGGTCGAGCAGTAGCTCGAGTTGCTCGACGCGATTGTTCAGGCCGGTACGGGTCTCTTCGCGAACGCGCAACTGTTGCCGGGCGATAGCAAGGCCGCTGCGCGACGCCATGATCTGCAGGCCGCGGCGTAGTCGCACTGGGTCAGCGCTGGGTAATGCCAGATAGGCCGCCATCAGATTGTCGACCCGTCTTTCCGCGATCCGTGCCGATTCGCGATTACGTGAAATGACAGCGTCAAGTTCGTCGCGCGCCCGCCGAGTCTTGCGTAACTCGCGTTCAATCTGCAGATACTCGTCTACCCGATACTCCGGGGCCGATGGCGGCACCGGCTCAGCCGTTTGCCCATTTTGCGCCCGAAGGTCAGGCAAGGCACTGAGATTGAGTCGCAGGCGGTCGAGATACTGGCCGGAGTCCTCATCGATGCTTTCGGTTTGTTCCTGGTAGAGCTTGAGGGCCTCGGAGGCAAAATCCAGCAGCAGCCCGGTGCGCTCCTGCAGGCTTTCTTCCGCTTCACCAATGTAACGCCACCAGTCCGCTGCCAGCGCCCGCGGGTCCGGTGGCAGCACCGCGATTGGCGGCTCTGCCTCCTGTGCAATCGCCGTTTGCAAGACCAACCCGGTCAGCACCACATGTAGGAGCGGCTTCAGCCGCGATTGGATGGTGCGAAATTTGGGCTGAGTTGTTTCGCGCAGCATGGGGTCGGGGCTGAAGCCCCTCCTACGCGCGCTGCGCGCGCCTGGCCACTCGAGCATTTGGGTCAGAGCCATTTCTTGATCTTGAAAATCGTAATTAACGTAAGCGCAACGCCCAGCATGGTACCGACAACAACGAAATAGCTATAACGCCAGCTCAGCTCAGGCATGTACTCGAAATTCATGCCGTACACACCGGCCAATAATCCCAGCGGCAGGAAAATGACCGTCGCGATCGTCAGCACCCGCATTATCTGGTTGAGTCGATGGGCCGAGACAGAAAGGTAGGTATTGAGCAGGTCCACCGCGAGTTCCTGGTTGAGCTGGCACAGGCTTGCCAGTCGTTCCATGTTTTCGTAGATATCGTTGAACTCATGATCGTCAAACAACACCAATACGCCTTCATCACCCCGTGCCACCTGCTGCATCATGCCGTGCTGGTAGGTAAAGGTGCGGCGCAGCTTCTTGAGAATCCGGTTGTAGTCGGCCAGTTCCTCGAGAATGCGATCGCTGGGAGCCTCAAACATGCGATCTTCCAGCGTGCCGAGACGTTCCTCCATGCTCAACACCAGCGGTGTATAGCGATCGACGATGGCGCGCGAAATGCGATAAACGATGTGTGCCGGGCCACGCTCGAGCTGTTCGACAGTTGAGCTTTTCCAGGTTTCCTCGATCGAGGGCGAGGGACGGTTGCGTCGGGTAACGAGAAATTTCTCGGCTGCGAATATCGCTACATGCGTGAATCGCGGATCGTCGCTGCCCAGTTCCGGGTCCGACAGCTCACGTAACAACAGGAACAGGGTATCGCCAAACAACTCATGTTTGGGTGGATGGCGCTCGCGTTGCGCATCCTGAACGGCGAGGAGTTGCAGCCCAAAATGAGATTGCAGCAATTTGCGTTCCTCGCCACGCTCGACCGTGTCGAAGTCTGCCCACACCCAGGCTCCCGGCGTTGCGGGTACGATTCCGAGAAGCTCGGCGCCACCGGTACGCATGCCGGAACCAGGTTCGAAAATCATGACGCGAATAGTGGACATCGGGGCGCCTAATTAAACAATGGGTGGTGTTTGTTGGTACGGTGCACTGGCGTCAGTCTGTTCCTGTATTTTCTCGGCGCGCGCGGCAGCGGCTGCCGGTTTCGACACTCGCGCCACATGGTAGAGCGCTTCGCCTTCGTGTACGAGTGGCAGGTTGCTGCGGCCGATGACGATCCCTTTGCATGAGGCCTTAACGGCGGATTCTTCACTGCCGAATGGGTCGGAGATTATTCCGAGCGTATCGCCGCGGCTGACCTCGGCACCAAGTCGGGTGGTGGCGCGGAAGATACCGCTGGCCGGCGCGCGCATCCACGACGATGAACGCGCGATAAACGACTGCACCGGGGGCTTCTGGCGTTGTGCCAGCATGCCGAGGTGACGCATGACATTGATCACGCCGTTAACGCCGATGCGAATCGCCGTCTCGTCGAAGCGCAGCGCCTCACCGGCTTCGTATAGCAAAACCGGGATACCACGCTCGGTGGCCGCATCACGTAGTGACCCATCGCGAATCTGTGAGTCGAGGATAGCCGGCGCACGGAATGCCTCGGCCATTGCCCGCACCTTGCGATTGGCCAGGCGTCCGCGCACCTGAGGCAGGTTCGAACGATGCAGGGCGCCAGTATGCAGGTCGATGCCGTGGGTAGCCTTGGCCACCACCTCGTCCATGAACAGGTGCGCCATGCGGGCTGCCAGCGAGCCCTTGGGACTGCCGGGAAAGCAGCGGTTGAGGTCGCGTCGGTCGGGCAGGTAACGGGACTGGTGCACAACGCCGAGCACATTGACAATCGGCACTGCGATGAGTGTACCGCGAAGCCGTCGAACCTGGCGCGATGCCAATACCCTGCGCACGATCTCGATACCGTTGAGTTCGTCACCGTGGATGGCTGCTGACAGAAACAGTACTGGCCCGGCGTGCTTGCCATGATGCACGTGTACGGGCATGTAGATAGGCTCATGCGTGTATAACTGACCGGCAACCAGGTCGATGGTGGCGCTACTGCCTGGCGCAATTTCGGTATCCGAGATCGCTATGGGTTTGACCGCGCGCGTAGCTGTCATCCCTTGCCCTTGGTCCGGGTGTTATGGGGTCGCGCTTTCTTCTCAATAAATTTCATAATGACACCGGCAACATTGTGACCGGTAGCGGCCTCGATACCTTCGAGCCCCGGTGACGAATTCACCTCGATGATGACCGGGCCGTGATTGGAGCGCAGGATATCGACACCGGCCACATTGAGCCCCATGACTTTGGCAGCACGAACAGCCGTTGCGCGTTCTTCCGGTGTCAGCTTGATCACCATCGCCTGACCACCGCGGTGCAGGTTGGAACGGAACTCACCATCGGCGGCCTGGCGTTTCATGGCGGCGATCACTCTGTCGCCGACGACGAAGCAGCGAACATCGGCGCCACCGGCTTCCTCAATGAATTCCTGCACAAGAATGTTGGCCTTCAGGCCCATGAAGGCCTCGATGACGCTTTCTGCCGCCTTTGGTGTCTCGGCGAGTACCACCCCGATGCCCTGCGTACCTTCGAGCAGTTTGATCACGACGGGCGCGCCGCCGACCATGCCGATCATGTCACGTACATCGTCGGGTGAATGGGCAAAACCGGTGACGGGCAAGCCGACTCCGCGACGGGACAATAGCTGCAGCGAGCGCAGTTTGTCGCGCGAGCGGGTAATGGCGACGGACTCATTGACCGGGAACACACCCATCATTTCGAACTGCCGCAGTACCGCGGTGCCATAAAACGTAATCGATGCGCCGATACGGGGAATGATCGCATCGAATTCGTCGAGCTTCTCGCCACGGTAATGAATCTCGGGGCGATGAGCAGCGATGTTCATATAGCAACGCAGTGGGTTGATGACCCGCATGGTGTGTCCGCGCTCACGTCCCGCCTCGACCAGCCGACGGGTAGAGTAAAGGGAGGGGCCACGGGAAAGTATTCCGATGCTCAATTTGCGGCGCTCGGTGGTCGCGGCTGATTTTGTGTTCATGGCTGTTTTTTGAGTCTCTTGCTGGCGAGATAGGAACGTGCCGGGTTGACCAGGCAACGACGGCGCATGGCTGTGCGCCCGAGTAGCATCCGAAAGCGCATCGTATCGCGTGCAGTCAGCGTCACCTCGATAGGCCAGCTCTGACCACCAATACAGACCGTCGTTTCGATAACCGGTCGTATTTCGCGATGACCACCCGAATCAGTAACCCAGCGTTCATCCAGCACTTCGGCCTCACATACCACCTCAGTGTCGCTGTCACGTTGTATCGGGTGTACCCCGAACCGTACGCGCAAAGGATCGCTGCCGTCTATCGGTTCGACGAAATAGGCATGCAGCGCAGAAGTGCGGGCACCGGTATCGACCTTGGCCTTGATGCGGTCGATACCCAGCTCCGGCAGCGACAGCCATTCTCGCCAGCCGAGCATGATTTTTTCCGGTGTTGCCATAACGGGATTCTATCGCAAGTCTGCGACCGGTATACCAACCCGTGCTGCATCGCTCCGCGCTATCATGGGGCCGCAAAAGGAGGCCTGCCCATGCTCGATGCCCTGAGTAGTTACTTCGGTTCGAACGAATTCATGCCGCATGGCATGTGCTTTCTCTGGCGCCCCGATATCCTGTGGATGCATGTCGGCTCCGACCTGGTCACGGCTCTGGCCTACTTCAGTATCCCGCTGGCACTGATCTACTTCGTCAGGCGGCGTCGCGACCTGGGGTCTGAATACAACTGGCTGCTCTCGCTGTTTGCCGCGTTCATCCTGTTTTGTGGTTTGACGCACCTGATGGGAATCTGGGTGCTGTGGAATCCCGACTATGTCGCCCAGGGTTTCCTGAAGCTGGCGACCGCACTGGTTTCGCTGGCGACAGCCATTGTCTTGTGGCCGCTGATTCCCAGGGCCGTGGCCATACCTCACCCGGCCGAGCTGGAGGCCAAGACACGCCTGCTCGCAGACGAAGTTGCCGAGCGCCGGCGAGCCGAGGCGGCATTGCAGGAGGCGCAGCGGGACCTGGAGCGCCGGGTTGAACAGCGCACAGCCGAGTTGCAGGCCAAGGCCGAGGAGCTCAACCAGGCAAACCGGTTTCTCGATTCCGTGCTCGAGCACATTCCAAGTTTCATCGTCGTCAAGAAAGCGGCCGACCTGTCGATCGTCGGCATTAATGAATCCGGGTTGCGCCTGACAGGCAAATCCCGCGAAGAGGTCATCGGCGCTACCGAAGTGGTTTACCTGGACGAGCAGGCCGCAGCGATTTCGGGCGAGCAGGATCGTCAGGTCGCCGATACCGGACTGCATATGCGAGTGACGGATCATCGTTTTGCCACAGCGGCCGCGGACCGGGTGTTCGAAACCCGCAAGATAGCCATCCCCGGCGAGAGCGGTAAAACGGAGTTCATCCTGCAGATTTCCGATGACCTGACACAACGCAAGCGCTTCGAGGAGCGTTTTCGCCAGGTAGTCGAATCTTCTCCAGTGGGCATGGTCATGAGCAATGAGTACGGCATTGTCGAGATGGTAAATAGCGAGGCGACGCGACTCCTCGGTTATAGCCGCGACGAGTTGCTGGGGACACCAATCGAGAGGTTGCTGCCCGAATCGCTGCAGTCGGAGCAGACCGATTTGCATGAGTATTTTCATAAGCAACCCCAGGCACGTGCCTTTGGTATGGGTGAGGAGGTGCTGGCACAGCACAAGGACGGCACCGCCATCCCGGTGGAAATCGGTCTGAATTCACTTGAAACCGAAGACGGGGTCATGGTGCTTTCGGCGATAGTCGATGTTAGCCAGCGCAAGGCAGCCGAACAGGCGCTGCGCGAAAGCGAGGCGCAGCTACGACTCATGGCCGACGCGATACCGGTCCTGATCGGATATGTAGATTGCGAACAGAAGTACCGGTTTACCAACCGGTCATTTGGTGAATGGCTCGATGTAGATCCGGGTACTTGCATTGGTCGCGCTGCCGAAAACGTGCTGGGCCCGTTATATGACCCCACCGGCTATGCAAAGGCTTTGTCAGGTGAGCGTCATCGCCAGACCCGCCGTATCGAGTTTCCGACCGGTGTGCGAGACGTTGATTTTGTTTATATACCGGATGTCGACGATGACGGCAGTGTAAGGGGTGCCTACATACTGGGTAGCGATGTATCGGAGCAAAAACGCACGCATGAAGAACTCAGTCGCATGAACGACGAGTTAGCGCGCAGCAATGCCGAACTGGATGATTTTGCTTACATCGCGTCGCATGACCTCAAAGAGCCACTACGTGGTATTCACAATTACTCGGCTATCCTGATCGAGGACCACGCTGAGGCCCTCGGCGAGGAGGGTGCGGCCAAGCTGCGCACGCTGCTGCGCCTGTCAGCGCGTCTCGAATTGCTGATTAGCTCATTGCTGGAGTTCTCACGCACAGGACGTACCGAGTTGGCGATCAAGCCGACGGATCTGAACGAGGTCGTCGAGGGTGTGGTTGATTCATTGCGTATAACGCTGGCGGAGGCCGACGTCGACTTGAAGTTAGGCCAGTTGCCGGTCCTGGTCTGCGATAGCGTGCGGGTATGCGAGGTTTACCGCAACCTGATCACCAACGCGATGCGATACAATGACAAGGACGAGAAAACGATAGAAATCGGCGTCGACGGAGAAGACGCTGACGGTAACGCAATACTGTACGTCCGAGATAACGGTATTGGTATCAAGCCCAGGCATATCGATGCGGTCTTCCGGATTTTTAAACGCCTGCATCCACGGGACGCTTATGGTGGTGGTTCGGGGGCGGGACTGACGATCACCAAGAAAATTATCGAGCGGCATGGTGGTCGTATCTGGATCGAGTCGGATCCGGGTGAGGGCAGCACCTTTTATTTCACACTGGGTTGAATTCCGAATTGGACAACAGGCCGATACTGCTCATCGTCGAAGACAGTCCTGAGGACTTCGAGCTGATACGTCGTGGACTGTTGAAGGCTGGCCTTGAGCACTCTCTGCATCACTGTCTGGACGGCGACGCTGCACTCGATTACCTGCAGGCGCAGGATGCCAATGTCAGGTTACCGGCGCTCATTCTTCTCGACCTGAACCTGCCTGGTACCGATGGCAAGCAAGTCCTTGAAGAGATAAAAAACGACAACAGACTGGCGCTGATCCCCACGGTGATTTTTAGCAATTCGAATAACATCAATGACGTCAATGCCTGCTATGCATTGGGAGCCAATAGCTTTGTCGAAAAACCGCTTGGTCCCGCGGCGTTCGCCGACGTCATGCAGCAACTTCGGGACTACTGGTTGCAACGGGTACGTCTGCCCGAACCCGACCGTCGTAACTAGCACCCGACGCGGTGCCTGTTATAAGTGCGCCAAACTGTCACACGACAGTCTAAATCAGCGTCCGATCTTCCATAACGTCCTGTATTCTCTGTGTTTAATGTGAACGTTGTCACACCGTGTAAAACCGTTATGTTGCATAGTCTCTAACGCAGAGGTTCGGTCAGGGGCGATGGACCGCCACACGG
>JABDKV010000279.1 GCA_013002045.1 Gammaproteobacteria bacterium
AACGTGCGCGAACTCAAAAATGAAATGCATCGTGCCTATATCCTTGCCGAAGAGGTCGTCGATGCAGAGCTACTCAAGTCGATGCCGACGGTGCAACCGGCCGGGGCCAGCAGCGGGTCCGGATTAGACGTGCAACCGGGAACACCACTGGCCGACGTGGAGAAGCAGGTTATCCTGTCAACACTCGATAAGTTCGGCGATGACAAGAAGCGTACTGCCGAGGCACTCGGTGTCAGCGTCAAGACGCTTTATAACAAGCTCAAGCAATACCGGGCCGAGGCCGGTGATGAAAGTGACTAATCGCTGACCGGCGAGGGCAGCTTCAGGCGCCACTGAGATGTGGACTGCACCAGTTCACCGCCGTGATCGCGGCAGAACGCATGGGCCATACGCACAGATAACGAACCATCCTGTTCCGCTAATGGCCATTCCAGCTCATTTGCCGCAACGACGATCGTAACCGTTGCATTACCTTCGCAGTGCACGTTGATCTCGTCGGCTTCAAGCTGACAAAGCGCATCGAATAGCAACCCCAGCGTGATTCCCAGTCCGGTCGTATCCAGCAGTCTCGGGGTCGTATCGCATGCGCCGATAACCAGTCGGGTACCGGTCCGACGCGCAGTGGAACCGAGCAGGTTCCGCGCCAGTGCGACACACTCTGCGATAGTGGCACGGGTATGCGGGTTAAAGCTGCTGGCCCCGGCGAATGCCGACAGTTGCTTGAGGAAGTCACCGCCTGAGCGAGCCTGGGTCGAAATCGTTTTCAGGCTGGTATCGGTATCCTCGGGACTGGCCTCGGCCAGTTGGGCATTCATGAGAATGACATTGAGCCAGTTAGAAGTTTCGTGAACGATGCCGCGGAACAGCCGCCCGAGCGCGGCGCCACGGTCCTGCGCCGTAATCGGCTTCAAGAAATCCGTCCCGACAGACCCGGGCCGTCATTGTTGCCATCGATCAGCTCACGAATCGCCGCCAGATCAGCGGGCTTCATGAAATGATGGTCGAAACCGCAATCTCGCAGCCTGGCCGGATCACCCTCACGTCCGGACAGGGCAACGATGGTCGCCTCCGTTGTGTCAGGGTTTTTACGCAGGCGGGCGGCCACTTCGTATCCATCTATGTCTGGCAGGCCAAGATCGAGAATGACAAAGTCGGGTCTGAAGTCGGCGGCCACCGCAAGCGCAGTCTTGCCAGTGGTGGCACTACGCACTTCGTGACCCAGAATTTCGAGTAACTTCATCATCGCTTCGGCCGCGTCGATGCTGTCGTCTACAACAAGGATGCGCTGCTGTTGGTTGTTTGTCGTCATAATATCACCCGTGGCACGCGCTCTCCGTTGACGTTGCTCAGCTAGTTTGAGGGCATCAATATCATTGATGTAGTACGCAACGAGGTTGACCAGTGCTATGCCATCGATGGGTTTTGCCACGTGGGCATCGCAACCGGCCTCGATCGAGCGCGTGCGATCCTTGCGCATCGCACCAGCGGTCAGTGCAATGATGGGTCTGTTGAAGCCGCGCTGTCGCAGTGTACGCGTTGCCGCATAACCATCAAGCACGGGCATCTGCATGTCCATCAATACCAGGTCAAACGGGTCGCCTGCGGCGGTGCGCGCCTCCACCAGCTCGAGTGCCTTGCGACCATTCTCGGCACTGGTAACACGGGCACCGGCCTCTTCGAGGAAGTATTGGGCCAGGTAGCGGATATCACGGCGGTCGTCGACCACCAGCACGCTGGCATCGAGCTCGCGACGAACCACGGGTGCGTTGCCCGCCGGTGCCGCGATCTCGTGTGACGGGTTGACCAGACGGCTATCGGGCACGGCATCGGTCCAGAACTCGAGAGTGAAGGTACTGCCCTCGCCAGGAGTACTATCGAGCCGAATCTGTCCACCGAGCATCTCTGCCAGTCGGCGGCTGATCGCCAGCCCGAGCCCGGTGCCCTCGTAGCGGCGTGTTAACGAGGTATCTGCCTGGTTAAACGGTCGAAAAATCTTGTCTTGTTCCTGCTGATCGATACCGATCCCGGTATCGATTACGTCGAACGTCCAGTGTTGCCGACCATTTTCTTCGCCGAGAAAATTGACCACCAGGCGCACAGAACCCTGTTCGGTGAACTTGATTGCATTACTTAGCAGGTTGATCAGAATCTGCCGCAATCGGGTAGGGTCCGTCTCGATTTGCGAGGGGACCCTGCCGGAATACTCGACTGCCAGTGGCAAACCCTTTTCCTGGGCGCGAACCTCCATCAGCGAGCGCAGATCTGAGACAACTTCGTCGATTCGGAATGGGACGGGCTCCAGACGCAGCCGACCGGCCTCTATGCGCGACAAATCAAGTATATCGTCGACTATGTTGAGCAGGAAGCGACCGTTGCGCTTGATGACATCGACGCATTTGCGGTTATCGGGATCGTCAATATGCGCGGCCAGCACATCGGCATAGCCGAGTATTGCCGTCATCGGTGTGCGAATTTCGTGACTCATGTTCGCCAGGAATTCGGACTTCGACCGGTTCGACTGATCGGCCTCGTGGCGTGCCCGCTGGAAAGCCTGTTCGGCTGCCTTGCGCTCAGTGATATCGAAGAAATTAACGACAGCACCAACGGTCTGGTCGCCACGCTTGATTGGGTGTGAACGGTATTCCACCGGAAACGATGAGCCGTCCTTGCGCCAGAACACCTCAGTGTCGCTATGAGTCTCCAGTCCATCGATGAAAGCGCGATAGATCTTGCAGCGCTGGCGCGGATGCAGATTGCCATGGATGTCCTTACTGTGGATCAGCGCATGCATATTGCGCCCGATCAGTTCGTCTGCGCTCTCGTAACCCAGCATGCGTACACAGGCCGGGTTACAAAACGTGCACTTTCCTTCGTTGTCTATGCCGTAGATCGCTTCGGCTGCTGAGTCGAGCAGCAGCCGCAGCTGGCTCTCGCTTTCTCGCAGTCTCTGTTCGCCCTCGATTCGCGTAGTCACATCGGTCTGGATGCCGGTGTAATGGGTGATCTCGCCGTGTTGCCTGAATGGCACCAGTTGCACTTCATTCCAGAAGCTGCTGCCATCCTTGCGATAGTTTTTGACCACAACAGTTGTCTTGCGTCCAGCTACGATCGCAGCCCGCATCTCGTCCACGACAGCCTTATCGGTGTCGGGCCCTTGCAGAAAACGGCAGTTCCGGCCGAGGATTTCCTCCGGCGTGTAGCCGGTCACCCGCACGAAACCCTCGTTTGCAAAAACGATGGGTTGGTCGGCCTCGCGCAGGTCTACGACGACGACACCGGCTTCCAGTGCCTGCAAAGCTGTCAGGCCGAGCGAAGCAGTTGCTTCGATGTCAGCCCGTTTGTCGTCAGACTGCGAGATTAGAAAACGCTCATCACGAAAAAACACCTGTCACCCGATTGGTCGTCCAAAAAACAAACGGGTCGAACCTACCTCGACCCGGGAAAAACTCCTCTGGCATGAAAACTGCAGCAAGATTGATGCCAATCTGGGCGGACATAGAATTGTAAACAAATGAATGTAAAAGAGTTTCCAAGAATCGCGCAGTTAGTACTGCTACTGGGAGTTTTTCTCCCCCTTGGCGCGTGCCTCAATCACCAGCCCCCGGAAAAGAGTACCGCGGGGGTAGAAAAGATTGCTGTCGAAGACGGAGCCAGCTACGACATTGTTGCGCGGCGGGCTGCCATCGATGGTAACCGTGTCGAATTGTTACTCGACGGTCCGGCTACATACGACGCTATGTTCGATGCGATCGCCACCGCCAGTGATCACATCAATCTCGAAACTTTCATACTGGCCGACGATGTCATTGGCAAGCGTCTCGCTGACCTGTTGATTGACCGGGTCGCCGATGGCGTCGTGGTAAACCTGATCTATGACGCGTTTGGCAGTGGCATGACCAGCGACGAGTTCTTCGATCGCCTCGAAGATAACGGCATCAATGTGCTTGCCTACAACACCGTCTTCGAAGGCGATCCTCTCGATCTGCTCAACCGCAACCATCGCAAGGTGCTTGTTGTCGATGGCCGGATTGGTTTCACCGGTGGCCTGAACTTCACACGCAAGTACCGCTTCAGCTCGGAAAACCCGCCGGCAGAGTCACGTTTTGGTGCCGCCTGGCGCGATACGCACATACGCATAGAGGGTCCGGCCGTAGCTGAACTGCAGCGCGCGTTCCTGCGCAACTGGGCTGCCAACGCCGATCAACCGTTGGCTGCCGCTTCCTATTTTCCGCAGCTCGAGCCGGTCGGTCAGAGTCCGGTGCTGGTGGAGGTCGCAGAAGGCGGTGATGGCCGCGCGTCGGCGATATTCGAGCATTACCTGGAAGCAGTTCGGGCAGCCAAAGAACGGATCTGGATAGTTCAGGCCTATTTCATACCGAGTGAAGATTTGCTCGATGAACTGGTGCACGCCGCCAATCGCGGTGTCGATGTCAGGCTGGTTCTGCCAAAGCGCACAGACAACGGCCTGACCGTGCCGGCCACACGATCTTATTACAGTCGATTGCTGGAAAACGGCATCCGCATCTTCGAGTATGAATCTTCACACCTGCACGCAAAGACAGCATTAATCGATCACGACTGGACTACGGTTGGATCAAGTAACCTCGACACGCTGAGTTACTTGTACAACGACGAACTCAATGCGTTCATCCTTGACCAGCAGTTTAACGACCAGTTAGCCAGCAGCTTTATCGATGACATGAGCGAATCGCGGGAGATTACCGAGGAGGCGTGGGACGATCGCGGTATCTGGCCACGCACCAAGGAAATCGTCGCCCGGTTCCTGAAGCCGGTTCTTTGATCTGCCTGTTGCGGCGCAATGACAGCGGCGAAGACTTTCCCCAGACCTGAAAAACTTGCATGCACGCCGAGATGCGAAACGGTCATCAAGAAGTCAGTCAGCTCGCTTTAACTTACTGTTTTAGATTAGAAAACTTGCACTAGTGACATTGTTGGCATCGACCTTGCATTACTCCGGATAACCGCGAATTCCTGCCGGACGATGCCAGGGATGTCCCGGAAACAACGTCACTTTAAAGGAGATTAAACATGTTGAATTGGGCTTTCATTTTTCTGATCGTCGCACTTGTTGCTGCTGTGCTGGGCTTCTCTGGCATCGCCGGTGCTGCGACCAATATTGCCTGGATCCTGTTCGTCGTCGGCCTGATTGTTGCCGCCGTATTCTTCCTGATGGGCCGCCGCCCGACAGCCTGAACAGACCAACCGAATTGATACCGACTTATTACCAATTGAGGAGAACTATTAAATGAAATTTTCGAAACTGACTTTCTCGCTTATCGCTGCCAGTGGCCTGATGTTCGCCGCCGGTTGCGACATTGACCAGACACAGGAAGGTGACCTGCCTGATGTCGACCTGCGTGCCGATGCCGGTGAATTGCCGGAGTACGAACTGGTTAAGACCGAAGAAGGTCGCATGCCGGATGTCGACGTTGATGTCGAAGGTGGCCAGCTGCCGCATTACGACATTGATGGTCCCGAAGTCACCATGGGTGAAAAAGAAGTCACGGTCGATGTGCCTGATGTCGATGTCGATGTCGACACCGAGCGTGAATCATTCACCGTACCGACGATTGATGTCGACTTGCCGGATGACGACGAAAACAA
>JABDKV010000287.1 GCA_013002045.1 Gammaproteobacteria bacterium
AGCAGCACATAACTCTCCTGTAGCTGCGCTTTTCCCGCCCGTAGCGCCTTGACCTCCCATCCTTCCAGCACCAGGCCGGCCTCGATGGTGTCATCGATAAAGTAGTCGTGGCGAGCCTTGCGATTGCGTGCAATCTCGTTGCTGTTGTCGCCCGATTTGTTTTTTCGTGGTTTGGCCATGGGGGCGCATTATAGGCTGCGGTTTGAGGGTCTTAGCAATTTGGCGCAAAATCGCGGCTACAAGTGTGGCAGGGGCTCCAGGGTGACAATAGAAACAAAACGAACATCGCTACACGGCATGTGGTCGTCGAAGCTGGCTTTTATCCTGGCCGTTTCGGGGTCAGCCGTCGGGTTGGGGAACGTCTGGAAATTTCCGTACATCACTGGCGAAAACGGCGGTGGCGCCTTTGTCATCGTTTACCTGATTTGTGTTTTCGCGATCGGCCTGCCGATCATGATGTCGGAAGTACTGATCGGGCGACGCGGCCGGCGCAACCCAATTGCCACGATGCGACTGGTTGGCGAGGAAGAGTCCGGCTCCAGCAAGTGGCAATTAGTCGGTGGCATGGGCGTGATCGGCGGCTTCATGATCCTGTCGTTCTACAGCGTCGTCGCTGGCTGGGCGCTGGCCTACATTTTTAAAAGCGCAACCGGCGCGTTCACCGGCACCAACGCGGCCGAGGTCGGGGCTATCTTCGACGGGCTGACCGCCAACTGGCCCGTGCTGCTGGCCTGGCACACGTTGTTCATGGCGATGACCGTGTTTATCGTCGCCCGCGGTGTGCAGCGCGGGCTCGAGCAGGCCGTGCAAATACTGATGCCGGCGCTGGGTGTTCTATTAGTTATCTTATTGTTTTACTCGATCAGCGAAGGCAATTTTGCCGAGGGTGTCAATTACCTGTTCCGGGCTGATTTCTCAAAGCTGACCTGGGACTCCGTCCTGGTTGCACTCGGGCACGCCTTTTTCACACTCAGCGTGGGCATGGGCGCGGTAATGGCCTACGGCGCGTACCTGCCGGCCAGCGCTTCCATACCCGGGACGTCAGTCGCCGTCGTCTTTGCGGACACCGGCATTGCATTGCTTGCCGGTCTGGTTATTTTCCCGATCGTCTTCGCCAATGGGCTGGCACCAGGCGAGGGACCGGGACTGATTTTCCAGGCATTGCCACTGGCGTTTGGGCAAATGCCGGGGGGCGTCATTTTCGCAACGCTGTTCTTCCTGCTGTTGTCGTTTGCGGCCTGGACCTCGTCGATTGGGCTGATCGAGCCGGCGGTGGCATGGCTGGTGGAACGTTACGAACAAAGCCGCGTGCAGGCGGCCTCGATGGTCGGCGCTACCGTCTGGGTCCTGGGTGTCGGCTCGGTGCTGTCATTTAATCTGCTGGCCGATTTCAAATTCTGGCGTGGCACTATCTTCGACAATCTCGATCACCTGGCCAGTAACATTATGCTGCCGCTGGGCGGCCTGCTGATCAGTGTGTTTGCCGGCTGGGTCATGTGTCGCAACTCGACATCGGAAGAACTTGATATGGGCACCGGCGTTGCCTACAGCACCTGGCGATTCCTCGCGCGCTTCGTCGCCCCGATTATCGTGCTGGTGATTTTCCTCAACAGCAGCGGTTTCATCGGCTGGGTCCAGGGGCTCAGTAACGGTGGCTGATTTACGTCGCCAGTTGCAGTCGCCGCATCGTCCCGAACAGCTTTACGCCATCGTCGCCGATGTCGATGCTTATCCGGAGTTCCTGCCGTGGCTCGACCGGGTCGAGATACTCGGCCGCGGCGACGATCACCTGCACGCCGCTTTGAAGATTGCCCGCGGTGGTGCGCACAGCGAGTACGTAACGCGTTACGGTCTCTATCCTGACGAACGCGTCACCATGGAACTGGTCGATGGGCCCATGCACCGGCTCGACGGCACCTGGACATTCACGCCACGCGGACAGGGCTCGTTACTGGCCTTACATCTCAATTACGAGTTTTCCAATCCGCTGTACGCGATGATGTTTGGCCTGGCATTCCGCGCCGCTATCGATGACCTGATCGATCATGTTGCCGATCGGGCCCACGAATTGCATCGATGAAGAATACCGGCGACGACAAGTCGATCGAGATTGAGGTGGCTTATGCCATGCCTCAACGCCAGGTCGTATTACCGGTCGTCATCCCGGCAGGCATGACGGCACGCGAAGCAGCGCTTGCCTCCGGTGTAGATCAGCATTTCGAAGACGTCGATCTCGAGCAGTGCAAACTGGGTATCTATGGTCGCGTGGTTAAAGACGACCATGTCATGCAGCCCGGCGATCGTCTGGAGCTGTACCGACCGCTACTGGCGGATCCCAAAGAAGTGCGTCGCCAGCTAGCCGCCGAGGGCAAGACCATGGGGCGGCTACGCGACTAGGGTTCGACTTCGACTATGCGCTCGACGACATCGTCGCTGAAATAGATCTCATAGCGACGTTGCTGCGTTTTTCCGGTCTTGCCGCTTTTATAGAAGTAGACGTAGTCCCAGCGATTGGCATGAAACGGGTCAGCTATGATCGGTGTCCCAAGCAGGAACCGCACCTGGTTGCGCGTTGTCTCCCCGGGCTCGATTTGCGCAATCGATTCTTCGTCGAACTGGTTGCCCTGGCGGATATCCTGTTTATATACGCAGCCGCTTAGCAGCAAGGCCAGCAGAACGGGCAGAATCAGGTGTTTCGGTTGTAACATCGGGTTGTCTGTCAGCGGTAGGGAGCGCAGACTATACCGTCTGGCAGGGCCAAAGTTAACGGTCCGGAGGAAAGCAAACTGGAAGAGCAAGACTTACGCAGCGCCGGGCTCAAGGTTACGCTGCCGCGGCTGAAAATCCTGCAGTTACTGGAAGCAAGCCCGCAACGCCATATGAGTGCAGAAGACCTGTACAAGGCGCTGCTGGAAACCGGTGAGGATATTGGCCTGGCTACCGTTTACCGGGTCCTGACCCAGTTCGAAACGGCCGGGCTGGTCAGCCGGCATCGCTTCGAGGGCGGCAATTCGGTGTTCGAGCTCGATCACGGACACCATCATGATCATATCGTCTGTGTCGAGTGCGGGCGCGTGGATGAATTCGTCGATGAGACTATCGAGGAGCGCCAGCACGCTATTGCCAAGAAACTAGATTACGAGATGACAGATCACTCGTTATACATCTACGGAATCTGTCCCAACTGCCGGCAGTAGCGCCAGCATCTCGCGCGCGTGGCGGCGCGTGGCATCGGTAATCTCTACGCCCCCCAGCATGCGCGCGATTTCTTCGACGCGGCGATCGGCTGCCAGCGCTACCAGTTGTGTGTGCGTGGTGTTGCCATCGGTGAGCTTGGTAACCAGCACGTGATCGTGCGCCTGGCTGGCCACCTGGGGCAGGTGGGTGACGCACAGCACCTGGATGCTCTCACCCAGACTGCGCAGCTTTTGTCCGATAATCTCGGCGATGCCCCCGCCGACACCGGCATCGACTTCGTCGAAAACCATTGTTGCGACCGGCTGGTGCTGCGCGGTCAGCATCTCAATCGCCAGCCCGATACGCGACAGCTCACCACCGGAGGCCACCTTCGATAATGGCCGTGGCTCCTGGCCCGGATTGGCACTCACCAGGAATTCGATTTCATCGCTGCCGTGGCGACCGGGACGTTGCGCCTGCAGCACGACCGAGGTCTTGAAACGGCCACCTTCCATGCCCAGCCCGTCGATCTGGGCGGAAATAGCCTTGTCGAGCCGACGCGCTGCCCGCACTCGGTTATCGTGAAGTTTTTTGGCCGCAGCAGTGTAGCCAGACTCGGCGTCACTGACGGCGTCGATCAGTTTCTGTACGTGCACTTCGGCGTTGT
>JABDKV010000291.1 GCA_013002045.1 Gammaproteobacteria bacterium
CGCAAGTATGCCATAGCCAAACCGCCGACTCGCTAAAGGAAGTCTGACGCCGGACGATATGTTGAGTGAGCGAGAGCGTCGCACCGGCGCTGGCGTGCCATCAGGGGTGGGAGGGCCATTGCGTACACGAGCGGATAGATCTACCAAGTCGACGAGAAACCGGCTAATGGTGCTGGTGCTGGTGCTCGCATCAATTGGTGTCGCCATGTCAGTCATGTCCTTCGAATCGGCACGCCAGCAGTACGAGGACCGACTGTTGGCGGACTTCCAGAGTGATGTCGATCGGCGTGTTTTTTCAGTCGAGCAGAATCTGTCGCAGGTGGTCGAGAGACTGCGCTCGGTGTCGGCATTCTTTCTTTCTTCGGGGCAGGTCGGTCCGCGCGAGTTTGGCGACTTCACCGCGGCCTACCTGCGTCAGCAGCATGGCCTGGCGATGATCGGCTGGGCACCTGCCGAGTTCAGCGATGAGGCGTTGGACGCACCTTTCGACCACGACAATCCGACTGCCGGCGCCCAGTTGCCGCTGACGCTGATCGAGCCTGGTCCGGTGGGTGTGCTGGACTTCGACTATGACCTGGCGAGCGATCAGGCTCTGCGCATGGCAGTAGCGAATTCTTTCAGGCGTGGCTACGTCCACTACGTCACTACCGACACAAATTTGTTCTTTGTCAGCCCCACGCTCGACGCGGTCGACTGGTCTGGTGTCATCGTGGCGGCACTTCCGCTGGATACACTACATAGCTGGCTGGGGATCGAGAACTGGGGTGCCGCTTTCGCCGTCGTCGAGCAAACCACCGGCAAGACAATTGTGGCGCAAGGGACGCTGCCAACAGAAGGCTACGTCTACGAAACCGGTCTTGCGGTCGACGGTGAACTGTGGGTGGTGCGAGCCGCACCCGTGCAGCTTGCCGGCGTACCATTGGTGGCCTGGGTTTTGCTGGGAGCGGGTCTGGCCATCACCGGGCTACTGGCGTTTTTGATCGTCACGCTGGCCACCAGCGCCGACGCCGCGAGGCGGCTGGTACTGCAACGTACACAGGAACTCGAGTTAGCCGAAAGCGAGGCGCGCAACCAGGCAGCCAGGCTCGCTGACGAGGTCAGTCATACCAGCCAGGTGATTGCAACGATTCCGTCGATGCTCATCAGCATCAACGTGTCGGGCATCGTCACCGAGTGGAACGCGGCGGTGGCGACAATGAGCGGCATTGCCAGCGACAAGGCACTTGGAGCATCGTTGGATTCGCTGACTGGTGGTAAATGCGAGAAGGTAACGTCGGCCTTCAGGCAATGTATCGACACGCGGGAGACGGTGCAGCTTGAGCAGCTACGTTTCCCGGGACACGATGATGAAGAATTCACAGTCAATCTTACGCTGACTCCGATTTTCGATGTCGAGAACGAGCTGAAGGGGTGCCTGATCGTCGGTAATGACGTGACTGAACGCAACAGCATGGAGGTGCAGTTGCGTGAGGCCCAAAGGCTCGAAGCCGTCGGTCGGCTGGCGGCGGGAATCGCTCACGAAGTCAATACGCCGGCGCAATTCGTTTCCGACAATACCTCTTTTTTGAAGGAAGCCTTCGACGACCTGTTGGGTCTCGAGGACGAATACACACGTATTTTTGCCGGCCTGGGCGAACGCCTGCAGGACGACGAGAAGCAGGCCATCGAGCAGGCCCGTGAGAATGCGGACAGAGAGTACCTGCTGGAGGAAGTACCGCAGGCGCTGGCACAGTCAATGGATGGCATCCGACGCATTGCCGATATCGTGCGCGCGATGAAGGAATTCTCGCACCCCGGTGGAGGAAGTTACCGTGAACAGGCTGATCTCAATCGCCTGATTGGAAATGCGATTACAGTTGCCTCCAACGAATGGAAGTATCACGCGACCGTCGAAACTGACTTCGACGACGATTTGCCGCCGGTGCTGTGTTATCCGCGTGAGCTCAACCAGGTGGTTCTGAACCTGCTCATCAATGGCGCCCATGCCATTGCCGACAGTGTCGGTGAGTCAGGTACGCGTGGCTCGATCCGCATCGCTACCCGTCGTCACGACGAGCACGTAGAAATTCGTGTCAGCGATAGCGGAACGGGTATTCCCGAAGCCGTGCGCGACAAGATCTTCGAGCCCTTCTTCACTACCAAGGAAGTTGGGCGCGGTAGTGGCCAGGGACTGGCCCTGGCTTATTCGGCAGTCGTGGAGCAACACCACGGCGATCTCAGCTTTGAAACGGAAATCGGGGTTGGCACGACATTCATTGTCAAACTGCCACTCGCGCCACAGGAGGTGGCAGCATGAAACGTATCCTGTTCGTTGACGACGAACCCAATGTGCTCACGGGTCTGCGGCGTATGCTGCGGACGTTTCGCAAAGAATGGGACATGGAGTTTTTACCCAGTGGCGAACAGGCGCTGGAGGCATTGAATAGCGCACCCTGCGACGTGATTATTTCCGATATGCGTATGCCCGGCATGGATGGTGTGCAGTTGCTGACGGCGGTAAAGAAGGACTATCCCAATACTGTTCGCATTGCATTGTCGGGCCATGCCGACATGGAGATGGTGCTCGAGTGCATTGGCGCAACCCACCAGTACCTGGCCAAGCCCTGTGATGCAGACACGGTCAAGGCTACCATCGATCGTGCCTGCAGCCTGCGTGACCTGCTCAACGACGATGAATTACAGACGCTGGTAACCGAGATGGGGTCTTTACCGAGCCTGCCTTCGCTATACAGCGAGATCATGCAGGCCATCAGCGATGGCAAACCACTGACTGAGATCGGTGAGATCGTTGCCAAGGATGTCGCTATGACGGCCAAGGTCCTGAAAATTGTGAACTCGGCGTTTTTTGGTCTCAGCCGTCACGTCGAAAGCCCGGCACAGGCTGCCGCAATACTTGGCATCGACGCCGTACGTAGCCTGGTACTGACCGCCAAGGTATTTGCAGATTTCGAAGTCAGTGGGGCGCTCGATATCGAGAAGCTCTGGGATCACAGCGGGCGTGTGGGCGGACTTGCCCGCAAGATTGCGCAGCTGGAAAACCAGCCGCGGAAGGTCGCTGATTTTTCGCAGATGGCCGGCATGCTGCATGACATTGGCAAGTTAGTTTTGGCATCGCAATTCGGTGGCGAGTACGGGCGCGTGGCTGAGCTGCAGGCACAACCCGACAGTGAAGACTGGCAATGCGAACAGGAAGTATTCGGTCATAGTCACAATGAAGTCGGTGCCTACCTGCTCGGCTTGTGGGGACTGCCAAACCCAATCGTCGAGGCGGCGGCTTTTCATCACGACCCCAACAAGGGGGCGGAACAATTCTCGCCGTTGACAGCCGTCTACATTGCAAACCAGGTATGTGAAGCAATGGAGCGTGGCGACGATCCTTCGGCGGCGCAATTCGATATGGAATATCTCGGTCGAATGGGTGTAACACCGAGTGAGGCATGGTTCGAAAGCGCGCGCGAACTCGGAGGATGAATCGATGTCGGCCGGGATACTTTTTGTAGACGACGAGCAACCCGTGCTCGACGCCTGCCGCCGTGCACTACGTAAGAAAACAAAGATCGATACGGCTCTGGGGCCAAACAAGGCACTCGAACTGATTGACAGCAACGGCGGTTATGCGGTCATAGTCAGCGATATGCGCATGCCCGAGATGACTGGCGTGCAATTGCTGGCCGAAGTCAAACGCCGGAGCCCGCAAACGGTGCGCATGATGCTGACCGGTAACTCGGATCAGCAGACCGCCATCGATGCTGTAAACGAAGGCGACATCTTTCGCTTTCTGAACAAGCCCTGCCCACCGGACAAGTTATGGAGCTCGGTGGAGGCGGCGCTGGAGCAGCATCGACTAATCAGGGCCGAGCAGGAACTGCTGGAGAATACGTTGCAAGGGGCGATCCAGGTGTTGGCCGATGTGCTGGCACTGGTCAATCCCGAAGCCTTTGGTCGGACCACGCGGATCAAGACGCATGTACGGGCGGTCGCCGAGGCGCTGGAACTGCCAGACTTGTGGCGTTATGAAACTATGGCAATGCTGTCGCAGGTTGGCTGCGTAACTGTGCCCGACGCGGTGTTGCAAAAGGCGATGCAGGATGAGGCACTGGTTGGAGAAGAAAAGACCGTCTTCGCCCGTCATCCTGCAGTGGCCGCTGACCTGTTGACAACGATCCCGCGCATGGAAGAGGTTGCCGAGGCTATCCGTCACCAGCACACCGACTTTGACAGCAATAGCGACATTCCCATGGGCGCCCGGATACTGCGGGTCGCTCTTGATTTCGAGCGCTTTGAACTGGCGACCAGTTCCGACGATGCACTGGACCGGCTGCGGGCCCGGGCGCCGAAATACGATGCCGATGTCATCAGCGCCTTTGAGCGTGTTATCGGCGACGAATCGGGCCTGGAGGCACGCGAGCTCGACATCAGCCAATTGACGGACGGCATGGTGCTCGCCGCCGATGTCATGATGCTGCAAAAAGACACACTGATTGTTTGCAAGG
>JABDKV010000319.1 GCA_013002045.1 Gammaproteobacteria bacterium
GGCTTCAGCCGCGATCCCCTAATTTCCAACTCGGGCCCCACCAAGCTGGATCGCGGCTGAAGCCGCTCCCACAGTTGCGAGGGCGGTGCAGGTCAGGGGGCTGATTAGCACCTATACTTGTGGCTACTATGCGTCGTTCTTTTACCCTCGTCGCGGTTGTGCTGTTGTCGTTGGGCTGCGACTCCCAGGCACCGGTCACGGAATCGGCCGTGACCACGCTGGACATCTTCGGCTGCGAAGAGCGTATCGACTACGACGACCCCAACGAGACGACCTTCCATGTTTGCCCGGGGGTGGCGGACTACCAGCTCATTGTTCGCAAGGTGGGTTCGGGACGGAAGTCAATCGACGTTGTGACGCCGGACGGCGAGATCTATCCACTCGACCTGCAAGACACGGTCAGCCGCGACATGATCGAACTTTCTGACGAAGCCACCTGGCGGGTGCAAAGTACCGATGGCAAGTTACTACCGGTCGCAGTCGTGGTCGGAGTTGCTGTCCGCGGCAGTCTCGATGACCCGACAAAGATCACCGCGCGCTATCACACCATCGCCCGTATCGCGGGAAGCGAATCTTGCATTACGACCAGACTCGCAGACAATGAGGTGAATGCCGCCCAGGTCGAGGCACTCGCCGACAAGGCCGTGAACCAGCCGTGCCTACCGGCGTTATCGGGCGCACCCGACCCGTACTGAATACACGGGAGAATTGCCATGCTCATGCCAATCGATTACCTGCAGCGTTATCGCAACATCAAGGTTAAAGCCGGGAAGGAAGACGAGGAAACCCAGTCATCCCGGTTGGTGGTTTACCAGGTGAAGATCGGCAAGTACTTCATGATGGACTGGGATGCCGACAGCGAGGAGCGCAAGGACTTCAACACGGTCACTCGTGGCTCGCGGCGCAACGAGTGGTACCGGGAAAACAAGCCAAAAATACTCAATGCAGCCATGGGAAAGGGTGCACCCGAAGACTATGAGCTGGCACTCGAGTGGGCGGTGCGCGCCGGCAGGATAAGCCATGCTTCGAAAGGCACGATTCAGGCATTTGCCGACGATCACCTGGGTATTGATTGCTCCGGTTTCGTGACCAACTACCTGATAGCGGCCGGTAAGATGATGCACACCGACCGGACCGTACGTAACACCAATGCGGCCTCGTATTTTTCCCCGCAGAAAGCAGTCAACGATGCTTCTGCCATACGACCTGGTGATCTCCTGGTGTGGATGAGGGGCAACCAGGTCAAGCGTCGCCCAGGGCATATCGCGGTTGTACAGTCGTATGTTCCCGCCTCGCGTTTGGGTGGCAACATGCAGGTCGTGGAAGCCACCGGCTCGCGCAATGCCAGCCCCAAGCTGCTCGATTCCATGTACAAGGTCGAGCACATCCACCGGGCCGGTGTCGGCCGCAGCACGATGATCCTGGAGGTAAAGCGCCACGGCCGCTCCGGCAGCCGCGTCTCCGTCATGCGCTATTAACCCATCCGCGCGCGCTCCGCGTTCATTGCGTGCAACAGTCGGGCGTGTCGAGCGTCAGCTCTCTAGGCCAGAGCAGGCGCTTGGTGACTCTAGCTCAGCGCAGCTAGGTGTGATTGATGAACTTCCGCTTTGGGTCGGGTGGAGACGCTTCGCCGCAACGCAACAAAACGGCAGCAATAAGGTGGCAAGCGTCTGCCGGTCTCAACCTACTCAGGCCCTGTCTGTACGGCAGAGTCTGCAGGCCGGCATCCCCAGCCCCTTGAAATGACCTCACCCTGCCCCCAATTCATTGGCTGGCAAACGGAAACTGCCGTAAACTGCCCAAACCTGGGGGCGACTTGGATTCGACGTGGGTCACAAAGCGCCAGGTGCATGTCGAGGTGCAGATACCTCGTTAAACTGTTTGCAAACCTTATAGTTGCCAACGACGACAACTACGCTTTAGCCGCCTAAAAAACGGTTTTAAAGCCTTCCGCCCGGTACGTGTCTGTGCGTCCGGATTCCGGGAGTCACATTACACAGAATCGCGTGGCGGCATGTCCGGGGCCAAAACGTTAAACTTTTTCTGGACTGGTTGCGTATCTTCCCTGCCTGTCGGGTAATGCGTTAACGAGATTTAAAGACAGAATAAGCATGTAGATCCTGACGTGGAGGGCTTGCGGACGCGGGTTCGAAACCCGCCGCCTCCACCAAAACACAAACCCCGCCGTCCGGCGGGGTTTTTCGTTGCACGCCTTGGCGTGGATCGCAGATGCAATACCCCGATAAGTCAGCGCCCGGCCACCTGGGAGCGCTAAATGGTTTATAAAAAGAAACTATAGTCCTCGTCAATCTTATCTGGCCAGATCCTGTACCACTTCTTTTCATCCGGTTCCCACATTTCGATTCTTTTGTAAGCCGCCGGAATGACGTTGCGGTGTAAAATGAATGCGACTTTTGGCTGCTTCGTCATATGCGTTCTGAAGTATAAAGCGATAAGACTACGTAACGTTGACTTGTCCTGGGCTGTGATCGCATCCGAATACTTATGATTTAGACGATCTAAGGCAGCCTTTTCGCTTATATACACTGCTTCTCGTTGCGCCTTCTGATTGTGCATTCTTTTCGATGCTTCTTTCGGCGTTATAAAGGAAGCCGTTTTCGGCTTGTTCCAATTTGCCGCTACCAACGCTGTGGTCTTTGCGTGAGCCATTCTCCAAAATCCAATATGTGCGGGCATTTTTTTCGATCCTATCGGAGTGAAATAACGACCGTACATCGACACAATTGAATTTGATATCGGTAAAAAACCTGAGTGGAATATGGAATCTGTCTAAGCGCGATGGTTTGTTGGAGAGAACCCGTTCGGGCGATTCGATTGATTATGCGTACTGCGCTGCAAAAGAATCATCCACGTCTGATTGACGAACAAAACGCATGTATCGGTGGATGTGTAAAAGCTCGCCACCTGACCGTGGCTCAGGTCTGACAATAACGCACTGGCTCAGCTGCTGATCGCAATTGATTTATCCACTGATCCAAACTACTTTCGGGTTGGGAGTTCGCAGTTAGTTCGCCTACGGACCAGAGGATTTAGTTCTGGTCGCCACGACGCTCATTCGAGGGGTTAGACAGCATGTCGATGTTCCTGGTCCGATCGTTTGACGACCCTAAAGGCTATATCGAATTAAATCGGCCCGACGGCACCCTGCCGCGGACATCATCTGAAAGCTATGTGCCCTGGGGCGTCTCGACCCATGGGAAGATCGTGTATGCCAAAACAGGTGAACATACAGGGTGGCGCGGTGGCACCGGCCAGCACCGCTTGCGACCCTATGACACAACGGTGAGCCAGAATCGTCGGCGGCAATGCCAGTCGGAGTTGGGCGTAATGATTCTGAACAACCCGTCGTTCACAGCGAAAGCGGTAAGCAAAGTAAGCAATGCGATGCGGCTGTATTTGCAAAGCCAGGATGCTGCTACGGCAATGGCCTGCATCTATAAACAAATCGGTCACTACTTTTACACAGGTGGGCGATTTGGTTTTGGCAGGATCTCGGAATCCAAAAAGGATGACATCGGTGTCGACGGGGTGTGGCGTGGCATCATGCAAGCCCTGCTGCTTGGGCGACTCGACCAGAAAATGTCCATCCATGATGCAATCGGGCGCAAGGTGCTCCCTGTACTGAAGGGCGGCCAACTCGTTAAGTATACGAATCTCGCCACAGTTGTTCGGCAAGACTGGTTCGACGATCCGACGCGACGTGGCAGGGTGAATGCTCCCGTCAGGGCGCCGGTGACAACCAAAGGTGGCATTTCGAAACTCGACACGCCTGCAGGCGGCACCGTCGCGCAAGGCCGGAATCGCGGCGTCGACATGTTCAGCCGTGATCTGCACAGAACGCGCGACAAAGATGCTGACGCCTACTATGACGATGCAGACGCCAGGAACCTGCTTTTCGGGGCCGGTATTTCCGGAACGACCGGTACATTGCTACAGGCCGGAATCGCTTTCGGCAAGCTGACCGCCGCAGAGGACCTGAAACAATACACCCTCGCGATAATCGGCTACCTGGTCGGCGGTGGCATGCACAGTTACCACGAGACTATGGCGGTCGCGTCGAAAGTTGGTGTGCCGTACAATCCCGGCGCGTTTGAAACCAGCATGCCAGAGTCGTTCAGACGCTCAGGTCTCTACACGGCATGGCGCGCGAACTTTTACGACATAGTCGTGCTTGGCGCGACGCACTGGAGGAACAACTCGGGATACTTGCCGTCGCATCTGAACAAAGAGCTGACCTCCCCTGCCTGACGATTATCCAATGGCTAAGCGGTAACGATGATCGCACCAAGCCGCAACCACATAGCAAAACCCCGCCATCCGGCGGGGGTTTTTTGTTGACGCTGCTTTTTTCGAATCGAATAAGTCCCAGCGGATTTACGATGTTTGCATTTACGCGTTAGCCCGGCCGCTTACGGGTCGGACGGGCCCAGGCTGCCCTCGCCGCAGACATCGCCGCTGCATATGACTCCGTCGCCGCCGACTGCTGTTGAGAAATCAGCTTGTGCCGTATTGCCCTCGCCTCCGGCAATACTGCTAAAATCACCGCTCGCGGCGTTTTGGTGGCCGGCAGCCACGCTACTGGAAAATCCTGCTGCTTCGTTCGAATCTCCCCCTACTACACTGGTAGTGGGCCCACTTGCTGTATTCAAACGGCCCCCAGCTACGCTGCTGGCGCCACCGCTTGCTGCATTATTGAAGCCCCCGGCTACGCTGCTGTATTCCCCACTTGCTATATTATAAAAGCCCCCAGCTACGCTGCTTTCGCTCCCGCTGGCCGTATTAAAATGGCCGCCAATTACGTTGCCCCAGGGACCCGAAATGCGGTTATTGGAGCCACTAACCAGCCCGCCATACTGTGAGTAATGGTGGCCGTCACCGACAACAACGTTGTGCGAACCAGACTTAAGGCTCGGCTGCCAGATCCCACCAACGTTATTTGTGCAATCGGATTGTGACGTTATCCCTGCCACTGAGCAAAATCCGCCCGGCGCATCGTAGCCGACTATCAGGTTGCCGGTTCCATTGGGCGGGTCGTCTGTGGCTCCGGTGCCATTAACAATCTGTACATTGACACCGCTAAACGTAGCCGTGTTGCCACTGACACTGAGAACACTGCCCAATCCTGGCACTGAATCGGTTTGCAGGGCTAACACCGCTGCTGACGGTCCGGCCTCGAATTGCCCGGGTGTCAGCAACGTGATATTGGAACCGCCACCAATAGTGGCCGCGAAAGCATCGGCTACATTGTTGGCGCCACCGCCGACTGTTGCGCCAATACCCGATGCAGTGTTCTGATCGCCGCCGCTGACAGTCGCATTAGTGCCGTCGGCTGTACTAAACGAACCGCCGCTGACGGTCGCCTGCTCACCAGACGCTACATTATTGCGCCCGCCGGCGATCGTGGTGGCGATGCCGGCCGCGCTGTTTAAGAATCCGCCCAGGATGCTGGCGCGTGGTCCGCTGGCTGTGTTGCCAAAGCCGCCGCTAACGCTGCTCCACGGTCCGGAAACCCGGTTATTGAGACCGGCAACCAGCCCACCATAACCGCTGTAATCGTGTCCGTCGCCGATAACCAGGTTGTGTGAGCCGCTTTTGGCGCTGGGAGTCCAGGTCTCGCCCGCTCCGGTGCAGCCGGCCTCGTCGCCATTGAAACCGATGTTTGAACAGAATCCACCGGGAGCGTCGTAGCCGACAATCAGGTTACCGGTGCCATTGCTATTGTCAGTAAATCCGCTGCCGTTGCCAATTTGCACATTGACGTCACTAAAGCGTGCCGTCGTGCCATCCAAAGTCAGGATTGTATCGAGCGCGAGAACGGAATTATTACTGATCGTAGCCAAGGAGACAGACAACGCATTGTCTGCAGCGAGGCGGGCTGATGTTTCGTCTGACAAGCCGGTCTGCAAGTTGCCAATGTCGGTCTGTAACGTGCCAATCGTGGCATTGGCAGTATCCAGAGCACTTTGTATGGTATTTACCTGTGCCACGAGGTCATTGACCTGGCTCATTAGCGTGGTCAGGTCCGCACTCGATGCAGCACCAATCTGGCCGACGCTCACGTTATGAGGATTATTGGTCGCACTCACATGCGCCGACTGGTCGAATGTTGTCGGCCCCAGCCCTTGCAGAGTGACTGCGTCTTCAGTTTTAAAAGAATATGGCACCTTGGTCAGCGGGCGCCGTGGCAACATCTCTGGGTCGCCGTCGACGGCAACCCCAAGCCAGAGCGCCGAGTCGAACAAGGCCGGCGACAACCCGTTCAATGCGCCAAGTTCCGCGGTGAACAGACCCTGAACAACTGCCACCGCTTGCGTCGTGGCCCAGACCGGAACGCCGCCTGTAGGCGTGTTATATAGAAAGAAGTCTATTTGCACCACGGTGTTTACAGGCGCCCCCAGGTCATCGGTCAGGTACCCCTGGTAGGTGATATTTTGCGGAGTCCCCGCCTCCGCGAGTCCCAGCGACAAAAATGCGATCAAAGGCAGGACAAAAATACGGGCCATGGATCAGCTCCCTGTTTATTGTTGTTCAGGTTTTGTAGGTGTCGTTTAGACCAACTATAGCCCAGTCTACGTCTGTCCTACCGGGAGACTTGCAAACCAGTGGCAAAGGGCGATTTCCTTAGCTATGGTTAACTTACATGCATCGGAAGGGCTAAGAATTATGCGACCAGCAATCGTTCGTATTATTTGCACTGCAACACTGGCGGCTGCCGGCTTAGCCTCAGGCGCGGCATTGGCGCAGCAGTCCAGCGCCAATTACACGATTAAATGGGATGTGGTCGACAGCGGCGGTGGCTTCACGTCTTCCACCAATTACCAGCTGACCGACTCGGTCGGGCAGCAAGCGATCGGAATCGCCTCGTCAACCAACTACCAGCTAAGCGCCGGGTTCTTCAGCCCGCCTGATACCGATACCGATACCGTCAGGGATTTTCTCGATAACTGCACACTCGATATAAACCCGGACCAGCTCGATACCAACAGCGATGGCTATGGCAACCTGTGTGATGCCGATCTCAACAATGATTTGACGATCAATTTCCTTGACCTGACGATTCTGAAGAATGCGTTCTTTACCAACACCAGCAGTCCCGACTGGAATCCGGATATCGATATCAATGGTGATGGATTCGTCAATTTTGCCGATCTGAGCTTTATGAAGCTGGCGTTCTTTGGTCCGCCGGGGCCTAGCGGTATTGCGCCGTAGGAGCGGCTGTAGGAGCGGCTGTAGGAGCGGCTTCAGCCGCGATTCCCACCCGCTACTATCGATCTCATAAAGAATCGGGACTGAAGTCCCTCCTACGGCGGCTGCGCCGCCATTGCGGCTGAAGCCGCTCCTACACGTTGGTGGGGGTTTTCAGACATACTACGGGGCTTCGTGGTGAGCTGATTCCTTTCTCTTGGTAGATAGCAACGAGAACAATCCGGACTGGCGGTCGTCGGTTGATGTGCTGGTGCCTGAAGCGAATGCGCTGGGGATGATCGGCGTGATCCGGTCGCTGGGGCGGGCCGGTTACCGGGTCCATGCCTGTGCCAGCCGGGCCGATGCGTTGGGGCTGCAGTCGAACTATGCCGCTGCACCGGTTCAGTGTCCCGCTTACGACGATAGCGGCTTTGTCGAGTGGTTGCGCAACTACGTGGGCGCACAGGGCATTCGGGTCATCGTTCCGAGCGAAGGTTTCCTGCACGCAATCCGCGACGTGTTTGAAGAATTCAGTCCGCTGATGCCGCTCAGCAACGACCCGGACATTGTCTACCGCGCATTCAGCAAAATCGATGTCGAGGAATCGCTGCGAGCGGCTCCCGGCCTCGGCTATGACGAGCACAGCCCACCAGCCCTGGTTGTTCGCCGTGACGCTGCAAGACCCACGCGCGAGCAAATTGAAGCCTTGCCGCTACCGATTTATATCAAGGCCGATGCCGGATATTGCACCACCGGCGACGATGCGTTGCTACGCCGTATCACCGCACACGACGAAGTCATGCCGACCCTCGACCGCGAGCTGGAAAACTACCAGGCGATACTGGTGCAGGGATTTGTCCCGGGTGTTAAAGCCGCAGCGGCATTTTGCCTGCAGGATGGCGAAGTGCTGGCCAAAACGGAGGTGCTGGGCCTGCGCACCAACCCGCACACCGGTGGCATGATGTCGTTACGCCAAACCACGCAAAACACACCGCTGGCCAAGGCGGCGCTAGCGTGGTTGCAACATCTCGAATGGGAAGGCGTTGCTATGGTCGAGTGCAAGTCCGAGCCGGGCACCGATCGTTTCTGGTTCATCGAGCTCAATCCGCGCTACTGGGGTTACCTGCATCTGGATTTGTTTGCCGGCGTCGATGTGCCGCGCATCCAGGTCGATCATTTTCTCGGCCACGGCGACAACAATCTGTCGGTACAGAAGCCCGGTGTCATCGCACGCCACACCCTCCCCGGCGACGCCGGCTACCTGCTGTCGCTGCTCCGCGATAGCGACGTTCCGTTGCTTAGCAAGATCACCGGCAGTATTCGCTTCGCAATGGATTTCCTGCGACCGGACATCCACGCCGACCTGCTGTTCCCCGGCGATCGCAAGCTTTACTGGAAACAGTGGGCGCAGTACTTAAAAGCGCTCGGACGCCACTAGTCGGTAGGGTACACGCCGGAACTGTCGCCGCAACGCCACAGGACTGGGGGTTTTCCCGGATGTGATGTGCAATAGCACATGCCTAGGCTCGTCGTTATAAATCTCTGACAAATTTGTGCGCGAGCCGTGCACGGCCCGACCAATCAGCTATGACAACGGCCCGCGCCTACCCAGGAGCATGGCCATGTTGCGCTTTTTCCGATCCGCGATCCTGCTGACCGCAATCGCTTCCGTTTTCACCCTGCCGGCGCACGGCGTCAATCGCGACGCTGTCAAGCGTGATTACGATGGCCGCGCCATCGTAACCGCGGGTCTGGATACCGCCCCAACCGCCGCCCAGCAAGCCGCACTGAATGCGTTGCAAGCGGCTATACCATCGCTCGGTTACTCAATTGACCATGCCACCGGCGTCACTCGCACCTTGTCCAACCACACCGGTTACCTGAGCGGCCCGCAAAGCGGCGATCATGAAGCGATTGCGGACTCATGGCTCAAAGCTAACACCACGCTGCTCGGGATTTCTGCCGCTGATCTTGCCGATCGCGAACTGGAGAGCAAAGTGTACTCGGCAGTCACCGGTGCAACCCACATCTACTGGCGTCAGCGTGCTGGTGGCTTGTCGCTGTACAACGGCCAGCTGCACGTCAACGTTAACCGTGATGGCCGCCTTATGAGTGTCAATAACAAGTTCCTGCCGGGACTGGCGGCGGCTGTAAACACCACATTACCGGCACTGAGCGCCGCCGATGCGGTGGCCGCGGCTGCGACGCACTTAGGTGCCAACGCCGGCGAAGTTTCGATGGTGCAGGCACCATCCGGTAGCGATCAACACACCGTGTTGTCCGCACCTGCGTTCTCTAAAGAGCCGATCGAAGCACGCCTGAACCTGGTCGCCATAGCCGCTGGCAATGCCCGGCTGGCATGGAATTTCCTTGTCTACACGC
>JABDKV010000335.1 GCA_013002045.1 Gammaproteobacteria bacterium
CGCCATCGGAGTCGATGTCCAGCGCGTCAGCCAGTCCATCACCGTCACCATCGGCACCGGCTTCCGTGGCATCCGGGATGCCGTCGTTGTCGTCATCGACGTCGGTAGCGTCCGGCACGCCGTCACCGTCTGAGTCTATATCTACCGTGGATGACGCGGTTCGATTGGTGGAACCGCCACCGGAATCAAACAAATCAACGTACGTGACGGTCGCGGTGTCTCCAGCGTCAACCACCAACACTCCGTCGTCATCGGGACCAGGCGACCCACCCTGCGCAGTGCTCAGCGTATCCGTAAATATGCCAGTGCTCACGCCCGTTTCCGTCAACGTCACCTGCTCGCTCTCGCCACTGGCGTCGTTGACCACTGTGACAACTACCGTGTCTTGCACACCAGGCGCCACATCTAAGTCTGCGTCGGTCACCGTGATGGTGAGATCATCACCAGGCGCGATCGATGGCGTAATGGTGACAGACCCGTCTACGCCCGTGCCGACATTCACCGTAATGGTGGCGGGCCCGGAGCTGGATGAGCCTGCTTGGACGGTGGCGGAATTTACATAAGAACCATCGGCCCCTGGCAGCTCGACGCTATAGATGACGCTTATGGATGCTCCAGCACCGATCGCGTAGCTTGTTTGGGGTTTGCCGACAAACTGCACTGTACCGGTATCGTTGATGGCCGGTACCGCGCTGGAGTTGGCGGCCGTCGCATCGCTGCCCGGCTGAATGCCCTTGAACAAGGCGCCTGCGGGCAGAACGTCGGTTACGGAATCGACCAGGCCGTCGAATGCGGACGGGTTCGTGACCGTGACGGTGTAGGTGACCACCGGCGACGGCGTCCCGGAGGCAAAGGACGTAGGACTAGCGCTCTTCGCCACGGCATAGGGATTGGTCGCCGGCGGAAAGCTGATGGGGACCTGCGCGTCAAAATTTCCCGTGTATTTCAGGTTGCTGGCCCCGCTGGTCTGGGCCGCGTAGGGGCTCGCCGACGTGCTGATGCCGTCGCACAAATACAGGAAATCGTACTCCACCGTAACCGGCTTGCCGGACCCGCCTTGATTACCCGACGCGACAAAATACAGCTGATCCGTTGTGCCAGGCGGTATCGCGTTGACCGAGGAGGCGCTGATCGTGGCACCCACCAGCTGAAAGCACGCCGCATCGAACGTAGCGGTGCCCGTGGGTTGAAGATAGAACTCATCGCCGTTGCCGACATTGCCGAATTCGTACACCGCAGACATGTCTATGGTTTGACCCACGATGGCGCCCGGTCCGAGCAGACTACTGGTGACCCTACCGCCCGCGTTCGCGCTGATGCTGGATCGGGTAGTTACGTCGACGTTCGCGATCACGGGCGCACCACCGTCGGTAATGGTGATGTCGAGGGTGTCCGTGACGGGTTCCGTACACGCGTACTTGTTGTACCAATATACGTTCTTCGATTCGCCGGCGTTCAGGCTGCCGATGAACTGCGTGGCAGTTTGGCCACCCTCCAAGCCAAAACCGTTAGCCACATCGAAACCGCTCATGGTCGCGGTGAGATTGCTCAGCAATCCACCTGACGTATTTGTTACACGGCCACCAACGTATGCTGCGTTCGGGCCCTCGGCACCGCAGTTGTTGCTGTCAACGATGAAGTCCTGGTTACCGGTCCCCGCATCGCCCGTAGCCAGGGTGAAGGCGACATCGCCGGGTGCCAAGGCATAGGCCGGTGCGGTAAGCCATAGGCAAAGGGCAGCATAAATCGCTGCGCACTGGCCGAGCGCTTTGCGACTGAATCCAGCAGCCATCCACCTTCCTCCGGCGATCTCCTATGCGCCATCGGCTCATGCGGCGCTTCCACCACTGCGCGTACGCAGTTCTTTGGCGCGCATGGAGCCAGCGAGCGGACAACCGCCAACGCGCTCCGTACGTCTATCTCCTCTAATAGTAGTTCGCATAGACGATTCGTGTGTGATCCAGTTATCAATTCGCAAGGAACATCATCAAAGCAGCGGCCAATTCGCCGCGGAGAAAGCAAGAGTCCGTCAATATATTGACATATTGACGTCTCCAGGAGGCAGGTGAAGCAGGTGCCTGGCATTAGGGTTTTACGGTTACCGCCCAATGGCAGGTCAGATCAGGGTCCCACCCGGAACTTCCTATTCTTCGATCTGGGTAAGACCTTCTTCCAGGTAGTCGGCAACGAGCGGAGTGGCCAACAGGTACTCGGCCGTGCGGTTGTTGGCCGCGGCCAAGGCGGCCGTCATGGCTTCGTCCCATTGGCTTGCCGCGTCATAGTCCCCACGCCCGCACCACATGAGCGCCACCAGCGCGACCCGCTGATCGGGACCGAGGTCATCGATCACGCTGCCAACCTCCTGATAGGCGGGATCTTCAACGTGATCAGCCAGGATCTGCAAAGCCCAATCTTCGGCGGGGCTCAGCGCTTCCTCTGGAATGGAAACGGCTTCCTTGGCGTGAAACTCGCGCGCCTTGTCTATGATGAAGCGAACGGTATCGACATTGATATCCAGCATTTTTTCGATCCGGCTCAATCCGGCCTGCACCGGCATATACGTGGGTTGCACTTACAACTCAGGATACGCAAATTCTCTCGCCTATCAGATCGTGGCAACACCGGGGATGTCACCTATTCGGCAGCTATGTAGGTTCCCTGATTGCGAGAAATCACTTCCGGGGACCATGGTAGCCACAGCAAATTCGCATTGAACGGAGCCTTTGGCGCAGATGCCGCAGATCGTTGTGACAGGTGCTTTCGGCCAGATCGGCAGCGAGCTGACGAGCGCGCTGCGCGAGCAATACGGCCCCGCCAACGTGGTCGCCACCGGACGGCGTGTGCCGAAGGCCGCATCTTCGACAGGGCCGGCTGAGGTGCTTGACGTTACCGACGCCGCAAGCGTGCAAGACACGTTTCGCCGGCTCGAGCCTGACATCGTGTACCACTTGGCAGCACGGCTTTCGGCCGTGGCCGAGCAGGATCCGGAGAGCGCCTGGAACGTGAACGTCGAGGGTTTGCGCAACGTCCTGCGTGCCGCCCACGACGTTGCTGCTGAGCGCATGTTCTGGCCAAGCTCCATCGCGGCTTTTGGGCCGGACACCCCGCGCACCGCGGTGCCGCAAGACACGATCATGCGGCCAACCACCATCTACGGCATCGCCAAGGTCGCCGGTGAGCTGCTGTGCAACTATTACCTCGCGCGCTATGGTCTGGACGTGCGCGGCGTGCGCTACCCCGGTGTCATCTCCAGTGGCAGCCCACCCGGCGGCGGCACCACCGACTACGCCGTAGAGATTTTCTATGCGGCGCTGCAGCAGGGTAAGTACACGGCCTTCGTGCGCGAGGATTGCGTGCTGCCCATGATCTACATGCCCGACTGCATCAACGCTGCTACCAAGCTCATGCAAGCCCCGCGCGAACGGTTGCTGCATCACAATTCATTCAACGTGACCGCCATGAGTTTTTCCGCCGGGGAGCTCGCCCGCGAGATCCAACGCCACC
>JABDKV010000046.1 GCA_013002045.1 Gammaproteobacteria bacterium
TTCGCAGCTAAACCGCTCAGGCCATCCATGGCCTGAGCGGATCGGGGGCGTCTTGCTCGGGCGTCCTGCTTCGCTCGCCGCCCACGACGCTTCGAACAGGGGGCAGCCATTAACGGGACAGACCTCGTGGGGGTGGGTGGGTTGGCTTCGGGGGAGGGTGCGGTCGGAGAGATTGTTGCGAGGTTTGAGTTCGTTGGCTTCGGGATCGCGGCTGAAGCCGCTCCTACGGGGAGGGGTGGTCGGAGAGATTCCCGCCGGGTTGGGGTTGCGTTGGCTGCGGGGGTCGGGACTGAAGTCCCTCCTACGGCGGCTGCGCCGCCATGTCGTCCGGGTGGAGTCGCTTCTATGGGTGGGGGAGGCGGCGCGGGAGGAGCCAGTGCATGGTCAGGCCGCGGGCCGCCATGAAAAGCAGGAAGGCGAGCCACAGGCCGTGATTGCCAAGCAGCGGTTCGAGCAGGAAGTAGGCTGGCAGGAAAACGAGAAAGGTCGATGCCAGCATGGTGTTGCGCATTTCTGCGGCCAGTGTTGCGCCGACGTAGACACCGTCATAGACAAAGCTCCACACCGATACGATTGGCGAGACGATCAGCCACGGCAGGTAAATCAGGGCAGCGGCGCGGACGTCGTCGAGATCGGTCAGCAGGCGTATCAGCCACCAGCCACCAATGAGGTACAGCGCGCTTAGGCCGGCAGCGATGACTGCCGACCAACGCATCGGCAACGAGATAGCACGTCGCAGGTGCGCCGGCCTGCCTGAGCCGACGGCGCGCCCGACCAGGGCTTCAGCGGCATTGGCCAGTCCGTCGAGGGCATAAGACATCACGTACTGGAGGTTGAGCAGAATCGCGTTGGCGGCGAGTATCAATGTTCCCTGGCGTGCACTCATCGCTGTCAGGAATCCAAACGAGAACATCAGTGCCATGGTGCGAACCAGCAGGTTGGCATTGACGGCAAACAGTCTGCGCATCTTTGTCGCATCGATGACATGGCCACGCAACCACTGGCCCGGATGGTCGCGCAGGATGCCAGCCACCATCAGGAAGCCAACGGTTACACCACTGTACTCGGCGATGACTGAGGCCAGCGCCACGCCATCGGCAGTCATCCCGAGGCCAACGACAAAGTAGAAGTCGAGCGCGATATTGATGACATTGGTAATGATCATCATGATCAGCGGTGCGCGACCGTTGTGCATGCCGATGAACCAGCCGACCAGCGCAAAGTTGGTCAGTGCCGCCGGCGCACTCCAGATGCGAATGTCGAAATAAGTCCGTGCCTCGGTCGCGACATCAGGTGCCGGATTGATCAGCGCCATTGCCGCTGTTCCTATCGGCCATTGCAGCGCAAGCAGGCACGCGCCCAGTACCAGCGCGATGCCGGTCACCTGCATCAGGATGGTGCGTATCTCGTCGTGATCCGACTGGCCCAGCGCCTGCGCTGCCAGGCCAGTGGTGCCCATGCGCAGGAAGTTGAGTCCGGTGTAGAGGAAATTGAATATCGTCGCGCCAACCGCGACGGCGCCAAGGTAGTGCGGGCTGTCCAGGTGTCCGACCACTGCGGTGTCGACCATACCGAGTAGCGGCACAGTGACGTTGGACAGGATCAGCGGGGCGGCGATCGCCCAGACAGTCTTGCTGTCGGGCGCCGAACTGGCGGGTTTATTCAGTTGTTTTCCCAGAATTCCTGCGCCCGTCGCTGTAACTCACCGGGCGCAAGATTCTCGATGCGGGTCGCCAGCCACAGTGTGTTGCCGAAGGGGTCGGTTACGCCACCCTGGCGATCACCATAGAACATATCGGCAGGGGCTATGATCTCGGTCGCACCGGCCTCGATAGCAGCCTGTTGTACTGCATCGACGTCGTCAACGTAGATATAGAGCGTCTGCGCTACCGGTGGTAGTCCCTCACCGGGCGAACGCCCGATCATAATCATCGAGTCGCCAATACGCAGCTCGGTATGACGGGTGTGACCGTCGTTGTCGATCAGTTTCTCGCCTACCCGTGCGCCCAGTACGCGCGTGTAGAAGTCGATGACCGGGTCAATCTCGATCGCGACCATGTAGGTGCTGACTGTGGGATAACCCGGCGGCGGCTGCGTAATCGTCATCAGGCCGTTTCCTCTGTTACTTGCGGCAGCGGGTCGTTCCAAATGTAGCGAGCAATCTTCCACAGGTCGCGTTCACGTCGCAGCACCATCAGGAAATTGCCCTTGTTCGACGCCGACATCACGCGACCATCCTGCTCCCAGTTAAAAGCCAGCTCGAACTTGCCTCGTGCAAACGCGGTATTGCGATCAACAGAGATTTCCCGCGGGTCGAGGTGAAAGCGCTCGACGATGACAGTGGGCTGGTCGTCGGGGAACCAGAACTCGCGGATCGAATCGCGACCTTCGATGGGTTCGCCGCCATGGTGAGGCATCAGCACTGCGTCATCGGTGAGCATGCTCATAATGAGGCCGGAATGGCCAGCCTGCCATGCCGATGTGTACTCAGTAGTCAGCACACGGATGCGCTCGTTGTCACTCAGCGAGGGCTGCAGCGAAACACAGCCGGTCAGTAGCAGGGCCAAACCGGCAATAACGAATCTCATCGCAGCAATTCGCGCCCGGCCTGGACGATTTCCTGCTCCGAAGCCAGTACCAGGTTGGCGGCCTCGCCCAATGGGATAAAGCTGTCAGCGCCGGTCACGCGTCGCTTCATCAACGGTCCGCAATACTCATCCAGACCAGTGTAAATCTCTTCTGCGATGCCGCCGGTACGGCGGCCTTCGTCCACCACCAACACTTTTCCGATGTCGTTGGCATGTTTCGCAATCCACTCGATATTGAGCGGTTTGAGCCAGCGCAGGTCGAGCACACGGATGGTTACACCGAGCTCCTGTTGCAGCAGGTGCGCTGCACGTAACGACATTGGTACGCCGTTGCCATAGGTCACGATAACCAGGTCACGGGCACCGGGATTGTAGACCCGTCCTTCGCCGAGCGGGATAAAGCGATCGGGAGCGGGGTAATCGAAACACCATTCGTTGTCTTTTGCCTGGTGCAGGTCCTTGGTCATGTACAGCGCAATCGGTTCAAGGAATGCGACCACGCGGCCATCGACTTTTGCCAGCGCTGCACAGGTGCGCAACATCATTGCCGCATCGTCACCACGCGAGGGGCAGGCCAGCACCAGGCCGGGAATGTCGCGTAATGCTGCAAACGAATTGTCATTGTGAAAATGTCCGCCAAAGCCTTTCTGGTAGGCAAGCGACGCAATACGGATAACCATGCCATTGCGATACTGGTCGCGTGAGAAGAATTGCAGCGAGCAGGCTTCACCGCGTACCTGGTCGCAGGCGTTGTGGAAATACGCCAGATACTGGATTTCGGGGAACGGTAACAGCCCCATATAGGCGGCGCCCTGAGCAATACCCAGTATCGTGGTTTCGTCGAGCAACGTGTTCCAGACACGACGACCGCCAAAGCGCTTACGCAGACCCGAAGTCAGCGTATAAACACCGCCCTTCTGTGCAACATCTTCGCCGAACACGGTCATGCCGTTGTACTTGGCCATCAGATCGTGCAGGGCGCGATTGATCTGGATAGCCATATGCCGCGGCCCGGCCTGCTCGGGCAGTGTGCCGTCGGCGAAAGCGCCGCTGCGGTCATAGTCCGCACGACCGGCTTCTGCGGCAACCTCGGCAGGATGGAACGGTGCCAGCGGGCGCATGACGTCACTGCCGCTGGTGAGCCGGGGTCTTGTTGCCGCACGAGCAGCGGCGCGGCGGGCACGTTCTTTCGTGGTGTTGTACTGCTGATTTAACTCGTCGGCGCTTGCCAGTCCATGCTCCAGTATCGTTTCGGCCGTCAATAACAGTGGATCGCAGGCTTCGGTGGACTCGATGTCCTGCAGACTGCGGTAATCGGACTCGACATCGGTGCCTGCATGTCCAAGTAAGCGGGCTACCCGCAAGTGCAGGAACACCGGTTCTCGCTGGGTGCGGCAGACATCGATTGCCTGTTCGGCGGCACGCCAGGTCTCGGTGACATCGAGACCATCGGCATGGAAATAGTGGATACCAGGACGGTGCTCGAAGGCGCTGCGCACCCAGCCCTCCGGGGTGCGTACCGATATGCCCAGACCGTTGTCTTCGCAGACGAACAGCACCGGCGCCGGCAGTTTCTGGAATGCGGTCCACTGAGCTGCGTTGAATGCACCCTGGGCGACACTGTGGTTAACACTGGCATCACCAAAACTGCAGACGACGATGCTGTCAGCAGGCACCGGGATATCGCCTGTCAAGCGTTGCGCCTGGGCAATCGCAATCGCGGTACCTACGGCCTTTGGCAGGTGACTGGCAATAGTCGAGGTCTGCGGCAATACCCAGGCGGCACGACTGCCCCATACCTTGTGACGGCCACCCGAGACCGGGTCTTCGCGGGATGCCGCCAAAGACAATGCCGTGTCATAGACAGGATCGCAGTCGGGCAATTGCGCTGTGCGCGCAATCATGAAGCCACCACTGCGGTAATGCAGGAAGGCCGGATCAGTCGTGCGTGTCAGCATGCCCAGTACGGCGTTGGCTTCATGACCGGCGCTGCCGATGGTGTAGAAGCCTTCGTTGCGCGCCCGCATTTCGCGTGCCACCAGATCGAGTTGCCGTGACGCCAGCATGGCCTCGTAGATGGCCAGCAACTGTTTTCCGGTCAGCGTACTGCCGGCTGCCAGCGGTGCGTCGGGGTCGGCACGTTCGCAGGGCTCGTCCCACGCTTCGAGGAAACGGACGAAATTGCGATCGACGATCTCGGCGCGGTTGATCGCACGCGTGCCGGCCTTGGCCAGTCCCGGTTTAGTCACTTGCGCTCCTCTCGCGAGCGGTTTAGAAGGCGTTATGCCCGGTCAACTCGCGACCGACGACAAGCTCATGCACCGTCTCGGTCCCTTCGTAGGTGATGACACTTTCCAGGTTGAGCATATGCCGGATTGGCGAATGCTCGACCGTGATGCCGGCGCCACCGAGAATATCGCGTGCGTCACGGGCGATATCAATCGCGGTACGCACGTTGTTCCACTTCGCCAGCGATACCTGGGTCGGTTGCATGCGACCGGCATCCTTGAGTCGACCAAGTCGCAATGACATCAACTGCGCCAGCGTGATGCGACGGGCCATGTCAGCCATGCGACGCTGAATGGTCTGTGTCTGGTCTACAGGGCGGTCGAACAGCACCCGGCTGCTGGTGTAATCGATCGCTTCGGCAAGGCAGGCCTGGGCAGCGCCAATGGCACCCCAGGTAATACCAAAGCGCGCCTGTGTCAGGCAGCCCAGCGGGCCCTTCAGACCTTTGACCTTTGGTAATCGGTTACTGTCGGGTACACGTACGTTGTCGAAGAACAGCGAGGACGTTATCGACGCGCGTAACGAGAATTTGTGTTTGATCTCGGGCGCTTCAAAGCCGGGCATGTCTTTTTCGACAATGAAGCCCTGGATGCCGTCGTCGGTTTGTGCCCAGACCACCGCAACATCGGCGATGCTGCCATTGGTGATCCACATCTTGGAGCCGTTCAGGATCCAGTCGTCACCGTCGCGTTTGGCGCGGGTTTGCATATTGCCCGGATCGGAGCCGCCATGAGATTCGGTAAGGCCGAAACAACCGATGGCTTCACCGCGCGCCAGTGGCGGTAACCAGCGCTGTTTCTGTTCGTCGGAACCGTAGGCGTAGATCGGGTACATGACCAGGCTCGACTGCACTGAGACGAAACTGCGGATACCACTATCACCGCGTTCCAGTTCCTGGCATATCAGCCCGTAGCAGACACTGTTGAGTCCGGCGCAGTCATAACCTTCGATAGAGCTACCGAGTAGTCCGAGCTGGGCGATCTCCGGTACCAGTTCGCGTGGGAACCGGCCTTCGTCGAACGCCTCGCCAATAATCGGTATGACTTTCTCGTCAACGAAACGTGCGGTGGTGTCCTGAACGAGTTGCTCGTCTTCATCGAGTTCGCTGCGGATGTCGTAAAGGTCCAGCGGATCGAGACCGCGGCGGGCGGGTTTGATGTTTTCTGCGGCGGTGGCCATGTCGGGCTCCGTAGGCTAGGCGTAAGTTAATCCACCATGATACCGCGACCCTCCCACCCATCACAGGCACAACCCATCGTAAATGGCGGCGCAGCCGCCGTAGGAGGGACTTCAGTCCCGATTCTTTCTACCAGCGATGCCACCATCGCGGTCGCGAACCCGAAGCCCACCGCCCCCACTCTTGCGAGCTGGCTTTGTGAGCCCCGGCCTTTCGAGGCGTCGTGCGCGGCGAGTGAAGCAGGACGCCCGAACAAGACGCGCCCGATTCCGTCAGGCCATGGATGGCC
>JABDKV010000085.1 GCA_013002045.1 Gammaproteobacteria bacterium
ACACCGTGCAGGTAGGAGCGGCTTCAGCCGCGATTCCTTCTCGACGAAAATTCCGAATCCAAACCTGATCGGGACTGAAGTCCCTCCTACGGCTGCGCCGTATCCACCCAGGTTGTGGCCTCGTCCATCGAATCGAAGCAACGCGCGGTAATTCCGCGGGTACGCGTACTGACGATGAGAAAGTCGAGATCGATCGACGCATCCGATGGTAAAACAAAAGCAATACGGTGGCGCCGCAAGCGTTTCTTGTCGTCGATATGCAAAGCCAGCAGATACGCGTCAATCTCGCTCAACGCACTGGAGGCTGACCGCGCATCAATCAGGGCCGGACAGTCCATCTCATCAAGCTCGTTCATCAGCTTGGACCAACCATGGATGTCCGCGCGTTGATGCCCGCAGTCCACTACAGCGATATCGTTGGCGCGCTTGATTAACAATTCGACTACTTTCATTTCGACGGTACCCATCTGCATCTCGACGGCCGCCATTTAAAGGAGAAGGTCGGCGTCCCTGCCGAACCTGACTTGCGTCAAGCTATAGTTCCTTCTACGACCACACCCATAACATATGATGCAAGGCACAAAATCTATGCGTTCGTGCGCTTAGGCAACCTCACCTAGGTAACCTTACCTATCCCCACAGAAACACCTTCATCCGCCCCTCCCCGTAGGAGCGGCTTCAGCCGCGATGGCGGCGCAGCCGCCGTAGGAGGGACTTCAGTCCCGACCCCAACGCACGATGTTGTTCCATCCTTAGAAAGAATCGGGGCTGAAGCCCCTCCTACGCGCGCTAACGCGCGCCTCCCCGTAGGACGGAATCAGCCCCGACTTTCGCATGGCAGCAGCTGGGTTATTATGCGCGGTCGCGAATCAGACCAGGTGAGCTCTAAAGTGATTCCCAGCACAGCCCAGGCGTTGCCATGCGCAACAGCAGTCGTATTACTCGGTGTCGGTGCCTGTAGCTCCAGTGACAGCCACCGTCCGCCGGAGCCAGCCGGTTTCCGACAGCCCCCCGCGGCGCTATTGTCGGGCGATGTCATGGCCGTGGCCTACTCGGGGTTCCGGGAAGGCCAGCACCCGGATCGCGGCGACGGTGCCGTCAATCCCTCGGCGGCAGAAATCCTCGAAGACCTGGAAATCATAGTCGAGCACGGCTTCGGACTCATCAGGATGTACGACGCCGGCGACAACACCGCAACAACATTGAAGTTGATTCGTGAACACAAGCTACCGCTGAAAATGCTACTCGGCACGTGGTTGAATGCCGAGGTCAGCAACCATGAAGGCTGTGCATGGCTGGATGAGCCGATTCCAGCAGCCGAACTGCAAGCCAACACGCAAGCCAATCGCGAAGAAATCCGCCGTGGTATCGGATTGGCGCAGCAATACCCGGATATCGTCGTCGCAGTCAACGTCGGCAACGAGGCACTGGTCGAGTGGAACGATCACATGGTGACCATCGAAGCGGTCATCGATTATGTACGGCAGGTACGCGCTGCGATCGAACAGCCCGTAACCGTAGCTGACAACTACGCATGGTGGATTAATGACGGCGCAGCGCTGGCGGCAGAAGTCGACTTCATCGGCGTGCACACCTACCCGCAGTGGGAAGAGAAAACGATCGACGAGGCCCTGCCCTACACCATCGCCAACATCGAGGACGTACACCGCGCGTTGCCAAACAAACCGGTCGCGGTGCTCGAAGGTGGCTGGGCGACCATTGCTGACGAATTTGGTCACCGCGCCAGCGAAGCCCAGCAAGCCCGCTACTACCGCGAGGTGGAACAATGGGCCACGAAGACCAACACTACTTTCTTTTTCTTCGAAGCGTTCGACGAACCGTGGAAAGGCGACCCCAACAACCCGATGGGCGCCGAAAAACACTGGGGCCTGTTCAACGTCGATCGCAGCCCCAAACAATTGATGCAACAATACCGCACTGCTATTCGGGAACGTTAAACCGGGGGTAAGCCATGACCAATGCCAAACGACCCGTCGTCAATCAGCAGATGCTGATCCGCAAGCCCGCAGCCGACGTATACAATGCGTTGATCGACCCGGCTCAGACCACACACTTTTGGTTCACCCGAGGTAGCGGGCCACTGCAACCCGGTGCGGTAGTCACATGGGAATGGGAGATGTACGGTGTCAGCGCGCAGGTACGCGTGCGGGATTTGCAACCCAATCGCCGTATCCTGATCGAATGGCAGGACCCGCCGCACCCGGTGGAGTTCACCCTCGACGAAAGACCCGACGGCACTACGCTGGTAAAGATCACAGTGCAGGGGTTCGATGGCAGCGACGACGAGGCCGTGGCGGCCGCACTGGACTCGATGGGTGGCTTTACCTTCCTGCTTAGCGCAATGAAAGCCTGGCTCGAACATGGCGTCGAGCTCAACGTGGTTGCCGATCATTTCCCGGACCACCATGTAGCTTAAAAAGCTCACCCGCAGGGCAAGTTGATCCGTTTAGGATCACAGTTGTTGCCGCCAACCGCTGCGTTGTCAGGCCCCTGTTGGGTTCCCGCACCGCAATGTAACTAGGCTATCGGCCCGATAGCTTTGCTGCACCGTGCCGGTTAACAATGACCGAGCTGTGCAGGGGCGAACCAGCCCATTCACGAATTGATCGCTCCTCAAGCGCACACGACACGCGTCGGAGGAGTTGAACATGAATCACCCAACCGCAATCACCGTACTATTTAGCTCTACCGTCGCCTGGTGCGGACTCGTTCACGCCGCCGATATAGAAATTGTAGACATAGACGACATTGTCGAAGGTCAGGACTACGGTCGCTGGGCGGCAGACTGGTGGCAACGGCCGTTAAGCACCGGAGCAAACAGATGAAATTGGCAAAAATCATGTTCGCCGTTATTGGCCTGTTGTTACCCACTGTGGGTCCTGCTGATGACGATGACACCGCCGGGGCAAACCAGGGTTCATACAGCGCCACCAGCATCAAGGGTGTCTGGGCTTTCAGTGCCAGTGGGACCATCGTTCCCGACACCCCGGCAGTAGCTATCGGGCTCGCCGAGTTCGATGGCAATGGCGGATGTCTGTTCCGCGACCAGATCAACATCGGCGGTATTGCCCAGCCGTCGCCGACGGGATTTCGGGACTCCATTAGTTGCAGTTATGCGGTAAACACCGACGGCACGGGCACGATTGCAGTGCGCTTTGCCACGGATCCCGCCGACATACCGCTGACATTTGTCATAATCAGCCGGGCTGAGCTGCATTTCATCAGGCCCGATCTGGGGGTCGCCAGGGGCACAATGAAACGCCAGTAACGAGTTGAACGCCTCTGCCCGAAATACAAGATGACAGCGCTGTCAATTTAACGTAGAGTTCACCGTTCAACTACTTCAGGGTCGGGGGAATTCATGGCGAAATCCAGCGCGCAGACTACGCGTGTCGGCGTCGTCAATCTGCAACTGGCAGTTCTACTGGGACTGGTACTCAGCATGACACCAGCAGTGGCCGCAGACGATGATGCCGACGGTATTGACGCTGCCACGGACAACTGTCTGCTGGTAGCCAACCCCGATCAACAAGACACCGACGGTGACTTGATTGGCAATGCCTGCGACACCGACGTCAATAATGACTGTGCGATCAACTTTATCGACCTGTCCATCTATCGCGACAACTTTTTCCAGTCCGGTGACCTGGTCACCGACAATAACGGCGACAACATCACCAACTTTGCCGACCTGCAGATTCTGAAAACGTCTTTCTTTAGTACACCCGGGCCGAGCGCATGGTTCACCGCCTGCAGCACTGAATCCGAATTGCCCGCGACCGCGACGGCCAACTCCGAACTCCAGCCCGCCAGCCTGGCAGTCGATGACAACATGAATACCCGCTGGGAAACTGTGCATGGACTGGACCCCGGCATTCTGACACTGGATCTTGGCCTGAGCTTTCCGTTAACGCGAGTCGAAATTCACTGGGAAGCGGCTAATGCCGGCGACTACCTTATTGAAGGCTCCAACGACAACTACAACTGGACCACGCTCGCCACGCAGACCGGCGGACAATTTGGTGAACGCACCGACATCGTCGATATCGCCGGTACCTATCGCTATGTCCGAATGTACGGACAAACACGCAGTCCCGGTAACACCTATGGCTACTCGATCTGGGAAATCGACGTGTTCGGTGATGCCAGCGCCGGTACCGAGTTTGATAACGACGCCGACAATGACGGCGTTCCTGATCTCTTCGACCTCTGCCCCGGCACGCCACCGGGTAGCACAGTGGATGCAGACGGTTGCGAGATTGTCACGCAGGTCAACGAAGTTGCCTCTGCGGCTGGCATTCTGACTGGTGGCGCCGGTTCAGCCAGTCCCGGATTCGCTCTGTATGTGTTCGATAACGATCTCGGCACCGGTGGCAGTACCTGTAACGGCGGCTGCGCCACGACCTGGCCACCGCTGTTAGTCAGCGATGGCAATCCCTCGGGCGCCGCGTCCCTGGCCAGCATTACTCGTGACGACGGCAGCACACAGGTTACTTACCAGGGTCGGCCGCTGTACTTCTATGCAGGCGACGCCAATCCCGGCGACACCAACGGCCAGGGACTGGGTGGTGTCTGGTGGACAGTCGAGTACATCCAGTTATATGACCCGCTGTTCGACGAGACCACCGTCCTCGAACCTGCGCTGCAGGAAGATACGCCAACGGCGCTAATTACCCGCTTCGCCGACCGCGCCCGTGATCGTCACGCCCGAGAAGACGAGTATAAGGCCTACGATCATTACCTGTCGTTTTACTGGGAGCACCGTACGGCGGCAATCGAGATCGTTGACCCCATTGGTCGGGGCGGGGACACGATTACTTTCAATGTCACCACTCAATGGCCTCTGCATCCATTGCAGGCTGAATTGCGGTTTTTTTATCGCGGTCTGAATACCGTCGCCGAGTATCACAACAATGGGGTGATGACGGATCTTGGTAATCTCAATTACACGCGTGCCGTGAGCTACAACAACAAGACTAACGCACCGTTGCAGCCAGGCGACCGACTCGAATTCGAGCTAAGCCAGTTCCTGCAGGGTACGCCCAACGGACGCGACAACTACTATGGCACGGCCTTCCTGTACATCGTCGGCCAGGGCCTGGTGCCATGGGAAGCGCGCGGCGTATTTGGCGATTTTTCCACTGAGTTGGAGGATTCCTACCCTATCCCGCAACAGGGCTGGCTCGGAGGTAACGGCACCCTGCCCTACCAGTATTCCGACGAACCCGACAATCATTTCCTGCAAATGCCGACCAACCTGTCCGGCATTAACGGCCAGGTGTTTGTCGAAGGTCGGCGTGTACATCACACCGACTTCGGTGATGGCTCGCACAACGAAGCGCCCGAGAATGCGGATTTCAATGAACTGGCCGGTTTTCTTGGCGGCAACTACGTCAATCGCTCCTGCGTTGCCTGCCATGTACGCAACGGTCGTGCGTTACCACCCGCGACAGGGGTAGACCTGGACCAATACGTCGTTGCGGTCAGCGACGGCAGCGGCAACCCGGACCCGCAAGTGGGCGCGATACTGCAACCTTTATCGACGACCGGTAACGGCGAAGGCGGTATTCAGATCACCAGCTGGACTGAGAGCGGTGGCTTGCGCTCACCCAACTACAGTTTCACCGGATACCAGCCGACAAACTTTGCCGCCCGCATTGCGCCACAACTGGTTGGCATGGGACTGCTCGAGGCGATTGCTGAAACCGACCTGGAAAACCTCGCCGATCCTGACGACGCCGATAGCGACGGCATCTCGGGTCGCCTGCGACTGGTCACCGATCCCGAAACCGGGCAGACCCGAGTTGGACGTTTTGGCTGGAAGGCCAGCCAGGCAAAGCTGCGACACCAGGTAGCTGCTGCACTCAATGGCGACATAGGCGTTTTGAACTCGGTCATGCCGCAAGCCGATTGCGGCAGCCAGCAGACCGGCTGCGATGCCAGTGTCGCTGAGCTGGATGACGAGAAACTCGATAAGCTTACGGCCTATATCGCGTTACTAGGCGTGCGTGCGCGCCGTGATCTCGAT
>JABDKV010000122.1 GCA_013002045.1 Gammaproteobacteria bacterium
AGGCGCGGCACTCGCCACCGTCGTTGGCGTATTGGTCGAGGTACCCGTCATGCTGTCCGTTGTCTGGATCGTCAATCGGACGAAGCCGTGGTACGAGTCAGGGGCACCGGCGAGCAGCTGAAATGCCGTTTGACTGCTTGGGGTCGTTCAGCGCCTGTCGAGAGCTTATCACTTCGCCGGCAGGTCCCAAGTGCAAAGCAGTCGACCGAGCATCTTTTTCGGCAATGCAAAGCTGGCGGGCAGCTTGCTGCAGTGAAGCGGTCCGTCCATTGTCATAAGAATCAAGGTCGTCACAGGCGAGAGTCGGCCTATTCCGTTGAAATACTCGGGGCTGAGGCAAGCGATTTCGCGTTCATTTCTTGAGTCGGTTGTCTCCGCATCCGGCTGATGCCGGATTTTTGATTGGTTATTCGTTTGTTGCAGCGTTTATTCGTTCTATTTCGGTCACGGTACTGCCTCTGCCAGTGCAACAGGCGGACCTGTCCCTAACCATTGCGCCATTCGTCTTAAGTTTTGCGCAATCGCAGTGAGCAGGAACTCGTCACGAGCGCCGGTGATTCCTCTAAGCCGTAGGCGATCGACATTTAGTATCCGCTTCATGTGTGCGAACAACATCTCGACCTTCTTCCGATCTTTGCGTGATTGCGCGTAGGCTTGGGTCTTCGTGAGTCCACGAACCAGGTCGCGCGCGTCTTCGTGTATCGAGCGCTGGATCTTGCGTGCCGGTTGCGTTGGACAGCATTGAGCTTTCATCGGGCAGTGTGCGCAGTCAGTCTGCCCGGCACGATAAATGATGACATTGGCTTTTGTGATGTCAGCACGCTTCTTTTTGTACTTACGCCGGTTGCGTCGAAGCGACTTGCCACCCGGGCACACATAGCGGTCGACATCGGCTTCCCAGATGAAGTCGGAGCGGCCGAACAGGCCGGCTTTCCCTTCGGATTTGTCGAACAACGGCACATGCGGCGTAATCTCTTTCTTCTCAACCAACCAGCCGAGCATTTGGGCCGTCCCATAGGCTGTATCGCCAATGAGCGTCTGTGGCTTCATCGCAAAGCGTTCTTCAACCCGCTCGATCATGGTCTGTGTGGATGCCACCTCATAAGTGCGATTCGCCGGTGTCGCTTCCACATCCATAATGATGCCGGCGTCGGTATCGATCAGATAGTTGGTGGAGTAGGCATAGAATGCCGGCCCACCCGGCGCTGAGGCCCAGCGGGACGCAGGATCGGTCTGCGAGATCTTCTTTGCGGGCTGACCACCCGGCGGGACCGAACGATCCAACGCACTGAGATACTCATCGATGGCGCGGCTGCCGCCACCCCAGTCGTCGTCATCATCACCTTCATGATGTCGCTGTCGACTGGCATCGGCCTTCACGACACTTGCATCCGTCGCAAAGCCCTCCCCACCGACCAGGCCTTCGGCGATACAGCGTTGCAGAACCTGTTCGAAGACAAAACGAAACGCCTCAGCATCCCGAAACCGGCCGTGGCGGTTCTTCGAGAAGGTCGAGTGATCCGGCACCGTATCTTCGATACTCAAACGACAGAACCACCGATACGCCAGGTTCAACGCCACTTCCTCACAAAGCCTTCTCTCCGAGCGAATGCCGAAGCAATAGCCAACGATCAGCATGCGGATCATCAGCTCCGGGTCTATTGAAGGGCGGCCAGTGTGACTGTAATACGGTGCCAGATGTTCGTGCAGATCAGACAGATCGAGAAAACGATCGATGCCGCGAAGCAGGTGATCCTGTGGAACGTGATCGTCGAGATTGAAAGAGTAGAAAAACTGCCCTTGATCCGAGCCTTTACGTCCCATCATGGCAAAATCCCCGTCGATTTGACGGGATAACACTTTACCAGTTCACGGACCAATCTTCCCTGTGTTTTTCAACACAATAGGCCAAAACCCGCCGTTACCGGGCAACAAGAACTGCTGGCACCGCATCGGATCGAAGAGCGGCTCAAAGTACAACGCGGGCAGCTAGCGCCGGCGAGCATCACTGCATTCGAATTGTGTAGACCAGTGCCCATACACTGTCGGCCGCAAGATCAAGCTGCGCGTTGTTGACGTTGTTCTGGTCGCCCAGATGCAGAGTGAGCGATCCAACGTCATAACTGGCCTCATCGGCATCGATCAGCGCAGTCACCGCGTCACCGTCGCCAACCACTGTTCCGGAACCGTCTGCCTGGGAAAAAATCGTCGCTTCGTCACAGACCGCCCCCGGGCAGACCACGCTGGCCACCAACGTATTGTCCACTTTCATTGTGCCGCCCTGGTAGACGAACGCGGGATCGAGCACGTCGCGCAGACTCATATCGCTCACCGGCCCACCGTAGTTCGTGACGTAAATCATGAACTTCACCAGTAAGCCCGACGGCACGGTCGAGAGATCGGCGATCGGCGTGCCGTCGACCTGGAAGGCGCGCTTGAAGCTGTCCGAAGCGATCTGCAAAGGATCGTTCACGCTGCCGCTCACCGGCGTAATTGTGCCGCCGCAGCCCGGCAAGAAGTTGGAGGTTGCGGCAGTCGTCACTGAGGAGACGCCGGAGGCCGGTGGATCGGGCAACTCGATGGCGATCAGCAACTCGAACGTTGCGCCGGCAGCAAGGTTTCCCGTGTCCGGATCCGAGTCCCCGTCGGTGTCGGTCAGCAACACGTCCACGCCGGGGTCGAATTCTCCGACCGTGCCCAGATCCTGATAATACGTGACGCTGGCGGGGGCAAAATCTCCCGTCCAGCTCCAGGTGAAGTCGAACAGATCCGGGCCATTGCCGGTGTTGGTGAACGTGTGAGCCGCGTAAATGATGTCGCCGCCGCCGGCCGCGATCGGCGTGGGCACGATGCCCGCGAACTGGTTCGACCCGGTGCACTGGCCGCCGCAACCGCCGAGGTTGTCGTCGATCTGTGCGCCCAGACCCGCCGCGGCCGGGTTGGAGTTGGTCGAGCTCACGTGCCAGCCGATGGCCGAACCGGCCGGAACACCCAGCTCGGTCCACTCGATAGTCCACTCCATTTGCGTCCCGTCGATGTTCCCTGTGGTCGAGCCCTGACCGGCGCCATCGGGCATCGTCAGTGTTTTGACGAAGGTCAGGTCGCCGGGCATCGAGTAGCCGTCGGCAAAACCGTTAGAATCCAGCACCGGGTCGCCGCCGCTGCCCAGATCGTTGTAGGTGTAGAGCTCCAGTACCACGTTACCGGTATTGCCCTGCCATTTGGCGACGACAACCGGTTCGCCATTTTGCTGGATGCCGTCGGTATTGGTGTCGGCGTAGTAGACGAAGTTCTGGGTATTGTTGGACGAGCCGACGCGCTGGGTCCACATCGAAAAGTAAGTCGCATCCCAGGTCACGGCCGTACGCAACAGGTTGCGACCGGTAGACTGTACGGGGTGGTCCAGGTCGGTATCGTCTGTGGCGTCACAGGCGTTGTTATCACCGTCGGAGAATACAGCGGCCCAGTCGGTCACGTCCCCGTCGATCGTGATCGGGACCTGCGTAAACGTTCCGTCTTCGTAGCCGCAGGTGCAGTCGGCCGCCAGGTCAAAGTTGAAAGTCAGCCCCAGATCCTGGTCGGTGACATCCGCGCCGGCGACGGTCACGGACAGCGAGCCCGTGGCCGGTGTGCGGAACGACCAGTTGACCGGTGCCGTTGGTGTCAAAT
>JABDKV010000128.1 GCA_013002045.1 Gammaproteobacteria bacterium
GCGATGCCGATGCCGTCATCGCTGACGCTGATGGTGACAGCGTCATCGCTTTCAGCAGCACTCAGTCGCACTGTGCCGCCGGGCTGGTTGTACTTGATCGCGTTGGTCATCAGGTTGGTCAGGGCGACACGCATCAGCCCTTTATCGATATTGACCGCACTCATGTCGCGGGGAACGTCGAGATGAAATTGCAGCCCACTGTCACGGTGACTGTCTTCGAACTGCCGGAACAGGTCCTGAAGCAGGTCGTGCATGCGGCTGGGTGAGATGTCCGGCTGCAGGCTGCCCATTTCGATCTGGGTAATGTTCAGCAGGTTACGCACCAGCCCGGCCAGCCGCTCGACTTCATCGCGGATAACATTGATGCATTCGATGCGTTGTTTTTCGTCCTTGCCGCCGCTGTCGAGCAGCACTTCGCTGTACATGCCGAGTATGTTCAGCGGTGTCTTCAGCTCGTGTGCCACGTGCGCAACAAAGTCACCGCGGCTTTGTCGGGCCAGGGTCTCGACTGTGATGTCACGAAATACCACCAGTGTTCCCAGGGTCTTGCCACCATCGGACGGCGCGAACAACGGGTAGGCCGACACCGCAAAGGTTTTGCCCGGGAAACTGTCTAACTCGAACTGTACCGCGTTGGCGACGTAGCCACCCGGACCTTGGCGCGCGCAACGCGACAGGAATTCACACACTTCGGTGTCGGGACACCAGCTCAGGTTGCCCGAGCCCTGTAGTTCTTCCGGCTCGACGCCGAATAACGAAGCGATACGGGAATTGGCAAAAGAGATCGAACCGGTTTCATCGAGCACCAGCAAGGCTTCGGGCAACGATTCGAGTACGCTCTCGATACGGGCCTTGCGGTAGGAGATGAGCTTGGTCGATGTCAGGATAGTGGAGCGATCATGCTCGAGCTCGGCCACGCGCTCGCGCATGCGGTCGACGAACTCGTTGAAGTTACCCATAAAGGCAGACAATTCCCCGGACGGTTGCAACTCCGCACCTGGTGCATCCGCCAGCATCGCGCCCATTTGTTCGGTCGCGGCCCGTAAAGGCTGGATCTCGCGACGCATGGCAAAGTACGAGATCGGTGCCAGTAGGAAAATCACAAAGGCCAACGTGGCGAAAAACGGCAACTGCTCGTAACTGAGCCCGTAGCCCGGCTCGTAAAAGCCCAGGGCAATCGCGCCTGCTGGTTCGCCTCCGGCAAACAACTGCGCCTGCGTCTCGATGATGCCATCACCGCTGCCAAGTTCGGTGCTGCGTTCAGCAATCCACTGGTTGGCGGGTATGGCAGATGCGGCCGGTGCGATTACACCGGGGGCGGTTACCTCTACAACCGTCTGGCCGTTAACATCGCGAATGGTGGCGTACGCGAAATCGCTGCGTTCGTGGGCCAGATACAACGCCTGTAACAGGCTCTTGCTACCGTCCTCGGGTACCAGTTGCTGGTAAGGAACTTCAGCCATGACCCGGGCGAGCCCAAGCGCCTGGCTACGCAGCCGTTCGCTGCGAACATCATGCTGGTAACGGAACAACAGCACTGCGATGCAAACGATGACCACCAGCGATGCGGTAATCATCGTCAATCCAAGTCGTTCGTCGCGCCACGACTTTCCCTGTCGCCAAAGCATTTTCAGGCCTGCTCTCCCCATTCCATGGGTAATCGAATCCACGCTCAGTATTGCACTATGTCAGGTCTGAACGTGTGACCGTGCTCACTATTGTGACGGACATAGGTTATGTAAACCGGGCCGTCAGGGCAGGCAGTTGATCTCGATATTGTCGAAGAAGACTTCGTCGGTGGCGCCGAGCGTGGGTGAACTCAGCAGGCGTAGCTGGGTATCACCCGACATCGCGCCACTGATATCGAAACTGGCGGGCTGGTAGGTACTGTCGGTACCGGGCCCGGCGATTTGCACCAATTCTGTCCAGGTGCCGCCGCCCGAGACGGAGACAGACACGGCGACATAGTCGTTACTGTTACCCAGGTCCTGACGACGGTAGTTGAAACTCAGAGACGCGCTGCTGCAACCCGACAGGTCAGCCTCGCGCCACACGCCCTCACCACCGCCATCGTTGTCGCGAATCCGCAAAGAGAAGTCCATTCCCAGGTCGGATTTGACCCGCACATCCTGCTTGGTGGGTCCGTCACTCTCGTTGATTTCCTGCCAGGTGTTGTTCCAGCTCAGCGAACCATCGTTGCCGCTGAACGATTTGGCATTGAACTCGTCACGATAGGTGCCACTGGCGCCGCTGCCACCGGTGCCCTCAATCAGCAGGCGCATCCTGACGCCCGCTTTCTCCACCAGCGCGTACTCGCAGGCGACAGGGTCGAATGCAAAACCGTCTTTTGGATCGACTACGCCAAAGGCGGCAGTATCCCACTGGTTGATCGTTGTTGCACTGACATTCGGTAACGTGCCGGACAATTCCAGGATGTGCACATCGGAATCCGTCTTGTTGGCGACTGCGACGAGGTTTCCACCAGGCAGGTATTCTATAGATCGCACGTTGTCCAGCGGCAGTGCATAGGGGAGTGTGCCGACCACATTTGCATTGTCATCGACAAGGGTCGCCCCGGTCGTACTGGTCAGGATGAAATGACCGGCATAGCCGCCATCGTCTATGTAGGCAATGCCCGTTTGCTTTGGCAGCCCGAGTTTCCAGTGTGCAGTGAGATTGCCGGCCACATCGACGATCACGACACTGGACTGCTGTGATTCTTCATCGGTACCGGTTAGCGCCAGGTGACCCTGGTGTGGTCCGTTTTCGATAAAGCTGATGCCGTTGAGTTTTTCCCCTACTGCCAGAAACACACTATCCAGCAACACGCCGTCGATAGTGACGAAGTCGAGTCGGTCGACCGTGGGGTTAAGCAACACCCAGCCGCCGGCGGCTGGCAGCGGCGATCCGGCGATGCTGACGCCGCTTGGCACATAGGCAACGGCCTTGGGGAGCCCGTAGGTGGTTACATCGAACGAAGTTCTTTCCAGGTCGATATTGAGGTTGCCGGTACAGGGCGGCCCACCACCGCCGCCACCTTCGGTTGCCACCGATGCCCATTCGAGCGCACGTCGCAAAATCGTCAGCCCGGCGGTGGTCAGGTTGGCGACATCGAATGTGGTATCGCCCCACGGCAGCATGACCCGCCGGCCTGGCGATGGATCGTCATCAAGATTAATGGCACCGGCATCGAGCGTGGCCAACGTGTACCCCGAGACTGTGGTCGCGAGATTTTGTAATCCGTCAGCCGGTGTCGACACGTACTTAAACGACTCCGGTTTGGTGGCAATGGTGACCGGCCCCAGCGGTAACACGGCGGTAATGTGATGGGTGTTATCGACGATCTCGATTGCAGTATCGGGTTCATAGGTTGCCGACTGCGAGATCCCCAATTCATTGTTCAACGACGCCAGTTCGCTGACCACGCCAATCGAGGCCGCGCTGAGCTTGGTGCCGATATGGTTCTGACGCACATCCTTGCCGACGTGAACCACATCGTTTTGTTTGAGCTCAGCATCGAAAGTAGGCTGGTCAGCCTGCTCGCTGAGCAGTCGCACATTGAAACCCCAGCTTTCGAACAGCGATTGCTGTGCCTGCTCGTGGGCTGTAGGTGTGGCTATATCGGTCACTACCATCAGCAGCCGGTAGCCGGCGTTGAGGCTACCGACGTCCTTGCAGGCGACACCACAGGGACAGCGAAAATCGACTTTGAGGCTGGGGCGGTTCGCGGCTTGCGTGCTTTCAGCATGGGTAAAGAACGCGGACACACCTGAAGACACCATCGCCATGCCGTAGTTGGGCATGCCGTCAGTCACCCATGCGGTCAGCAACGCCGTAATATCGAAACTGGTCGGACCCGTATTGGTGATGTTATGGACCACGCCAGCAGGGAAGTGGATATCGCCACCCGGAGTTGCCCAGGTATCGATTGCGTTGCGTTGTAACCAGGTTGCCCCATCGGTGCAGCCGCCACTGCAGTTGCCCTCGACCCATGCGGACTCGAGACGATGGATGGCCATATCGCCCACGGTGTTGAGTTGCTCTACGTTGAGATCGAGCGTCGCTTTGTCGATGGTCGACCCAGGCGGGATCGAGGACAGGTCAAACTCCAGCAGGCTGCGGCGATCCGCCGTCACTTGCAGGGCCTGGGTGCTGTAGCCCCAACCGGTCTGCGAACTCAGGATGTAGGTGTCTTTGCCGGCATCGCCATCGGGTTGGCTGACCAGCGTGCCCGGGGTGCCCGGCGCGCCGCATTCGCAGGCAAAGCCGACGACAAGCTGCGGCCGCAGCGTGGCGTCAGAGCGTTCCGAGCTGGCAAATTCCAGGATCTCCGGTGTTGATGGATCCTGCACCAGTAGCAAGCCGTGATTGGGGATCGTCCCCGCTACCCAATCACGCACCAGCGGCAAGACGTCGATTTCATTCCAGCCTTTACCGGAACTGATGAAGCTGGCCGGTGCAGGCGACAAGTAATCGCCGCCTGCCTGGGTCCAGTTTGAGGCACCATCGTATTGTGTCCAGTTGACGCCGGTGCTGCCGTCACCTTCGATCCAGCTTTCGCTCAGGGCGAAGACATTGAGCTTCTGCTCATCTCTGTCGTTGGTTTGGTACAGTCGCAGTTGTGCTGAAATCACCCTTGACTGCGGTGGAACCGACGCCACGTTGAATCTCAGCAGGGCGCGTTTTTCTTCGCCGACCTTTGAAGTCGTAACGACGTCGTTTGTGTCGCCAAAATTAATGCCGGGCTGCTTCTCGAAAATATAGGCATCTTTGCCGTCGGCGTCTGAGCGGCTCACCAGTTTCTGAGTAGTTTGGTATACCGGTGTCAGATCGCTCGTGATGCTGCGTGTTGCGCCATTTTTCAACGCAGCAGTTGCCGTAATCCTGACCGGCGAGCCTTGGTCCGGGCGGAATGTGGCCCTGTAGGTTCCCGAAGCAAACGGCGTCGGCGGCAGGCTATAGGCACTGCAGTTGCGTTGATTGGCTTCCCAGCCGGCGTGATGGAGGCCGGCTTCGGCGATGTACTGCAGTGCCTGGGTCTCGCTTTCGCCAACGACCCGTTGGGACGTAATTACCGCCTCACGATTAAGCACCAGGCTGAGCGCTGCAATCGATGCCAGCAACAACGCTACCGCGACCAGCAGGTAGCCTCGCTGTGACTTCAGCGATGTCATTGGCAACATGACCCTTTTCTGTGATTTCAGACGCAGCACATCCCCGTTAACGGCAAAAATGGTCAAATTCTTGAATTCCGGTCCAATAGAAATTAGCTAAGGCGTTTTGCTACCGTGTTACGGTGTTCGAATCCCAGTTGAATTCCTGAAGCCCGGCCCGGGAACGGTCAGCGGGATTTCCACGGGGAAATTGATCGTTTGGAAATCTAACGGATCACACAGGTGGAACAGACATGAAAAAGGCTCTTCCCGTTATATTGATTGTCGGTGGTATTGTCATCGCGGCGATTACTTACTTTGGCTATCGTGCCGCCAACAAAACCTCTGATGTAGAGGTGCTGCAGCGGGCAATAATCCAGCAACAGCTCGATGAAGAACGCAAAGCGGCGGACCTCGGCAAGCTGGGGAAGCAACCACTGCAGCCACCGGCCGAATGCGCCGATGTCACAACCGCTATATTCTTTAACCTGTGCGAGTTAGAAGGTGATGCTGGTGCGCCTGAGCCAGACTGGACGTCGGCCGCATCGGCTCCCGAACAAGTCTGTATCCTCGCTGCGCTGCATCGGACTAATGAACACGCCTACCGTCTGCAGCAACGACAGTACGGTGACGAACAGCGGGCAGCTGCCCGGGCGATCGACTTTGCATGCGATGTTGCTGCCGCAACACTGTATGCCGAGGGTATCGGTTACGGCGATACGGACGCGCGCGCCGTTGATTTGCTGACGGCGTTTTTCGCAGAGCGCACCGAGTCCCATTACGGCCCCAGGAGATCCTATTAAAAGGGACTTGCGAACTACCGCTGGATCAATCAGGACGGGCCAGACCACCGAATCGGATCGCGGCTGAAGCCGTTCCTACGAAATTGCGCGTAATCGTCACCGGAGCCGTGCCTGCGCAGATTCGCTAAAAAATTGGCGATAAGTCTTGACAACCGGAGGCTGAACCGCTAAAAAGTTAGCGGAAAGAAGGAGCCTCCATGCCGAAGCAGTCGAAACACCCACATCAGGACCTCAGTCGTCGCGAACGCCAGATCATGGATGTGCTGTATCGCCATGAGCAGGCCTCGGTGACGGAAATCGCGGCCGAGTTGCCTGACCCGCCGACTGAAACTGCTATCCGCACACACCTGCGAATACTGGAAGACAAGGGCCAGGTGCGACGCCAGCGCAGCGGCCGCAAGCACATCTACCGGCCAAGAACTTCGCGCAGGCGTGCAGCCAAGGCGGCACTGGCGGGCGTGCTCGAGACGTTTTTTGATGGCTCTCTCGGCGAGGCGGTCGCTGCACACCTGGCTGACCCGAAGGCCAACCTCGACGCTGATGAACTAAAAAGACTCCGGGATTTGATCAAAACCGCCGGGAAGAACGCGAAATGACGTTACTGGTAATTGCCAAGGTGACGGCGATCTTCCTCGTCGCCAGTCTTGCTTTGCTCGCGATGCCGCGCGCCTCGGCAGCTGTGCGCCATACCGTAGCTGTGACAGCGCTCCTGGCTGGCTTGCTGACACCTGTACTCGGGCAGCTGGTGCCCGCATGGGAAGTCCTGCCACAACCACAGGCAGTGTACGGCAACGATATGACAGTGGCCGCACCCAGGGGCACAGTTCAGGTGCAGCCGGCCGCGGTGCCTGAGACCGCAGTGGAATCGGTGAGGCAGACACCAATCGATTTGACCCGATGGCTGGCCATCATCTGGCTGTCCGGCACAACCGGATTGCTGTTGCTGCTAGTGATGCGCGGATTAGCTATGCAACAGGACGCGCGGCGCGCGACAGATCTCGCTGATACGGACTGGCAGGCTTTGCTATCGCAGCTTGAACAGAAATTCGAATTCGAGCGATCGGTAAAACTCAAAGTCCGCGACACTAATTCGATGCCTGCAGCGTGGGGCTTGAGTCATCCTGTAATTTTGCTGCCGGCCGATTGTCATGGATGGTCGCAGCAGCGCCGGCGCGATGTGCTTGCACATGAATTCGGGCATGTCATGCGTCGTGATGTGCTGTTTTATTTAATTGCTCACATCAGCTGCGCCCTGCATTGGTTTAACCCGCTCGCCTGGTGGCTGCAGCGACGTCTGGCTATCGAGAGTGAACACGCCTGCGACGACATCGCCATTGACCATGGCGGTTCGGCGACCGGCTACGCTAATCATCTGCTGACCACGGCCGTCGCCTATCAGCAACAACACAGTCTCGCGCCCGTGATGGCGGCGCGTTCTCAACTTGAGGGCAGAATCATGGCCATACTCGATACCCAACGAAATCGCAGCCGCGCATCAGCCAGCGCGCAACTCATGATCGCTCTTGCGGTTGCTGTGATGCTGGTCCCGCTGTCGAGCCTGGCCTGGGCACAGGCGGATCAGTGGGTAAGCGGCGAACAGCCGGAACAGCGGGGCTGGCAATCCGATAGCCGTGACTTTGCCCGGCACCTGGAAAAGATCGGCGTGGCTGTCGATGACATCGATGCGTTGATCAATGGGCTGACAGACCGCGATGCAATGACGCGCGGCGCCAGCGCGTGGGCGTTAGGAAAATCCGACGCGCCTCGGGTCGTTGATCCGCTGATCCAGGCGGGGTATGACAGCGACGCGCGCGTACGGCAGTGGGCTGTTCGTTCGCTCGGATCATGGAATGAACCGCGCATTGCACCGATGTTGGTGGATCGGTTGCAGGACAGCGATGCCGAAGTGCGCCAGTGGGCTGTACGCACGCTTGATAGTCATAGCGATGCAGTTCGTGTGCAACCGTTGTTGGTGTCGCTCGACGACGGCAATGCCGAAGTTCGGGAATGGGTTGTGCGCGTATTAAACGAAGCCAATGATGAACGTGTGCAACCGGCGCTGGCCAACCGGCTGGCCGTGGAATCGAATGCGGCGGTCACAGAATGGATTGTCCGTTCGCTCGACGCCAATAGTGTCGGTCAGTCAGTTGATGCTCTGCTGGCAGCATTACAAAACGACTCAGCCGATGTGCGCCAATGGGCTGTGCGCTCGCTCAGCGATGTTGAATCTGACCAGGTCACCGATGCCATGATCGGCATGCTTGGCGATCGCGATGCAGAGGTTCGTCAATGGAGCGTCCGTGCATTGGGAGCCTGCGGCAATGGGCGCGCCATTGCGCCGTTGCAAGCCTTGCGCGAAGACCCTGACGCAGAAGTCCGCGAGTGGGTTGACCGCTCCCTGAACAACATCGCCTGCTGAAAATCCTCCCTGCGGATCGCTGCGCGATCCATCGCGGCTGAAGCCGCTCCTACAGGGGAGGTCGGGACTGAAGTCCCTCCTACGGATCGCTGCGCGATCCTTCGCGGCTGAAGCCGCTCCTACAGGGGATTGGGCGGCGCAGGTGCTCCTACGGGTTATGGGGCGATTGCGAGGATGTCTGCTTTTAGTAATCGCAGGATTTTTTCCGCGGTATTGCCAATGACGCGGCCGGCGAGTCGCTTGCGGCCGACGCAGCCGAGTACGACTAGCCTGGCGTTGTTTTTCGCAGCCATGCTCACCAGGACTTTTTCCGGTGCGCCGGTCGCGACATGCATTCCATCGATGGCGATGTCGTGTCGCGCAAGAGATGCACGGAACTGGTCTGCCTTTTGCTTTCCCTGCAAACGTACTTCTGCTTTGTCAATTACGTCGAGATCCCGCAGAACTGGCGAAAACGGAATGGCGTACCCGACATGAAGCTCGCACCGTAGTGCATCGGCCATCATTCTCGCGTGTCGCACCACCTCGAGGTTCAGCCGCGACTTGCTGCGGGTCTTTGTGCCGAGGTCTACAGCCGCCATGACGTGAGTGCCACGCTTCCAGCGTTTTTCGGCGAACAGTAGTACCGGCGTATTACATCCACGCATCAGTTGCCAGTCGGTCGGTGTGTACAGGGCGCTTTCGCTGCGATGGGCGCCTTTCATTATCGCGTCGTACGACTTTTCTTTTTGCCTGGCGATGACCCAGTCACTGACGCGTTTTTCCCAATGCACGGTGACTGTGGTCTTCAGGTTGCTCTCACCGACGGCTTTCTTTACCGCGTCACGCACGTCAAGCCGATGATTGTGAACCAGCGTCCTGCGTAGCTTTTCGAGCTGGTTGTCGCTTAGCTCGCCAGGCAGGTTGCCGATGTGTTCGTAAACAAATCCGACTATTTCGAGACGAGCACCAAGCCGCCGGGCCAGTTTTACCGCGCGCCGGATCGTGTGTTGGGTCTGACCCGGTGGATCCGCGATGACCAGTATCTGTCTCATACTTACAACCTCTGCCCGGCTATACGCCAGATTAACGGCGATACTCGAACATTATGCCGTGATTATTCATAGTTAAGCTGGTGTCGTCGATCACGCCGGTGGTGACGCCAGCTCCTTCCCAATTCATGATTAGTCGCGATTCTTCAACCCGGTACCGGGCGTCGTTCTCACGTACTTGCTCTGTTCCTCCCGGATCCACGAAGCGGGTTCTGCTAAAACAGGTCCCGTCCTCGCTGATGATCATCATGCCAGAACGAACATGGAGTGTGACACCGTCATGGTCGACATCAGCCGGAACTGCGGAGCCGTCGACTTTTGCCAGGTAATAGATGCCGACTATTGGATCGTCAGAGTGCGCTGGTTCAAGGCTTTGGCACGCGATTGAGTGCACCGAGACCAGTACGATTGCGATAGCTCTTACTGCGGTTGAAATGTAGATCAAGCTGTCCGGTTAATAAACAACAGTTTCATTAAATCTTACGTGACCCCAAAATCACAATAAGGGAGTGTACTTATTCTGGCTGCGGTGTCGGGGTCGCTGGCAGCCAACGCAGGGACTGTGCTGTATATTGTGCGGCCGTTGCAGTAAGTAGGCGCGTTATGAAGTGGCTTGGCCTGGCTGGTTTCCTGGTTGTCGTGTTTGCCATCGCCGGTGTTGGCGCTATGTTTACCCCTGGCCAGTGGTACGAGACGCTGGCGAAGCCGGAATGGAACCCGCCCAACTGGATATTTGGGCCCGTGTGGACGGTGTTGTACGTGATGATCGCTGTTGCCGGCTGGTTGGTCTGGCAGCGTGAAGGCGTCGGCGTGGCAATGGGATTGTATGCCGCGCAGCTTGTCTGTAACGCGGCCTGGTCCTGGTTGTTCTTTGGTCGTCACGCGATTGGACTGGCGCTGATCGACATCGTGGTGCTGCTGGTTTTGATTATTGCGACGATTGCCGTGTTCTGGCCGGTCAGCCGTGTCGCGGCGGGTTTGCTGGTGCCGTACGCACTGTGGGTGGGTTTTGCCACGACTCTGAACGCAACGATCTGGCGACTGAATTGAGCTCGCAGAAGCGGCTTCAGCCGCGATTCTTCGTAGGAGCGGCTTCAGCCGCGATGGATCGCGCAGCGATCCGTAGGAGGGGCTTCAGCCCCGATTCTTTATCACGAAGGTGTTGGTTCGGAGCTCAATAGAAGGAGGTCGGGACTGAAGTCCCTCCTACGGCGGCTGCGCCGCCATCGCGGCTGAAGCCGCTCCTACGGAGGGATCGCGGCTGAAGCCGCTCCTACGGGGGAGGGAGGCCGGTGCCAATTGCAACGGGGGCCGATACGGGGGATTATTTGGCGCCTCAGGCGCGCCGGCCGCCGTGGCCGCGCCATTCCTGCAACATTAGCCGACGGAGCAGAGCATTTTCATGGCCATTTTTGACGACCAACTTAAGAAAGCACGTACTGACAAGGGTTTTGTAGCGGCGCTCGACCAGAGCGGCGGCAGC
>JABDKV010000145.1 GCA_013002045.1 Gammaproteobacteria bacterium
GCATGCCCGCCTGCTCGCCGAGTATTTCAGTGCGCTGCAGCCCAATGAGTTTGTTGACCGGCAGCGCGCCGTCGACAGCACGATCGTCGACATGGGCATCAGTTTCACGATCTACTCGGAAGGCGAAAACATAGACCGGGCGTGGCCGCTGGATATCATTCCGCGTGCAATACCGGGCTCGGAGTGGGATCGCGTCGAGCAAGGCCTGGTCCAGCGGCTCACGGCGCTTAACCTGTTTATCGACGATCTTTACAACGACCGTCGCATACTGAGTGACAAGGTCGTTCCTGCGGAGGTCATCGACAGTTCGAAAAACTACCTGGCGCCCTGCCGCGGTGTCAGGCCAAAACACGGCGTCTGGGCACACGTCTGCGGGTCGGACCTGGTGCGCGATGCCGACGGCACCATTTACGTGCTCGAGGACAACCTGCGCGTACCGTCGGGTGTTTCCTACATGCTCGAGAATCGTAACGTCATCAAGCGCGTGTTCCCCTCGATTTTTCGCAACCACCGCGTACGACCGGTCAGTGAATATCCATCGGCACTGAGCGCTATGCTGAGATCCATCGCGCCGGACAGCGTTACGGGCAAGCCGGAGGTTGTGGTGCTGACGCCCGGCATCTTCAACTCCGCGTACTTCGAACACAGCTACCTGGCGCGCACGATGGGCGTCGAAATTGTCGAGGGCAGCGACCTGGTTGTCGGCGACGATGATTGTGTTTACATGCGAACGATCGACGGCCTGACGCGTGTCGATACGATTTACCGTCGAATCGACGATACCTTCATCGACCCGGAGGCCTTCCGGCCGGACTCGATGCTTGGCATTCCCGGTATCATGCGCGCGTGGCGGGCCGGTAACGTGGCGCTGGCAAATGCGCCGGGATCCGGGGTTGCCGACGACAAGGTTATTTACTCCTACGTGCCCGACATCATTCGCTACTACCTCGGTGAAGACGCCATCATTCCGAATGTGCCGACCTGGCGTTGCTCCGAGCCGCAGCAGCTCGATCACGTTATCGCCAATATCGCAGACCTGGTGGTCAAGCCGGCTAATGAGTCGGGTGGTTACGGCATGCTGGTGGGACCGCACGCCACGCGCACCGAGCATGAACAATTCCGGCGCCTGCTGAAAGCCGATCCGCGCAATTACATCGCCCAGCCGACGTTGTCGCTGTCAACCGCGCCGACACTGTGCGGTGACAGCCTCGAGCCACGACATCTCGATCTGCGTCCGTTTATCCTGCAGGGAGCCACCACGTCGGTGACGGCCGGCGGCCTGACGCGCGTTGCCATGCAGAAGGGCTCACTGATAGTGAACTCCTCCCAGGGTGGCGGCAGCAAAGACACCTGGATTATTGAGGATGCGGACTGATGTTGTCACGGGCCGCGGAGCGCATCTACTGGACCGGACGCTACCTGGAGCGCGCCCAGAACACGGCGCGCATCGTACAGCAGTATTCGCAGCTGCTGCTCGACCTGCCCGAAGAAGTCGGCGTCGAGTGGATGGAGCTGGTAGCCATTTTCGGCGCCAGGGACGCGTACCGGATGACCGGTCGCGGGCCATCTGAAACCGAGATACTCAATTTCCTGCTTGCCGATGCTAACAGCGCAGTGTCGCTCGCCTGTTCCATCCAGATGGCGCGCGATAATATCCGCAACTCCCGGGACCTGCTGCCGCACGAAAGCTGGGAAAGCGTCAATGAGCTGCACCAATACGCGCGCCAACGCCTGGCGCTGACGGCCGCCGGTGAGAATCGTTTCGAGGTGCTGAGTGAATGCATTGCACGCTGCCAGGGTATCAACGGTATCCTCGCCGACACCATGAGCCATCACAGTCCGTTCCATTTCCTGACGCTTGGCGCCAGCATCGAGCGCGCGGACATGACGAGTCGTGTGATCGATGTCGCAGCGGCGTACCTGCAGGAGAACGAGCGACTCGTACTGCGTTACGGTTCGACATTGTGGACCAATGTCCTGAAGTCAGTCAGCGGTTTCCAGATGTACCGGCAATACTGCCAGCCTGAAGTGGAGGGCCGCGCAGTGATCGACTTCCTGCTGAATGACCAGGCGTTCCCGCGCGCCATGCAAAGCTGCATTACCACGGCAAAACGCACCGCCGCGATGCTGCCGCGCAGCGTCGCGTTGATTGGTGCCCTGGACGATGCCGAGGAGTCACTGCCCGGCACTTTGCCCGAGGATCTGGACGGTGCGGCGGTCACTGATCTTATGGACGTGCTGCAAAAGAAACTGGGTGCGGCACATCTTGTTGTCGTTGATACCTGGTTCTTGCCGGAAGACGGCTAACCAAGGCCAGATTATGAAGCGAATGCATTGCCGTTGCGGCCAACTTGTCTATTTCGATAATCACAACTGTGGCAATTGCGGGCGGGAGCTGGCGTTTGATCCGGCATCTCTCGAAATGCAGGCCGAAGAAACGGTGGGGGCGGGCGTGCGTGCCTGCGTCAATCGCAGCAGCGCCATTCGCTGCAACTGGCTGGCGAAGCCCGATAGTCAGCATGGCTACTGCCTGTCCTGTCTCACGAGCAAAACCATACCCGACCTGTCGCAACCCGATAATCGCGAGCGCTGGCGCAAGCTGGAAGCGGCAAAACGCCGCCTCCTCTACGATCTTTTGTTCCTGCGTTTGCCGGTTGACGAGACCAGGCTGCGGTTCGATTTCAAAGAGGATCGACGCACCAATCCCAATGTCAGCGAAATGAACGTGACGACGGGTCATGCCAGCGGCGTAATTACGATAAATGCTGCCGAAGCGGATGAAGTGTTCAGGGAAGAAATGCGGCAACGATTCAACGAGCCGTGGCGTAC
>JABDKV010000159.1 GCA_013002045.1 Gammaproteobacteria bacterium
AGCGGCGTCAATGATGCCGATCTTGACTGCAACGGCGTGGTCAACACCTTTGACCTGACCCGCATGCGCAATGACTTTGGCGCCAATCCCGGACCGAGCGGACTGGCGCCCTGACCTGACTGACTGCCACCCGGGTTGCGGCCCGGGTGGCAGCTACAACCTGCAAGTTGGAGCTTGGCCAAATGAACCGACTTATCCCCTTACTCCTGGCACTGGTGCTGGCGAGCGTTGCATCGCAGACGCTGGCGCAGGAGCAGGATTATCCCAACGTCAACGAGCTGCCCGTGAAACAGTCCATGCAGGGCGTTTACACGCTTGCTGCCAGACCGTCTTTGCAGCCGGTGCGGCTCAACGCCATGCACTACTGGGTACTGCAGCTGACCGATGCCGACAATGCGGCCGTCAGTAACGCCCGCTTCAAAATCGATGGCGGCATGCCGGGGCATGGTCACGGACTGCCAACCTCCCCGGCAATTGTGCCCGGCGATGCACCAGGCGAATATGTACTGCGCGGCCTGCGCTTCAACATGAGTGGCATCTGGGAGCTACGGCTCGAAATCGACGACGGCGATCGCAGCGACAAGCTACAGCTGCTGTTCGTCGTCGAAGACACCACTGGTAACTGACGATGAGCGTGCGACCCGGGCTCTGGTCTTTGTTGTGGCTGTGCGTATTCATGGCTGTCGCCGCCTGCTCGCAATCGGATGATCAGGCTGCGGTAGCAACAGCGCCGCCACAATGGACCGACGAAGAACTGACAGTCATTCGTTCGCTGTCATTGCGCAACCTGCCCCCGCTGCCGGTCTCGGCGTCGAATCGCCATGCTGATCACGACAGCGCAGCAAAGCTCGGCCAGCAGCTGTTTTTCGATACCCGCCTGAGCGCCAACGGCAAGGTCTCGTGCGCCAGCTGTCACCAGCCACAGCAGGATTTCACCGACGGGCTGCCACGTGGTGTCGGTATCGCGGCGGTGGATCGACACACCATGTCGCTGATCGGTGTTGCTTACAGTCCGTGGCTGTTCTGGGACGGACGCGCAGACTCGCTGTGGCGACAGGCACTCGGTCCACTCGAGGATGGTCGTGAGCATGGTGGTACGCGGACGCGCTACGCGCACGTCATCGCTAAGCATTATCGCGACGCCTATGCCGATGTTTTTGGCACTACGGCAGAACTCGATGCGTTAAAGGATTTGCCACCGTCAGCGGGTCCGCTCGGCAATCTCGATGAGTTAACGGCCTGGGAACAAATGGACGCCGACGATCGTGACGCGGTCAATCAGGTCTTTGCCAATATTGGTAAAGCAATGGAAGCCTATCAGCGCCGTCTGTTGCCGCGGCCCAGCCGGTTTGACGACTATGTCGAAGCCCTGGCTGCGAACGAACCTGACCGGGCCAACGCGTTACTGTCACCCGATGAACAACATGGGCTGAGACTTTTCATTGGTGCGGCCGACTGTACTCACTGTCACAACGGGCCATTGCTGTCGAATAACGACTTCCACAACACGGCAATCGCAACAGCAGACGAATTCACGCTGGGCGAGGGTCGCCTGCGTGGCGTTCACCTGGTAAAGCAGGGTGAGTTCAGTTGTCTCGGGACCTACAGTGACGCTGAGCCGGACGACTGTATGGAACTACGCTACGTGAAAGATAAAGGTGCCGAGCTGGTATCGGCATTTCGCACGCCGACTCTGCGCAACGTAGCGCGCACCGCGCCGTATATGCATCACGGCAACTTTAGCTCGCTGGAGCAGGTAGTCGCCCACTACGTCACTGCACCGGACAGTGTCTTTGGCAAATCCGAGTTGCTGCCGCTGGAGGTCGACGCAGACCAGCAAAAGCAACTGGTCGCATTTCTGCACACGCTCAATGAGAAGCCGGCGGAGGTTGCCGACGCGTGGCGTGCCTCGCCGACCGCCGCAGAGTAAGGCGCCGACTCAGTGGCCGGGATACGGGGTATCGCCGGCAGCCGGTTCCGAGCGTGCCCAGGGCATCTGTTGCAGTCGTTCCCAGTCGATCAGGTCGCCAGTCTTCTCACTGATACCAAATTCGTCGTTGGCCAGCCGTACCAGCGCAGCCTCGATTTCACGCAACATGGTGCGCTGATATTCGAGTAGCAACTTCCCGCGGCGATGCGCTTCGGCAGCGCCGGCGGCATCAGCCAGCCGGCCACCACCGCGTACCAATGCCCGCTCGAGGCCACAAATCGCATCGATCAGGCCCTGACGGCGCTGTTGTAACGTCCGCTGCAGGTGGTGTCGTTGCGAAGTGCTCAGTACAGGTTGTCCGTCAAGATTCATAGTCGATACCTTCAGCAATTCGTTAGTCATGACTGACTTAGCAAGATTTGGGCCACTGCTCGCCAGCTAAATGGTGATGTCACTTATCACTCTGTTTTTGCTTGGTTTTATGCCGCCCTCCGGCTGTTGCGGGCATTCGTTGGCCGGCAGTCGATCAGCCTGCAAGCGGAAACAAGGGAGAAAGCTGACGCTGTTTTTGCTCTTATTACGGTTGACGAGAGAAAACCAAAAAGGATCTCGCTATGAATTCGCTGAACAGGCTGCTGGTGGTGACTGCCTTATTTGCGATCGCCGGGTGCGACTCAGGCGGGGAGCACAAAGCCAGTGTTAGTCAGGCCCGGGCGACACCGGTGGTCGGCTGTGACCTGCTCGATCCTGTCGCCACGCTGCGCGCCCTTGACCGGTCGCAATTAGTGGGCTCACTCGGTGCTCGCGAGATTCGCTTCATCGACAGGGTGGCTTGCAGCGAACCGTATCTCGACGAGTCGGTGGAATGTGAGGTGCCGGCCGGGGCTACCATCGTCTGGATCGAAGGGGTCACGACAATGGCGTGGCAGCCGCAGGAATTCAGCTACATCCTGTTCACACCCGAGTCCGTGCGTTGCAAAGTGGGCGACCAGGCACCGGAGTCTTAATTAATCGAGATCAAAACGTCGTCGAAGGAAGCGGGCGATACCTTCTTCGTCGTGGCGGCCGATCACCGCTGTCGCTGCGTCTTTGATTGATGCCGCGGCGTTTCCTGGCGCATAGGCTTCGTCGGCGATTTCGAACAGGCTGACATCGTTTTCGCTATCACCGAAACAAATGACACGTTCGAATCCGAGCTGCTCTTTCAGTTCGACTATCGCTCCACCCTTGCTGGCATTGCTGTGGTGTACATCGAGCCAGCGCCACTGCTGACCTTCGTAAGCGACACCCGAGTAGGCCACCAGGTGTTCTTCGGCAGAGACGATGTCGAGAATACCGCGAATGGCGGCGGCCGGACCGATCGCGCTGACATGAGTTATCTCGGCATCGTTGGGTAACTCGTCCAGCATTCGCGTGTTGTCGGCACCGCGACGATCGAAATGCACCAGTAACTGATGCTCGATCCGGTTGATCGGTCGGGGATGGTAAACCGTGGCATCAAGCGTGAACACGAAGGGTGTTACATCGTGTCGGGTGCTGGCGCTGACGACACGATCGACTTCGCGCATCGTTAGCAGCGCGCCGCTGGTCAGGCGTTGATCGTTCGGATGCCAGACCAGCACACCGTTCTTGAACACTTGCGGTAATGCGAAACCCTGGCCGTCCAGCAGTGTGCGCGAGGCGTGTAGCGTGCGACCGGTTGCAACCGTATAGGCAATACCCTGTGCCGCCAGCATGCGCAGTGTGTCGCTGGTATAGCTTGAGATCTCGGCGTTGCCATCGAGCAAGGTCCCGTCGAGATCAAAAACGATCAGTTCCATCCCACCATCCTAAGCGATCCCCCAGCGCCCCCGCGACCTCCCGTCTCCCTCCCCTGTAGGAGCGGCTTCAGCCGCGATGGCGGCGCAGCCGCCGTAGGAGGGGCTTCAGCCCCGATTCTTTCCCACAAGCTATTTTCCGCTCCCTCTTTCGTAGGAGCGGCTTCAGCCGCGATTCTTTCTCGCGATGATGTTTTTTCAGCGCCGGGAAGGGGGTCGGGACTGAAGTCCCTCCTACGGATCGCTGCGCGATCCATCGCGGCTGAAGCCGCTCCTACGGGGAGGGATCGCGGCTGAAGCCGCTCCTACGGGGGAGGGAAGCGCGGGTGACGCCGCGGTTACAGGAGTTTGCCGGGGTTCATCAGGCCGCGGGGGTCGAGGGCGTTTTTGATCAGGCGCATGGTGTCGAGCGCGGCAGGATCTTTGAAGCGGGCAAGTGCATCTTTCTTAAGTTTACCGACACCGTGTTCGGCGCTGAAGCTGCCACCGAGTTCGACGGCCAGCGCGTGAATCGCATCCGCAAGCGCTGACGCTGTGTTATTGGCAAATGGTTTCGCCGGATCGTTGGGTAACAGGTTGTAGTGCAGGTTGCCGTCCCCTATGTGTCCGTAGATCGACAGCAAGCAGGGTGCGATTGCGGCCAGCCGATCGGGTGCTGCGGCGAGGAATTCCGGTATCCGGTCGATAGTCACCGAAATGTCGTGCTTGATCACCTGGCCGCGGTGGCGTTCGGCTTCGGGCACACTCTCCCGCAGCCGCCATAGCTTGTCGCGTTGCTGACCGGACTCGGCAATGGTGCCATCGACGATATCGCCGCGTTCCATGCCCTCCATCAGCAAAGCCTCGATCATTGCTCGCGACCCTTCTTCATCCTGCGGGCTCGACAACTCGATCAGTACATAGTGCTCGTAGCGCTGGTCGAGGGGGTCGCTGGCATCGTCGATCTGCTCGACTACCAGTTCGAGAGAACCACGAGTGATGTACTCGAAAGAAGTGACGCTGTCACCACTGGTGCGACGTGCGCGTGACAACAGCCGACAGACCGAGTCGGCGCTATCCATAGCAATCCACGCAGTTTGTTGTGACCGCGGTCGCGGAAACAACTTCAGTACAGCGGCCGTAATAATTCCAAGCGTACCCTCGGCGCCGACGAACAGTGACTTCAGGTCGTAGCCGGTATTGTCCTTGCGTAGGCCGGTCAGCCCATCGACGACGCGCCCATCCGGGAGCACGACTTCGAGTCCGAGAACGAGATCACGCGCGGTGCCGTAGCGCAGGACGGCCAGGCCACCCGCATTGGTAGACAGCACCCCGCCAACCTGGCAACTGCCTTCCGATCCCATGCTCAATGGAAATAACAGGTCGTGGGCCTCAGCTTCCTGTTGCGCCCGTGCCAGCACCATGCCGGCTTCGACCGTCATGGTCATACCCACTTTGTCGATCGCACGTACCCGGTTGAGACGATCCAGGCACACCAATACCTGGTTACTGTCATCGTCCGGCGTTGCGCCACCGCAATAGCCGGTATTGCCACCCTGCGGTACGACGCCGAGGCCGGCTTCATTGCAAACACGCAATACCCGAGCCACTTCGTCGGTTGTTGCCGGCCGCACAATCAGCGCTGCCTCGCCGTTGTAAAGCCGGCGCTGGTCTGTCAGGTAGGTAGCGGCATCGGAGTCGTCAACCAGGCCTCGCGGACCGACCACCTCGCGTATGCTCTGGAGCGCGCTCGCGACGTTCATTAGTGCAGCAGCCGCGCCCGAATCGTTCCCGGTACGCCACGCAGGCGTTCCACCAGTGGCATCGCGTCGTCGAGTTCAACTTCCATGACGACGTAACCGACATTGGCTGAAGTCTGCAGGTATTGCGCAGCGATATTGACACCTTCCTCAGAGAAAATGTGGTTGATCTGCTCGAGCACACCGGGAACATTGTGATGCATGTGCAGGATGCGGCGCTTGTCGAGGTGCTGCGGCAGCGATACCTGCGGGAAGTTAACCGCGCCATTAGTCGAGCCGTTGTCACTGTAGCGGACCAGCTTTGAGGCCACGTCTTCGGCAATGTTGCGTTGTGCTTCCTGGGTGCTGCCACCGATGTGCGGCGTCAGGATGACGTTATCGAAACGCCGCAACGGATTGACGAATTCGTCAGCGTTGGACTTTGGTTCGGTTGGGAAAACATCAACGGCCGCACCGGCCAGTTTGCCCGACTGCAGCGCCTCGGCCAGCGCCTCGATATCGACTACCGTGCCACGCGAGGCGTTAATCAGGTGTGCACCATCACGCATCGCCGCAATCTCTTTGGCACCGATCATCAGCTGCGTTTCCGGTGTTTCCGGTACATGCAGCGACACCACATCGGCCTGGCCCAGCACCGAGTGCAGGTCCGGCGTGGGCGTGGCGTTCCCCAGCGGCAGCTTGTTCTCGATATCGTAATAGATCACCCTCATGCCGAGACCTTCGGCCAGCACGCCAAGCTGGCTGCCTATATGGCCATAACCGATGATTGCCAGGGTTTTGCCACGCGCCTCAAATGCGGCCGAGGCTGACTTGAGCCATTCGCCTCGATGAGCAGCAGCATTTTTCTGCGGGATACCTCGCAGCAGGAATACGATTTCGGCCAGCACCAGTTCCGCCACACTGCGGGTATTGGAAAACGGGGCATTGAACACAGGAATTCCAAGTCGCTCGGCTGCTACGAGATCGACCTGGTTGGTGCCAATGCAAAAACAGCCCACCGCGACCAGCCGCGGTGCTGCGGTCAATACTTGTTCGGTGAGCTGGGTGCGGGAGCGGATACCGATAAAGTGAGCATCGGCAATCGCCTCACGCAGCTCATTACCGGTCAGGGCCCGCTCTACCGTAGTGATAGATGAGTAGCCGTTTTGTTGCAATACCTCCGTCGCGACGGGATGAATTCCCTCCATCAGGACAAAGCGCAGGCGCTCTTTCGGCATCGAAAGCGTGGTCATATTGGAAATCCGCTACAGCAATACGGGCCAGACTGTATCCCAGATAACCGTCATCGACTACCGTCGCCGCCGGGCAATGGCACCCCGGAGGCTGACGATCGGGTCACGGGCCTGAGCGTCCGGTTTCAAACCGTGTGACCGGGCGCTGTATACTGCAGCGCTTAATTTTCGCGAGTCGGAGCAAAGGCGATGGGACGAGTCATAGCGGTAACGATTCTGGTGGCACTGGTAGTGCTGGCCGCAATACCACCGGTAGTCGGTATGTTCCTCGAATCGAACATTCGCGCCGAGCTGCAGATTCCCGAGCCCAATCCTTATATCGAGTACAGGCTTACAGACTACGACCGCGGCCTTTACTCCAGCGACGGGGTCATGGCTGTGCGACTGACCGAGGAATACGCCAATAGCATTCGGGCGCAAATGGCTGGCGCTGCGATGGACGACCCCGACTTCAGGTCGGACCTGGAAGAATTTCTGCAAGGCGAAATGCAGGTCGACTTCGACGTTCATCACGGCCCGTTCCTGGTCCGCCGACCCGGGCTCGGTATCGCCGGATTCAACAGTGAACTAATGCCGCCCGACGGTGAGCTGGCAAAGTTTGTTGCCGACAATGACCTGCCCTACCTGTTACGGGCCCGCGGCACCTTTGATTTTGGCGACACACTCACTTTTCACTACGATATTCCGCCGGTGTCGAACGAAAACGAAGAACTGGCTTACAGTTTTACCGGCTTTGACGCACACGGCGTTCTCGACCTGCAATCGATGCGGCTCAAGGCAGAGGGCGGCAGTGAGCGGCTGCGCATGCTGGGTGACGACGGTGAGGTAACTGCCGAGGGCCTGGCTTTCAGCGTCGACCAGACATTGCGCAACCAAACCCTGTGGCTAGGCGAATTCAGCATGACGCTGGACGGTATAACCGTTAATGTCCCATTGCCCCAATCCGTTGAAATCACGGTGTCGAAGCTCAACGCCAGTGGCCACGTCAATCTCGATCCCAGCGGTGAGAAATTGCAGGCCAAGGTGCGTTACGCGCTTGGCTCGCTAAGCGGTATGCCCGAGTCGGAGATCGACAACTTCGAAGTTACCATCGAGATCAGCGATGTTGACGCTGATGCCTACGCTCGTTACATCGAGTTGTACCAGGACATGGCCATCAACCTCGACGACCCTGAGCAGGCGGCGCGAATCAACACCGAGATGGCGCCGATGCTGGCGGATATCATCAAAGGTTCGCCCCGGCTACGACTGTCGCCGGTAAAATTCAACTACAACGGCGAGCCATTCACGCTGGATCTCGACGTATCCATGGATGGCAGCGACATTCCCGACGATATTGACCCGGCCATGCTTGTTAACCCGATGATGCTGGTCGGACTGATCAACGCCAGCGGCTATCTGGAAACCAGCCAGGTGATTGCGACACAAATCGCGCAGTCCGTAATGAAAGGTCAGATCGCCGGCAGCCTGCCGCCTGACGAGCAAATAAGCCCTGCACAAATAGAGGCAATCGCCGCACAACAGGCAGCCGGCATGATCGACATGCTGATGCAACAGGGATTGCTGCGCATCGAAGGCAACAGCTTACGCGCCGATGCTGAATTCAGCGCCGGTGAACTGAAGGTAAACGGCACTGCGATTCCGTTGGGCCCGATGTAGCCGCTATTGCAGCTTGCGAATACCGACAGCCTGGCGGCTGTTTTCCCAGTACGGAATCGACTGCCGCACAGGCGTGGCATCTTTGGCTGTGATCTGGCTAACGCTGTAGTCGATCGCTTTCTTGCCGCCCGCCTTCAGCGCAGCTTGCGGTAACGACTTCAGCATTTTCGTCGCTGCACTGCCGTTACCAAACGTCACCGATTTCCCACGCAACAGCCCGGTTGCCTGTCGCATCTCCACACGCATCTGCTTGTGCAGCGGAAAAGCGGCTTTGACGATACCTTGCCGGACCAGTCTGGTGTTCAGCAATTCGCCGACGGCGACGTCAACTGCGGCGTCCCGAACGGTTTCATAAAGTGCGGTTTTTCCTTTTGCCATATCGCCAAAGTCATTTGCCGCCCATAATGCGCCGTTCTCGACACCGCTCTTGGCGAAGGCAAGCAATAACTCACCGCCAACCCCTTTCCCGAACTTCACCCTTGCAAATACGATCTCCGTACCGGCGCTAATAACAGCGTCGTGAATGCGTTCGGTTTCCGCGTATTTCTTGGCACCCGAGACCATCGCATTACCACCGATAGCCGCTGCTGCCGCCCCACCACTAAGGACTACAGAGCCAATCATCAATGTCGTCGCGGCGCTATCGCGAACGACTTTCGCCGCAAGAATATGGCGATCGATGCTATCGATGGATTCGTTAACATTGTGCATCGACTCACGCGAAATCTGTTGCTGGCGCTTTTTATATTGATTCATATTAGCGTTGGTCATGACCTGGTAATCCAGCAGACGCTGGATTACACCGGGGATGACATTTTTGCCTGCTATGTTGCCCGACAGTTG
>JABDKV010000230.1 GCA_013002045.1 Gammaproteobacteria bacterium
CTGGCGCAGCGTCGGATGAAGCAGCCGTCGATCGAGTTCAGGCTGCCCGAACAGTACCACCTGGAGCAGCTTGGACTTCTCCGTCTCGAGGTTGGTCAGCAGGCGTACCGACTCCAGTGTCTGTGGCGGCAACTGGTGCGCCTCATCCAGCAGCAGCAACACTTTGCGACCGCTCCTGGCCTGGCTCATCAACTCGCGCTGCACGTGTCGCAGCACCTGTTCCTCAGTCCAGCTCGAACGCAGGTTTACGCCGAGCTCTTCCGCCAGCGCAATGCGTAGCGCCCGCGGCGACAACTGCGGGTCGGGAATGAATGCCGTTGTAAACTCATCGTCCAGCTCACGCAAAAGCAGCCGGCACAACAGTGTCTTACCCAGCCCGATTTCAGCGCTGACGACAATAAAGCCCTCGCCGGAACGCAACGCTACCCGCAGTACGTTGAGCACATCGCGATGATGTGCGCTACCGAAGAAAAACTCGGTATCGGGTGTCAGCGAGAATGGCAACTCGCGAAATCCGAAATGCTCCAGATACATGCGGCTAGCCCCGGCTCAATACTGGGTGATCCGATCGAATGACTCGCTGGCCGTCTGCGCCCAACTCGCGTCGTCCTCGACCACGACTGGCCGCAGCAGGATTACCAGCTCGGTCTTGCGTTCTACCTGGCGCTTGTTGCGGAACAACGAGCCTATGCCGGGCAGGCGATTCAGACCCGGCGCACCGAACGATTCCTCGCGACTCAATGAACGCATTAGTCCACCAATAACCACGACCTGGCCGCTGCGGGCGCGCACAATGCTGTCGGATTCGCGTATCTGGCTAAACGCCAGCGGTAATCGATCGGTCTCGCCGGAAATCGTCAGGTCCTTGCGTTGATCTACGACTTCGCTGACGGTCGGGTGTATGTGCAGCGTAATGTGGCCATCAGCACTGATTTGCGGCGTCACATCGAGCGCAATACCGGAAAAGAATGGGGTTAGCTCGACATCGCGACTGGTCGCCGCCGCAGTGCCGGTAACTGTGTTGCTCGATACATCGGTGACGAAGAATTCGTCGGTGCCGGCTTTAATAACGGCTTTCTGATTGTTGAGCGTCGCTACCCGCGGGCTCGATAACACACGAGTGTCACCCTGCACTTCGAGCAGATCAATAAAGGCATTGAAATCGCCCACATCGAGCGCCAGCGCAAATGCACCGCCGAGGGTCGTACCATCCAGACCTGTCGTACGGACACCAGGACTGACGTTGACGGCGCTGCCACCCAGACTTTCCAGCGCGGTGTCGAAAGGCTGGTCAGGCGCGCGATGACCAAAGAAATAATTGTCGCCATCGGCCGTGTCGGCCACGGCAACCCAGTTGATCCCCGACTGGAAGGCGTCGTTGAGCTCGACTTCGATAATCTTGGCCTCGAGAACCACCTGCCGCTGAGCCGTGGCCTGCACCGTGCGCAGGTAGGCATCGACAGCGCGTAGCTCCGCCGGCATTGCGCGCACCACGATAACCCCGGAATGGGCATTAACGACGACCCGGCTATCGTTCCCGGGACCGACTATCGCCGTCAGTGTTTGCTGCAACTCAAGCCAGAAATCGGTATCGGACGTCGTATCGATACGGGTACCCGCCAGCTGGCGGGAGTTGTCGCTGCTGCCACTACCGGTGCCGGTGCCGGCAACACCGGATTCATTATCGCTGGTTTGACTGAGCTGCCCCGAACTGACGCGTGTGCGTGAGACACCGCCACGCTGCAGGTTCAGGTAGTCGACCTGGAAAATCTGGGTGCGAACCGAGGCCGGCATCACGATCCAGCCACCCTTGTTGCGACGAAAGTCAAAGCCATAGACTTCGCGCACAGCGTTGAGCACTTCGGCAATGGTCGTATTCTTCATGGTCAACGAAATCTTGCCGCTGACTTCGGGGTGGACGACGATGTTGTGCTTAGTATCTTCCACCAGGCTCATGAAAAAGGCGCGGGCCGGCGTATGGGTGACATCGACGTCGAAGCGTGCAGGTGCGGAGTCGGAGCCTGGAATCGGTTGTGGCGCCGGCAAAAGCGCATCACGCACTGCTCCGGGTGGTGCTGTTGTGGTTGCGGTTGCCGGCGCAGTTACCACCGCGGCCTCGAGGGCGCTGTGGATAGCCCGCTGCGTATCTGATTCGGCTGGCGGCGTGGTGGCGCAGCCACCTGACAGCAGAAATACACTGACAACAATCAGCCTGAAATTCATCGTTCACTCCTGTGACGGATGCCGGTCGCCGCCTGCGGCAGAGCCAGCCGAAATGCTGACCCATCAGCCTCGATTACCAGGCTGCGACGATTAATCTTGCGCACATAGGCGCCGTGGACACGATCACCCTCGCCGACCGTGCGGCCATTGACGATGGCGACACGCCGATCCTGCGAATACAGGATGGCGGTAAGTCTGAATTGTTGTTTCGTGGTCGCCCCGACCGTTGCTTGCGGTGCCGCGTCCCATGGACGCATGGGGTCACTGAGTTCCTCGGCTGCCAGTGGCAGGCAACAGACCGTCACCATTATTAAAGCTCTAAACACCGATCCACTCCTCGTGTAACGACAATGTCGCTACTTCAATGCGTACGCGGTTACGCGGATATTTGTCCGTTTCGATTTCGATGGCCTGCCAGTACAGTCGCCACGGCAAACCCTCCAGATCCTCCAGATAGGCCAGCACTTCCAGGTACGGACCCTCGAGCTCCATCTCGAAACGATGGCGGTACAGTCGTTGCTCGCCGGGGACATCACCCGGCAGCAGGTCCTCGGCCCCATGGTTCGCAAGGTGACGCAACTCGAGGGTCGCGCGTCGCGCCAGCACCCGTTCCAGCAGTCGTGCCATCTCGGTCGGGCTAATCAGTTCGGCGGCGTAGTCGTCAATTTGTGACTGCACGGCGGCACTGCGTTGACGTACCTCATTGAGCCTGGCAGTCACCTGGTCGGTACCGCTGGCAGTCTGCTCGCGATAAAGCTGTAACTGACTTTCAAAGCCTGCGAGTTGCTGCTCCAGGCTCTGTGCCTGGCTGCCAAGGCGCTTTTCCCGGGCCAGTGTTTGCTCTGCAACGAGGAAGTACCAGGCCATCGCGATTGCTACCAGGCCCGCCACCCAGACCACGACACGCTCGCGCCGTTGTAGCGACGCAAAGCGATTAACCAGCGAATTCCAGGAGTTCATGAGCCTGGCTCCGCTTCGACCCTGTTCAGGGCGAAGGCAACCGTATCGCCGGGTTCGTCCGGGCGACTGATTTCGAAACGATCGAAACGCTGGCCGGCCAGCGGTTTCTCGGATGACAGGCCACGCAGGTACAACGGCACGAACTCGGGACTGAGCGCCCGGCCCTCGAGTGTGGTGCGTGCGGCGGGCGCTGTGACTTCGACCCGCGTCAGCCAGACACCCTCGGTGACCCGACGTGCCAGCGCACGAATCTGCGCTGAGAAACCATCGACATCGCCCGTGTGGCCGCCGGCGACGAGACCGAGAATAGTCTCGCGTAGATCGAGCTCGGACATGACGACATTGAGTTCGGCTTCGAGCGCGCTGTCGCTACCGGCCATTTGTGCTGCAGTCAGTGCGTTGAGCTCGGTTTCCGCCGCGCTCAGCTGTTGCTGCAGCTCGTTCACCTCGTCGGCTGCCTGGCCGGCGGCACCGTGCCACCACCATTGCACCGTTAACAAGACCGCAGCCAAAGCGACCCAGCTGCCAAGCACAAGCTTGAGCTGTGGCGCTTCCGTCGCCGCGCTGGCCTGTTGCGCTAAGAGATTGACGTTCTGTTTCACGCCGCCTGCTCCAGTCGGTCAGGGCCGCGCAACGCGGCACCCAGTGCCAGTACGCAGTCGCATTGTTCTTCCATGGTCATCTCGCGTGGCGCCTCGACCAGTTCGTTGAGGTCGAGTAACGAGACATTGACTGCCATTTCCTGGCCCAGCATCGCGGCCAGTGACGGTGCCGACAACGATGGCGCCAGCACCACGTCGCGAATCGGTCGCTGGTCGTAATGGGACTCGAAGTAGTCCAGCGAACGCTGCAGCTCGAGCGCGATCTGCGACGCCGCAGCCGGGTCCGAGGCCGCAGCTTCGGGGACTTCCATTTGCCGGATCAGGTAAACCTGGCGGTCGCGGCTGATGGTAAGAAATCCATGGCTGCCACTAATGAGCAGGCAGGCTACACCGAAGCGATCCTGTGGCAGCGCTACTGCAAGATTGCGTACACAAAGCTCGATGATGTCGACCGCGGCCAGGCCCAGACCATCGAGTGGCTGGCAAAATTCAGCAACCCGCGACTGCGGGGCTGCAACCGCATAAACCATTCGGTTACCACGCGCCTGCGCCGGCACATCGAAGACATCGAGTGTGGCTTCATCGACCGGGAAATTGAGCAAATCGCGAACCCGCCAACGAACGGCCGCGGCCACTTCGGGGTCGGGGACATCAGGGCGCTCGACCAGCAACATCTGGTAATGATCGGGCTGGAGCACAGCAACCACGGGCACGGCGGCGTCATCCAGCAGCTGGCTGGCGGCATCGGGACCGGCCGCGCGACCCCAGTGCCTGAGGCACAGCCGGTGTCCGCGGCGCTGCACCACAGCAACCGCAGCACCAAATTCATCGACCACCACCCCCGCCTGGGCGGTGTCGCCAGCTTGCCGCTTAAATGGCCAGATCACGTGATAAACCTTCTATTTTCAATAACTTGGACTCATTTTTAGGTCACTGGGCTGGTATGGCCGGAAATCCGTCCACACGTAGCTTCATCCCTTTTAACGGTCAATACGGCCAGGAATTAAGTCGCACGGCCCCCTCTGTCACCGGACCGGGCGGCTGGGTTAACCTGCGTTCTGATCCGATATCGACGGAATTACACAGTTGAACGAGCACGACCAAGACAGTTTCATCCGGCTGGCCGACCGTATGGCCCTGCTGCCGCCCTACCTGTTCGGGCGCATCAATAAGCGACGCGACGAGCTGCGCAAAGCCGGTGTCGATGTCATCGATATGGCCATGGGCAACCCTACTGACCCGACACCGGCACCGATCGTCGACAAGCTTTGCGAGGTGGTACAGGACGCGCGTAACCACCGCTATTCAGTCGGTGGCGGTATTTACAACCTGCGACGTGAAGTTTCGAAGTACTACGCATCGCAATGGGGTGTGGAACTCGAACCTGACGAAGTCATTGCCACAATTGGCTCCAAGGAAGGATTTAGCCACTTGTGCCTGGCGTTGCTCGGCCCGGGCGATACGGCCCTGATTCCTGCACCGTCATTTCCCATCCATTCACACGGGGTAGTGCTCGCAGGCGGACAATATGTCGGTATCAACGTCATGGACGATGAGTTATATCTGCAGGAAGTAGACAAGGCATGCAGAACGCTTTCACCGCGACCGAAGGTCTTATTCCTTAATTATCCGCACAACCCGTCGGCTCACACGGTCGAGCAGGCCTTCTTCGATGACGTCGTCGCGCTCGCCAATCATCACGAATTAATCGTTGTCCACGATTTTGCCTATGGCAAAGTGTGCTTCGATGGCTACCAGGCACCCAGTTTTCTGGCCAGCAAGGGGGCGAAGGAAATCGGTGTCGAGTTCACCACCATGTCGAAGACTTTCAATATGGCAGGCTGGCGCATCGGTTTCTGCGCCGGCAACCCCAGGATCGTCGGTGCACTCGGCGCGATCAAGGGCTACTACGATTACGGTATTTTCCAGGCGATACAAATCGCCGCCATAATCGCCATGCGACATTGCGACGAGGAGGCACGACAGCAGGCGCACAAGTACCAGCGTCGCCGTGATGCAGTGCTCGATGGTCTGCAGCGAATCGGCTGGTCTGACGTGCCCGTTCCACGCGCTGGTATGTTTGTCTGGGCTCCGATACCGGAAGAGTTTCGTCACCTCGGGTCGATGGGCTTTGCTGATCGCCTGCTCGAAGACGCGGCAGTCACCGTATCACCTGGTGCCGGCTTCGGGCCGGAGGGGGAAGGTTATGTGCGCATGGCACTGGTCGAGAATCGCCAGCGTCTGCAACAGGCGGTGCGGCAGATCGGTCGCGCATTCCGGACATGGCGTGAGCAGGCATAGACCTTAGCCGTCCAGGACCGACCAAGGGGAATCCTTATGAAAGCCTCCGACCTGTTCGTCAAATGCCTCGAAGAAGAAGGCCTCGAGTACATCTTCGGTGTACCCGGCGAGGAGAACGCCGATTTCATGATCTCGCTCGAAGGCTCGACCAAAATCAGGTTCATACTCACGCGACATGAGCAGGGTGCCGCTTTCATGGCCGAGGTTTACGGTCGCCTGACGGGAAACCCCGCCGGGTGTCTCGGAACACTGGGGCCGGGCTCGACCAACCTGATTACCGGGGTCGCCGACTCGAACATGGATCGCTCACCGATGCTGGTGCTGACCGGTCAGGGTGCAACCGACCGGCTGCATAAGGAATCGCACCAGATCATGGATGTGGTCGAGATGTTTACGCCAGTCACCAAGTGGGCAGCGCAGATCGTCAACGCCGATTCGATACCGGAGATCGTTCGCAAGGCAGTGCGCCTGGCCCGCACTGAGAAACCCGGTGCCGTGCATATTGAATTGCCCGAAGACATCGCTACCCATGAAACCACTGCGGCGCCAATGCAACCGAAACGCTTCCACCGCTCGGTGCCCGATTCCGAGGTCGTCGATAGCGCGTTCGCCAGGCTGCGCGACGCGCGTAAACCGCTGATCATTGCCGGCAACGGAACCATCCGGAAACGGGCATCGGCGCAGTTGCGCAGTCTGTGTGAACGAACGGGCATCGGTGTGGTATCGACGTTCATGGCCAAGGGTTGTGTCGATGTCGATGCCGACTATTGCCTGTACACCATAGGACTGGGTTCGCGCGACCGTGTCGCACTGGCCGTCGACGACGCCGACCTGATACTGACGATCGGCTTTGACATGGTCGAGTACCATCCACAGCAGTGGAATCCCGATGGTGATAAAAATATTGTCCATATCGATTTCCTGCCGGCTGAAATCGATCGCTACTACCATCCCGACGTCGAGTTGATTGGCGATGTAGCGCATGCGATATCGATGCTCGACGAACGCTTCGCTGCGCAAGGCGTGCCCGACTATGACTTCGCATTACAACGCGAGGTGCGCGAGGACATGAGCGCCGATATCGCCGAACATGCTAACGATGACACCGAAGACCGCATACGCCCGCAGAAGGCGCTGTGGGATGTACGCCAGGTACTTGGCCCCAATGA
>JABDKV010000232.1 GCA_013002045.1 Gammaproteobacteria bacterium
CTTTCTTTACCACTTTGAACCGGCAGCGTCGTTAGAAAGAATCGGGGCTGAAGCCCCTCCTACGCGCGCTACGCGCGCCGGTCCCTGTAGGAGCGGCTTCAGCCGCGATGGCGGCGCAGCCGCCGTAGGAGGGACTTCAGTCCCGACCTCTTTCTTTATCACTTTGAACCGGCAGCGTCGTTAGAAAGAATCGGGGCTGAAGCCCCTCCTACGCGCGCTACGCGCGCCTCCGGTTCAGGCAGTACAATATGAGCATGAGTAGCGTAAAACAGGTGGTGGAAGCGATGCCGGCGAGTGAGGGCGCCGGTGTACGAATTTATCGCGCTATTGGAACACCGGCGTTGCAGTCTCTGGATCCGTTTTTGATGCTGGATTTTTTCGGCAGCGATCGTGCCGACGATTACCTGGCGGGTTTTCCCGACCATCCGCATCGCGGCTTCATCACTATTACTTACATGCTGGACGGGCGTATGCGTCATCGCGACAGCATGGGCAACGAGGGCGTGTTGCAACCGGGCGATGTGCAGTGGATGAAGGCGGCCAGTGGCGTCATTCACTCCGAAATGCCCGAGCAACAAGACGGTCTGATGCGCGGATTCCAGCTGTGGCTGAACCTGCCGGCCAGTGAAAAAATGAGCGACCCGGAGTATCGGGATATTGCCTCTGAGACTATCCCGGAGGCGACTCAATCGGGCGTGGCTGCACGGGTCATTGCCGGCAGCTATGCCGGAACCCGGGGTGTGATTGTCGATCCGTTCACTGACTTGCTATATCTCGATCTCGATTTCGAACTCAATGCCACGACGGTTATCGAAAATCTCGAGCAGCGTAATGCATTTGTGTTCGTCTACGAAGGCAGACTCAGTGTCGATGGCGAGGTAGTAGCAGAGCGGCAACTGGCCACGCTCGATACGGCGCGTTGCCAACTTGTTGCCAGCGAGGCGGACACGAAAGCGATAGTCGTTGCCGGCAAACCTCTTGAGGAGCCAGTGGCCAAATACGGTCCCTTCGTCATGAATTACGAGGGCGAGATTCGCAAAGCCATGCTGGACTTCCAGCAGGGTCAGCTGGTGCGCAAGCGTGCCAGTAACAACTGACCTCAGCCGTGCCATAATAGGTGCGCCGAACAGCGCGGAGTAAAGCATGACCGGTGTCGAGTACATTGATCTGGCAACGCGACTGGCCCTGACAGCGATCATTGGGTGGCTGGCCTATCGCTCATTCGAACGCCGCTCCATTCAACTCGGTGACCAGCCGACGCTGCCCCAGTATTTCGTTCGGCGTGCCGTCTACCGCACCGGTGTGGCAGCGTACCTGTTGCTGATAGTCGCCCTGTTCTGGGTTACCGTTTCCTACTGGGTGCCGTTTCGGCCATTGGTAGAGGCCAGCGCTGGTGCAACGTCCCTGGTAGGCTGGTTTTTGAATCTCGACGAGCACCAGGTACTACCGGTAATCACCACGGGCCTGTTTGCTGTTCTGCTGGTGTGGGAAAGCCGCCTCAATCCGTTGCTGATCCTGCGTGACACCGTTTACGACGTGTCCGCTATCCCCAGACGTGCTGTCGAGGTCTACGAAGTCCTGCGGCGTTCTCGTTTATCCGGGGTCAGTCGCCCTGAACGTAAGCAAATAATCTCGCGACTGCTGATTCCGACGCTCGATATGGGCGATTTCGACAAAGCGGGCGCCTCGGTCGAGTATCGCTGGGCACGCAATTGTGTGTTGTTCGACAAGATTCGTAGCTACGCCGACCGTGCATCATACGCGCGTTTATTCGCTGAGCCCTCACTCAAGTGGGGCGATATCTGTATCGAGTTCAATCGTATTTCTGAACGCGTTGCAGTGTGGAAACGCGGCCCGGCGCACTACACCAAGACTATCAGCCTGCTCAATGATCTTGATGAACTGAATCGCTGGTTGTGTCGCCTGCTCGCGGGCCTAATCATCTTTGGCAGCGCCAACGAGCGGGAGATCTGGACCACCGTGGCACGCCTGGGCGGTACACCGCACCAGGCCGTACTTAAGCACTCGTGGAAATACATTCTGACTTTCGCGGTTGCGTTAATGGTCGGGGTTATCGCCGGACGCGAGTTATCAGTGCTGCTCTACAACGGCTTTGCCGACAGCAGCAGTATGCGGCACTTCTCCATCGAGACCTCGCGCTGGATGATCTATGCCGTCGGCATTTACCTGTTCCCAATCATGCTGGTGTTTGCGGCACGGGTGACGTCTTATCGCATCATGCCCGACACCGCCGAGCGCTTCTTTGGTTTCTACGTCATCATGATCGCGGCGGGATTCCTGTTCAGCACTTCGGCCTCGGCACTGATCCTCGGGCTCAGCGCCGATGGTGACAGCTTTGTTTTCGGCGAAAGTTTTTCCGCATCGATGCGCTGGGGCATTTTGCCGGCGATGCTTTGTGGATTTGTCGCCTACCAGATGGATTCCTTCGTGCCCGACGACGAGGCCCGGCTGGCAATGGTCTTGCGCGCAGTCGGTCGTTTTACCGTCTGGGCCCTGATTGCAATGGTCATCTCTTTGTATGCCACAGACGATCTGCGCGCCATCGACCCTGAGCTGCGTTTCAGTGTGGTTGTAACGACCATGTTCGTGATCGGTTCACTGGCGGCCGTGTCCCGTTTCAAGACCGTCCAGTCCTATATCGCCAATCAGACTTTCCCGGTTATCGACGGCGATCGTCGCGACGACGAGGAACCGACTGCGGCAGTTACCAACTTTCCAGGCGATAGCCGCCAGAACTGAGTTCAGCGTTCGACGACGGGCATCAACTGATCATGCAGAATCGCACGTCGGCCCAGTGGTCGCAGTGACACCGACGCCAGCTTGAAATTGGCGATCCCGAACGGGATACCGATAATTGTCAGGCACAGGAAAATGCCGACGACTACGTGATAGATCCACAACCACACACCGGCGAGAATAAACCACAGGATGTTGGCTAGCGCGGTTCCTGGAACCCGGCGCTCGCCCATCGCTTCCGCCGGCACCAGTTTTTGCCCGAATGGCAGCAGCGCAAAACGCGCCATTCGAAACGCGGCGATCGCAAATGGCAAACCGATAATCGTAATGGCCAATAGCAGGCCGGCTATAGCCCAGAACATGACACCGGCGATGCCACCACCGGCGACGATCCACAAGACGTTAAGCAGAATGGCCAGCAGGTTCATCAGTTGGCGTCCAGGGCGCGTGCCAGCGCCGATGGCCGGTAACCGTGGATGACTTCGTCACCGATAATTGTGACCGGCACGGCGTAAGCGTTCATAAGCGCCATTTGTTGCATAGCAGCCTCGGAATTTTCCACGTCGCGTTCTTCGAACGGAATGTCATGACGCCGCAGGAAGGCGCGCGTACTGGCGCAATAACCACAGGATTGCGTGGAGTACAGCGTGACGGCGCCACTAACAGCCGGGTCATAGTCGATATCGCCCATCCACAGCATGCTGATGCGCGACCAGTTCATGGCGATGACAAATACGGCGATCAGTAACAGGGCCTGTTTCATGCCTTCATGATACCGCGCACCGCGGCGCGCTGACGATTCAGCCGCCGAGCGCGGCGATGCTGATGCGGGCGATGACAAATCCGATTACGCCGCCAGCCAGGACATCGGAGGGGTAGTGCAGGCCCAGCAGCACACGCGAGGTAGCGACCAGGATCGCAAATGGCAGGACCAGCCAGAAGATGTGCGGGAAGTAGTGGAACAGCATGGTTGAAAACGCGACCGCGTGCAGCGTGTGACCGGATGGAAAACTGTACTGGTCGAGTATCGGTGCGCCGCATTCTATGGAGGCATCTTTGAGAAACGGGCGTGCACGTACCAGGTGTTCTTTCAGGTACTTGTAGATGGCGACGCCGGCCAGCGCCGTCAGGCCGGCGTGCAGCGACACCATTGCACCCTGGTGGGAATACATGATCGGCAGCACCAGCAACAGGGCATACCAGAACATGCCATCGCCGAGGCGGCTCACAGCCCAGAAGAAACGTCGCAGCGTGACCTGGCGCCCGTACCGGTTGATCTGCAGGCACAGAGCCAACTCCGCATCGTCTATCCGGCGCAGGGTTTTCAGCGTGTGAGGCGTTGCCATGACTTACGACCGTCTAACGTTGGACTCCGGTTGCGACCTTGATATAAGAATACTGCCATTGCGTGACAGATTATTTAAGATTCTGTTGCAGTGCGTCTGGGTTGTCAATAAGCAATCGCAGGCGATAAATTGTCTTATTTTTCAGGTTCATAGGGTGCAAACCTGCAGGAGTAAAATACGGGTATGAGACACCAGCGGTCGTGCGCGAGCCGGCCGTCTTGCAAGCCCGATCGGCAGCCGGGCGACAGATTGACGGTTATTGCGTTCCCGGCAGCGTACGAATCATATTGGGGACCCGCCTGAGCAGGTAGTTTCCCAGGTTAACCTCACCACTGTTCTTGATGTCTTCGCCGGTCATAACACTGACCGGAGATAAGGTTTGTGGGTTCGGATCATCCGGACTGACCATGCGTGCGATACGCGAACCGGTGATTTTCATCGGCTGCGCCGGACGCATCGAAGCAAACTTGGCTTCCGGATCGTATTGGTCCCCCGATACGCAGCCGCCCAGTGGCAGCAACATCAGCGTGCATAGACACGCTATTTTTCTCGTTGCGATCGTCATATCGATCTCCCGGCAGGGTTCTGGCCCTCTAAGTCCAGTCTAGACCCATCCCACGGCGATGTCGATTGACGCTCGCGCCCGCAAATCGATATGTTAATGCCGTGCCTGCTCAACTGAACCATTGCCGCCCAACATGGTCGGCATTTTTACTGTGACCATTCGTGTGCGCCTAGGTTCCGCCATGGTCCTGGCCTTATTGTTGCCAGGTTTGGTTGTCGCGGGTGAGCTACATGAGGCGGTCGCCCGCGGCGAACTGCAGCAGGTGCGCCAGCTCATTGCCGACGGTGCGCCCGTGCGTGAGGCGTTGCCCAACGGCATTACTGCCCTGCATGTGGCGTCACTGACTGGCAACACGGCAATCGTCACCGAACTATTGACTGCTGGTGCACGTGCCAATGCCGCCGACGCCGGCGACACGACACCATTGCATATGGCTGCCGGTGCCGGTCATGAATCGGTTGTCGATGTGCTGCTCGAACACAAAGCCAATATCCTCGATCGCGATAGTGTCGGATATACAGCCCTGCACTGGGCGGCCTTAATCGGTAACCAACACATAGTCGACCGCCTGCTCGATGAGGGAGCCGATCCGTCCCTGCGGTCATATACCGATATCACACCGATGTATTGCGCTGCCTTCGGTGGCAACGTCGCCGTAGTGCGTCGGTTGGTGGCGGAAGGTGCCAGTGTCAACAGTGTTAACTACTATGACGCCACGCCGTTGCATGCGGCGGCCGAGCAGGGTCGTGCCGACGTTGTTCGGGTGTTGCTGGAAGCGGGCGCCCGCGTCAAGGCGCGCGCCACCGACCAGGGCCAGGCTATTCATGCCGCAGCCGGCAACGGTCATTTCGAAGTTGTGCAGATGCTGCTCGATGCCGGGGCCGACGCCAATGCTCGCAACCTGCAGGGTTACTCAGTACTGCATCGCGCCGTTGCCTCAGGTCAGTTGCCTATAGTTGAGATGGTGGCCGCCCAGGTCGATGAAATTGACATAAGCGATCGCGACGGCGATCGCCCGCTGCACTGGGCAGCCTTTTACGGGCATCGTGACATTGTAAACAGGTTGCTCGAACTCGGTGCCAATCCCGTTACACCTAACAAATTTGGCCTGACACCCGGTGATCTGGCGCGCCGCGCCGGGCACGAGCAAATTGTCGCGCGTCTCGGCGAATAGCCGGGATGTGCACCCGATCACGGTGCCAGCTTAGCCCGTTCGACTAGACTTCGTGATTGAGACCATTGGTCCCCAGCCGGGTTAGCCGGGACGGGTAGCAATGATTCAAGGTTACGGCGTTGCTGCCGATAGCCTGAGCGATGGAACGTGACAAAAATGGGCAGGGACGCCGTATATGACGGGCAAGCTTAAACTTGCAGTACACGAATTGCGTGAAGGCATGTTCGTGGCCGAACTCGACCGGCCGTGGCAGGACACGCCATTCCTGTTCCAGGGCTTTGTCCTTCGCAGTGAAAAAGAAATTCGCGAAATCTGTCGCTACTGCCAGTTCGTCTGGGTAGACCGCGGCCGCAGCGAAGTGGAACTCGAGCAGCCTGCGGCAAACGCTGAAAACAAGCGACCCTCAGTGCTCAACCGGCTACTGCAGGTTTTCTCCAACGAGACGTCTACAACAATGTCGTCGCCCGCTGACGTCATTGAACAGGACACACCGATGCGCGAAGAACTTCCGCGCGCCGGTGAGTCAATCCGGCATGCTGAAAACATCGTGCGCGATGCGAGCGATAGGCTGAGTCTGAGCGAAACGCTGGAGTATTCGCTGGTGCAGTCGGCGGTCGACCCGATTATCGACAGCGTCCTGCGCAACAAGGATGCGATGATCTGGCTGCAGAGCATGCGAGGCAAGAGCGAGTACATATTCTCGCGTTCAGTGGCCTGTGCAGTGTGGGGGGTGATTTTTGGTCGCCACCTGGGGCTCGATCGCACGACACTGAGCCACCTGGCGGCCGGTGGCCTGTTGCTCGACCTTGGTAAGGTTTCGATACCCGACGAATTGCTGACCCGTCGCGGACCATTGAGCGAGGAAGAGATGGATCTGGTCAGGCGTCATGTCGATACCGGTGTCGCCCTGCTCGAAAGCAACGGCGAGATCGACCCCGTCATTATCGATATGGTGCGCACCCACCACGAGCGCTATAACGGTACCGGTTATCCGCATCGTCTCAAGGGTACCGAGATCCCGGCGCTGGGTAAGATTGCCGGTATTCTGGATACCTTCGTCGCTATGACGAGCCAGCGACCCTATGCCGACGCCATGGCAACGCAGGATGTGATGCAACACCTGACAGAGCTTGCGGACGTCGAATTCCAGGGCGAGTTGGTCGAGCAATTCATACAGGCCGTTGGCATGTTCCCGACCGGGTCCCTGGTCGAACTCAGCACGGGAGAAGTCGCCATCGTGACCCGGCAAAATCGCATCAAGCGCTTGCGTCCGTGGGTCATGATTGTTACCGATGCCAACAAGCAGATGCTGCGTGAGTTTCGCCGGATCGACCTGCGCGAGGCGACTACCGACGACAGCGGAGACCACTCCCTGTGGATTGCGCGGGGTTTACCACCGGGTTCATGCGGAATCGATCCCGAGGAGTTCTTCCTGTGAGTTCGGGGCGGGTTACCAGCAAAACCGGGTTTACCGCTTTTATGTCGGTCCTCGACCATCACCTGCAGGTCAGCGAGGCCAACAATCAGAAGCTCGGCCTGATTCTGGTCGAACTGGATAATCTGAGGCGGGTAAACACGACTATCAGCTATGACGCCGGACGTGACATGTTGGTAGCGGTGGCCGAAGTGCTGCAGGGCGTGGCGCGCTCATGTGATCGCGTGATCCAGTACTCAGACCAGGGTTTTGCGGTATTGCTGTGTGGCGTGCGCAACGAAGGTCATTGTGAACTGGCGGCCAACAAGATCTGGCGTGAGCTGGAAGATTCGTTTGTCGTCGATGGTCACCGTGTGCTGATGGAGGCCCGCATGGGCATTGCCATCTATCCGCGCGATGGCCGTACCCCCAAGGAAGTCATGAAAGCAGCGGAAGTGGCACAGAATGCAGCCACCGCGACCACTCACTTCGCTTTTTATTCACCGGCGCAGACCGCCGAAGCAACCGGCCTGATCGGGATCGAGGCTGACCTCGAGCAGGCTATACGCGAAGGGCAAATGGAGATGCATTACCAGCCGAAGCTGGCGCTGCAGAACAGCAATCCCTGCGGTGTCGAGGCATTGATGCGCTGGTTCCATCCGCAACGGGGGGCGGTGCGACCCGATATCTTTATTGGCCTCGCCGAGCGTCTCGGCCTGATCGATGACCTGACCTGGTTCGCCCTCAATACCAGCCTGCGACAACTGCGGGAGTGGCCACAGGTCCGTGGTGACTTCAGTGTTGCCGTCAATGTACCCCCGCAGACTATTCAAAAAATAGAGTTTGCCGAACTTGTACTCAATGCATTGCAGATCTGGGATGCAAAGCCGGAAGAACTGACTATCGAGATTACCGAGACGGCCTTGATGACCAACCCGAAGGCGTCGCTGGAAACCTTGCAACTGTTGCGCGATGAGGGGGTCAGGATCGCCATCGACGATTTTGGCACCGGATACAGTTCGCTGGCTTACTTTAAGAATATTCCTGCCACCGAGTTGAAAATTGATCGCAGCTTCGTATTTAACATGCTCGACAATCCGGGTGATCGCCAGATCGTGCAGACGGTTATCAATCTCGCCCACGGGTTCGGATTGAAGGTGGTAGCTGAGGGTATCGAGGACAGCGAGACCGAGGCGGCGTTGATTGCGATGGGATGCGATCAGGCGCAAGGGTATTTCTATTCCAAACCGATCAGTAATCGCGGGCTGCAAGGCTGGCTCTCCGGATTCGCCTATACTCCAACCCCCGAGCCTGCCTGAGCTTTACAGCCTGCCCCTGGCTTGGGCATGATGATGTCAGCGGCGGGACCGGGCTATGACATCGACACAGCGTTACCAATCTTTCGCTACTTTCTATCCTTACTACCTGCGTGAGCACACCAATATCGTGTGTCGTCGGCTGCATTTTGTTGGCACGGCAGGTGTCATTGTCACCGCAATTGTTGCAGTGCTTACACAACGCTGGTGGTTGTTCCTGCTGACACCGCTATTTGGCTACAGCTTTGCCTGGGCCGGTCACTTTTTTTTCGAGAAAAATCGCCCGGCCACTTTCCAGTATCCGTTTTACAGCCTGCTTGGCGATTTCGCGATGTTCCGCGATATGCTGCTCAGGCGGATTCCATTCTGAGCCAGGAGATCGATTATGCCGAGACTGAAAAGTATCGAACCCGACCAGGCAGAGGGTAAAGCGGCAGAGCTTTACCAGCAGTCTCAGGATGCTTTCGGCACGGTGTTCAACCTGTTTAAAGGCCTGGCAAATGCGCCGCTGGCGCTGGAAGCCTATATGACACTCGACAAGCTAATCGCCGAGGGCAAGCTCAGTGCCGCCGAACGCGATATCGTGCGTCTGGTCGCCAGCCAGTTTAACGACTGCAACTATTGTCTTGCGGCGCATACGATGACAGCCGGCATGAATGGCTTGTCCGATGAGGAAATCCTGGCAGTGCGGCACGGTAGCCCTGACGATGACAAGCAGGCTGCGCTCGTTACATTTGCCAACCGGGTTCTGGAGACACGAGGCTATGTCAGTGACGAGGACATTGCCGCCTTTCGCGACGCCGGATATGGCGACGAGCACATCGCCGAGATCGTGACCATAATGGCGCAGAAGACCATTTCAAACCTTTTCAACCATATTCACG
>JABDKV010000234.1 GCA_013002045.1 Gammaproteobacteria bacterium
GCCGCCATCAACTCGTTCAGTTCCTCGCGTGATTGCACGTTGATGGAAATCTCGGCGTCGGACGGCAAGCTCTCGATCGGGTAGAGCACTACCAGGTATTGTGGTTGTACGTTGGGACACCAGTTGCGCAGGTTCTGGACGCGTTTGTCGAGTATACGAATCTTCTTTAGCTGTCTTGTGTCGACAACAGTGAGTTTGGCCTCTACCTTGACCTCAATTTCTCCACCGATAAATGCTTTACCGAAAAGGTGAGGCTTCCCGAACCGTCCGGTAAATTCGATCTTCGCGTCGTCTACACTGAAGGGCTGATCATAATCGAGGGTTGCACCTGGATTGAACCCGATCAGGCACAGGCCACCACGACGCTCATTCGCATTGATGTACTTTTCCAGTATGGCATCGGCCTGTGTGGGGTCCATGTCCGGCGCAGTCTCCGCAGCCGTTACGTTGATCCCGAGGCTCAGAACCAGAAAAAGCAGAAGGTTATGGACTTGCATCAGGCACCTCATGACAGCCGGGCAAATACGGTGATATCCGCCTGATACTATTCCAGCGTGAATTTTCAGGGTGTGAACGTAGTCACGCTATATGGCAGGGTATCGTCGCGCGAGGCGACGACGGCGCCAAGTAGAAACCGGCACCGATTTGCAGGAAGAAGGAACTAGTGAACGCAGAGGCAGTAGTCACCGTTGTGCGACGATGGGTGGAAGATCTCGTGGTTGGACTCGAGCTGTGCCCGTTCGCCGGTCGGGAACTGGTTAGAAACAGGGTCCGTTTCGCTGTAACCGAGGCCGCGACGGAAGCCCGGTTGTTGCAGGCACTCGAGTCCGAGCTAGCGTTGCTTAACGACAACGCCAGCATCGAGACGACCTTGCTTATCCATCCCAACGCGCTGCAGGACTTTTTTGCCTACAACCAGTTTCTCGATGACGCTGAGTGTTTATTATTGCAGAGCGGACTGGAAGGCGTGTACCAGGTCGCAAGCTTTCACCCGAATTACCGGTTTGCTGGCACTGCCGCAGACGATGCCGAAAACTTCACTAACCGCTCGCCCTATCCGCTACTACATATTCTCCGCGAAGCAAGTCTCGAGCGCAGCATCGCAGCTTATCCCGATGTCGATCAGATTCCCGCCCGTAACATCGCCAAAATGAATAGCCTGGAAAGCACAGAATTGCAGTTACTGTTAGAAGACTGTTTTAAAAACTCAAAGTAAAAAGACAGGGATGGAGCAGGCGAAGGGAATCGAACCCTCGTCACTTGGTTGGGAACCAAGAGCTCTACCATTGAGCTACGCCTGCATTGTGTTGTGGCGCACCTGCCGTCCCTCGCCAGGTCCGACCTCCACTGGCGTCTCGGGAAGCTGAAGTTCTACCATTGAACTACGCTCGCATTTCCGGACCCAATTTTAGCGCTGACTGCGGTAGTGTCACCAGTACCTGGTCACAGGAAATGCCGGCTTAAAATCAGCGTCTTAGCTGCGGCGCAACGTGTCGTACACAGCAGCGTAACTACGAACCATGGCTTCGAGACTGAAGCGCTCGCACGCCACCTGGCGGGCAGCCTCACCTTCGCTGCGGCGACGTGCGTCGTCCACCAGGTAGTCGCGAAGCAGTGACACCAGCGCCGCATCATCACCCGGTTCGAATAACGCGCCTGTTTTGCCCGGCTGCACCAGCTCGGGGTTGCCACCACGAGCCGTGGCGATGATCGGTAAACCACAAGCCATCGCCTCCAGGATCGTGTTTGAGATACCTTCATTCAGGGATGGCAATACGAACAGGTCCATGGCGGCGAGCATCTCCGGTACATGATCGACTGCCCCGGCAAACCATGTCTGGTTATCGATGCCGAGTTCTGTTGCCAGGCTCCGCAGCTCAGGCAGCAACGGACCATCGCCGACCACCACCAGTCGCATCCGGGCAGCCAGTTCATCTTCCTGCGCAGTAAGCGCAGCAAACGCGCGTAATAGTGTCGCCTGATCTTTCACCGGCTGTGCGCGCCCCACTGTTCCTATCAATAATCCCTCAGCGGGCATGAAGTTGTCCGGCATTTGCACTGACCATCGTGGTCGCGATGTGAATCGCTCGGTGTCCACCCCGTTGTAGATCTGGGTAATACGCTTCTCGCTGACCCCGATTCTTTCTTGCAGGAAGCGACTCAGATCGCGGGACACCGTGATGTAATGCGAGATCATCGCCTTGTGCATTCGACGCAGCACCGCAGGTTTCAGCGCCGTGCCGTCGAGATCCGATACTTCCCAGCCGTGTTCCCCATGCACACAGCTGCGAACCCCGGCCAGGCGCGCCGGAGCAATGGCATCGAGACCCGACAGGTTGCGTGAATGCACGATAGCCGGACGCAAGCGGCGGATCAGTTTGTACAGGTTACGCCGCAGGCCCCAGACACCGGTTTGAGACCGGTTTAGCGCAATCACCTCGACATCGTCGCGCCCGATGCGGTTGCGAAAGTCAGAGTAGTCCTCGACACAGGCAATCGCATGTCGGTAGCGATCCGCGGGCATATGGTTAATCAGGTTGACCAGCCCGTTTTCCATCCCACCGATATAAAGGTGATGGATGACGTGCAGTACCAACGGGGGCGCACCATCTGGCATTGGCTTCCAGGCTCTGGGTGGGACTAAGTCCCGCTATTGCGCCACGGCGCACTGCGTAGCGTCAAGCTTTACATAATCTGTGGCGTGTGAGGAAACGTGAACACCGTCGCGACACATGCCGACTGTACAACTTACGGTTTTGGCAAGGCCCACTTTGGGCAGCACGGAACACCGATGAGATGACGGGCCAACCCAGCTTTCTCGATACACCAGTCGCGACCCCCGCCGCGATGCCGGCGATGCTCGATGATTCGGTATTGCGCCAGGCGATCGAGTCGGCGCGCGATGGCATCACGATCAGCGATGCGCGACATCCCGAGAAGCCACTGGTCTACATCAACCCTGCCTTTGAGCGCATGACCGGGTACAGTGCCGACGAGGTGATCGGTCTGAATTGCCGCTTCCTCCAGGGCGATGACAGTTTGCAGGCCGAGATCGATACCATTCGACGGGCGTTGCGCTCGGGTAGCTCCTGCATTGTTACGATTCGGAATTACCGCCGCGATGGCAAGTTGTTCTACAACGAACTCAGCATGTCGCCGGTCCGCGATCGCGACGGTAACCTGACCCATTTTATTGGCATCCAGAAAGACGTCACACGCCGTGTGCGCGCCGAGCAGCGATTGCGCGACCGCGATCGCGAGCTTCAGCGCGTCAACAGCAAACTCGAGCGGCTGGCACGCTGTGATGGTCTCACCGGGCTGCTCAATCGCCGTACCTTTAACGATTGCCTGGATCGCGAATGGCGACGTACTTTACGTGAAGGCGGATACCTGAGCCTGTACATGCTCGACGTCGATAATTACAAGTCGATTAACGATCGGCATGGCCATGCGGTATGCGATACCTGCCTGCGGCGAGTGGCCGCCGTGCTGGAAGAATGCTTCGGTCGCGCCTCGGATTTTGTTGCACGCTATGGCGGAGACGAATTCGTTGTTCTAAACGCTGGCATGGATCATGGCGCCGCCGTCGCACAGGGGCAAAAGCTGCTGACGGACGTCCGTAGCATGTCTTTGCCGGCCGCAGTCGACAAGCTCACTGTCAGTATCGGACTGTGCACCATCGACCCTGACGCCAGCAATACGCCCGACGGCCTGTTGCAAGCTGCTGATACTGCACTGTACGAGGCAAAAAATGCCGGTCGCGACCAGCTGGCCGTAACTCCGCGGGCCTGAGTCCACCCCACAGACCCCGGCCATCGCGCTACAATAGCGCCATGGCGGGACTCATCGACATCACCGTAAACGGCGAACAGCGCACGCTGTTTGCCAGCGCGACCGCGGCCGACCTGGTCCGCGAACTGGCGCTGGGTGAACAACGCCTGGCCATGGAGATCAATGGCGAAATCGTCCCGCGTAGCACCTATGACCAACGCCAGATCAATGCCGGCGATCGCATCGAGATCGTACGCGCGGTTGGTGGCGGCTGAAACCAAACGACAAAATCCCAGAGGACTTTCAATGAGCAGCACTGCCGAAGACTTCGGCGTTCGTGGCGCGGGTCACGACGACATATTGACTATCGCCGGACGCGACTATCGCTCGCGTCTGCTGGTTGGTACCGGCAAATACAAGGATCTCGAGGAAACCGCTCATGCCACCGAAGCCAGTGGCGCTGAGATCGTGACTGTAGCCATACGCCGCAGCAACATTGGTCAGAACAAGAATGAACCGAACCTGCTTGAGGTGATCTCTCCTGATCGCTACACATTGTTGCCGAACACTGCTGGTTGCTACACGGCCGAAGATGCCGTCCGAACCTGTCTGCTTGCCCGTGAACTGCTCGACGGGCATTCACTGGTCAAACTCGAAGTGCTCGGCGACGAGAAAACATTGTTTCCCGATGTGCCGGCTACGCTGGAAGCGGCAGCGGTGCTGATCAAGGACGGCTTCGAAGTCATGGTTTACACCAATGACGACCCCATTATTGCGCGGCGCTTCGAGGAAATGGGTTGTGTCGCCGTTATGCCGCTGGCCGCGCCGATTGGTTCGGGCCTGGGCATTCGCAATCCCTACAACATCCTTACTATTGTCGAAAATGCGACGGTGCCGATCCTGGTCGACGCTGGCGTCGGCACGGCGTCGGATGCCGCCATCGCCATGGAACTCGGTTGTGAAGGTGTCCTGATGAACACCGCGATCGCCGGGGCGAAAGATCCGGTTCTGATGGCATCAGCTATGCGCAAAGCGGTAGAAGCAGGCCGCGAGGCTTTTCGCGCCGGTCGTATCCCGCGCAAGCGTTT
>JABDKV010000294.1 GCA_013002045.1 Gammaproteobacteria bacterium
CCCGGGTCGCGAGCAGGTGCTGGCCAGCCAGCCGCGTGACTATCGCCAGGTGGTACAGCAGCTGCAGCAACTATCACCACCGGGTCACAGTATCGTTTACCAGAAGCAGATGACCCATCACATCGCCGCTGACATGGATCTCGACTGGCTCGGCGGTATGACACACGGCTTCCTGTTGCGGCAACCACGCAAGATGCTGGCATCGTTGCTGCGTGTGCTGCCGGATGCGGGCGTTGACGATACGGGTTTGCCGCAACAGCTGAGACTTTATCGGTCCGTATGCGAGTGCAGTGAGTCGGCGCCCCCGGTCGTAGACAGCGATGAATTGCTGCGCGACCCGCAAACTATGCTGACCCGATTGTGTACTGCACTCGGTGTCGAATTCGACCAGGCGATGCTGCACTGGCCGGCAGGCCCGCGCGCCAGCGATGGTGTCTGGGCCCCGTACTGGTACGCTTCGGTGGAACGCTCGACCGGATTTGCCGCGCCGGTGGATAGCAACCCTGAGATACCATCCGACAAGCATGCGGTACTCGACACCTGCGAGAAGATTTACTCGGAGCTGAGCGAGCACCGTATTCGTCCCTGAGGAGCCCAGCCCTTGTTACAGCAATACGACCAACGCAACCGCGACCTGATCGTTAACATCAACGGTGAGCTTGTGCATCGCGACCGGGCCGCAATCAGTCCGTTCGATTCGTCAGTGCAGAACGGTGACGCCGTTTGGGAAGGGCTGCGACTCTACCAGGGTCGGATTTTTCGCCTGCAGCAGCATCTCGATCGCCTCTATGCATCGGCCGCTGCGCTGTCCTATGCCGATGTGCCCAACCGCGACCGTCTGGTCTGCGAGTTGCGCCGCACGCTCGAGGCTAACGAGATGTCCGATGGCTGCCACATTCGACTGACGCTGACGCGCGGTGTGAAGTACACCAGTGGTCTCGACCCGCGACTCAATACACGGGGCTGCACGCTGATCATACTCGCGGAGTTCAAGCCGCCGGTGTATGACCGTCGTGGTGTTACATTGCACACGGCCATGACCCGCCGTATCCCGGCGCAGTGCCTCGACCAGAAAATACACTCGGCCAACCAGCTCAATTCGATCCTGGCCAAAATCGAGGCCAACGCCGCCGGCGCTGATGACGCCCTGATGCTCGACATCGATGGTTTCGTTGCCGAGACCAATGCCACTCACGTTTTCGTCGTCCGCGACAACGAAGTCCAGACCTCAGACACCCGCGCATGCCCCGAAGGGGTGACACGCTCGGTTGTACTACAGCTATGCGAAAGCCACGGCATTGCCAGTCGTGTCTGTCGTATACCGCACGCGGCAGTCTACGAAGCCGATGAAGTGTTCTGTACCGGGACGATGGGAGAGCTGGTTGCGGTCGTGCGCGTCGATGAACAACTCATAGGTGACGGCAGGACCGGCCCAGTTACCAGCCGCCTGAGCGGGTTGTACAGCGAATTAACGGCCAGCGAAGGCGACCGGTTACTGTAGGGATCAGGGAAATATTGCCAGCGCTCCGGGTTGTACCAGGTGCAGCCCTTCATTCGACCACGGCTTGCGTCGGCAATACTCCGAGGCCGAGTCGATTTTGCCCGAGGCGAACAACGGCGCCGACACCATCGGTGGCTGATTCTGCAGATTGCGATCGAAGACACGCATCCATACTTCGGTATGGCCGGTGTAGCGAGCATCGGTCGAATCGTTGCGGGTAATGGTTCCACCGACCCAGCCACGACCCTTGTCGTTGTCGAGCGAGACACAGGTGACTTCAGCCTCGATATCGAGATTACCCGAGTCGTTTTGCGCACTGTAGCTAAAGGTGCCCTTGACGCTGTCGTCCTCATATACCTCGACGTTGAGCATGAAGTTCAGGTCGTCTGCAGCCTTTGCGATACCGCGGCCAAAGGTCATGGCAACCGGTTGCGGCCCGCTCGGCCGCGGGCGTGCACCCGGGGGCAGCTTGCGGGTTTCAGTCGGTTCATTCGCGAGCGGGTTGTCGGCGACCGGTGCCGGGGGCGTGGTCGCGCATCCCTGCGCCAGTAGCAGCGCAGCAGCAATCGGGACGAGGCGTGTCATCGGCTAATGTTTCCGTGTTGTTGTGTTGGCAAGGCGCCAAATCTAGCCACGGGCAACACGCGAGGTCAACTGCCGGTTGACAGAATACCGATCTGGAGTTCGACGATGCTGTCGCGACCCTCGGGTGCCCGGTGCAGGATGACCTGCCGTGCCTGTCCCGACAATTGGTGGCCCGCCGCCAGTGTCGCCGCGTGCAATTCCTGCCAGGCCGTCTCGAGCCCGCTCCACGGCCCCTCGTAGCGCATCCAGGCACAATTGAGCGGCGGCAGGCGGCTGGCTGCAAAGTTGCCCCGCGCCGGCGCAACACGCCTGATCGGGACCGCCACCTCGACCTCGAGCGCCTGCTGCAAGTCGCTGACGTCGCCATCGATGACGACGGTCAGCGGTCCGGTCCACTCGAGTTTCTCCCGCCGCGTGATGCGCACCAGTTCCCGCGCAAGCTGCGCGGCATCGGCCGTCATCGTCGCCGGTGACGATGCCATGCGAGCGGAATATGCCCGCAAAGGCGGCACTGTCTTGGTATCGACGGTCGCCAGGACGGGTTCGGCAACATTATTGGTTGTCTGCATTTCCAAATTATCTGCCGGCGATGCAACCGGGCCGGTCGGCAGGCGATCCAGCCACTGCTGCGCCAGCCGATAAGTGGTACCGCCATATTCGGTCGCCGCGGTGAATGCGCGACGTGCGGCTGCAAAATTGTCGCGCTCGACCAGTGCCTGGCCGAGCAGTAACAGGGCGCGACCTCGTACCCCGCCCGGTGCCCGATCAGCACTGGCTTTGCGCAGGGCCGCGATAGCGCGTTCATCATTGACGGTCAGGGCCAGTTCACCCACCTGTAACCAGGTTGCAGGATCGTTGCGCATACCGGCGTAGCGATACAGCGATTCCAATGCGGCACGATCGTCATGGGCGTCAAGCTGCAGTTGCACCAGCCATTGCAGCAGGTTGGCGTCATCGGCGCGTCGCGTCACAACATCGGCGACCCAGGTGGCAGCTATGGCCGGTGTGCCGGCGCGTTGCAACAGGTTGCCTAGTTGCAGACGTGTCTGGTCGTCGGCGATAACGCCCGATTGCAGTGCCGCAGTCAGCGTGGCGGCAGCCATGCCGTAGCGTTCGTTTTCGCTGTACAACGCGGCCAGTCGTCGCCACGCTTTTTCGTTATTGCCGTCGCGGTCGAGCAATTGGCGTTGCCAGCCAATGGCGGTGTTTAGATCACCCGCTTGCCAGGCACTGTAGACTCCGGTCTCGATCCAGTCACCCGGCGGATTGTTGCTGGCATCAAGCGCCTCACGCACTGCGTCCAGCGCGATTTCATATTGCCCGGTTTGCAGGGCCGACGTAGCCAGGACCATCAGCAGCTGTGCATCCTGCAGTCCACTGGTGACGGTGCTGGTCAGTGTTGCAACGGCTTCGTCGTAACGACCGGCAGCGGCGTACAGCTGACCGAGGTTGGCCTGCATCTGCTGGGTTGCCAGTGGCGCGAGGCTCTGCAACGACAGGGCCTGTTCAAGACGATCGATGGCAGCTTCATTATCGCCAGCGGCGATTGCCTGGCTGGCCAACTGACGCAGCAGCAATGCACGCGCGTAACCTTGCGTCTGGTCAACCTGATCAAGCGGGTCGGTCGTCTCCGGCAGCTCGTCCAGTACCCGGACC
>JABDKV010000306.1 GCA_013002045.1 Gammaproteobacteria bacterium
ATGTTGGCGATCTTGTATTTTTGTCATTTGGCGGACCACATCGTTGCCATGAGGCCGATCTGGGTCATAATTCGGCGTCACCACCGCAACAGGGCAAATCGATGTCGGACGACCCGTATGTAAAGGAGCTACTACCAGGCTATATCGCGCGGCGCCGCGAAGAAGTCGTGACGCTGCGGCAGGCACTGGAACAGAATGACCTGAAGAAGTTGCGCCTGACGGGGCACAATCTGCATGGCTCTGGCGCAGCCTATGGTCTGCCGCGGATATCCGAACTCGGTCGCGCCCTGGAACGCGCCGCAGCCGCTGATGATACGGCGGCGGTCAGTGAAGTTCTCGACACGTTGCAAAGTTACGTCGATACGCTCTGAACAATGACCCCCGCTGTCCTGATCATTGATGATCACGAAGAGTTTCGTGAACTACTGGCGCATCACATTGGTGCCGAGTGGCCTCGGGCCCGTATCGTCCATCACGACGTCTCGGCCGGGCCGGCTGCGGCACAACTGCTCGAGGAATTCGATGTCGTTCTGCTCGATTACAGACTGGGCGAGGACAACGGGCTCGATTGGCTTGGCCAGATGCGTACTGCACCGGACTGCCCACCGGTTATTTTCCTGACCGCCTCGGGCGACGAAATGCTCGCGGTGCGCGCCATCAAGGCTGGTGCGCACGACTATCTGCCGAAAAGCAGGATGACGAATGCGCTGCTGATCAATTCGATTCGCGATGCCATGCGTTCGCGCAACCTGTTCAGTCAGCCGGCAAAAACCCAGCAGCTGCCGCAATTACAGGCGGTAGGCGCAAACCTGCCCGAGGTGCGTGGTTACCACATTACCAAGCTGATCTCGGAACGGGGTCCATCCTCGATCTACCTGGCGCAACATGAAGGTATGGAAGTGGCCTTAAAAGTGCTGCGCAATGCCGACGAGATCGCCACCGACAAGCTCGAACGGTTTCTCCACGAATGCGATGTCATCGCCGACATGCAGCATCCAAACATTGTCCGTATTTACGACCACGGCGTGGCCGATGAAGTCGTTTACCTGGCGATGGAGTATTTCCCGCGCGGCGATCTCAAGGCGTGGCTGGCGCGCGGATTCTCAGCGCCGCTGGCCATTGAGTGCACGCGCCAGATTGCCACTGCGCTTAGCGCAATCCATGCGCTCGGCATCTTGCATCGTGATCTCAAGCCGGCCAACGTCATGGTGCGAGAAGATCATTCGGTTGCGTTGATCGATTTTGGCCATGCCAAGCAAATGTGGCTCGAAGCGGCACTGACCGACCCGGGCGAGATCTTTGGTACGCCCTACTACATGAGCCCGGAACAGGGCCAGGGGCGGGCCACAGACCACCGCAGCGATATCTACAGCGTGGGCGCAATGCTTTTCGAATTGCTGACTGGCCGCAAGCCCTATACAGCCACCTCGCCGATGGCTGTGCTGTATAAGCATGGGCATGCGGCAGTGCCAGAATTGCCGCCTACACTGGCCGCCTACCAGCCGCTGATCAGCCGCATGATGGCCAAAGATCCGGCAGACCGGTTCCAGAATGCTCGGGAATTGCTGCTGAAACTTGACGCAACTGCAAAGATTACCGACACTTCAGTGGTTTAGCTGTCACCAATTGCGGTGACGGCGGCGTTGTGTTGTGTATTTAGGAGTGCAAGGTGCGAATAGCGCTACTCGAAGACGATCAGGAACAGGCCGAACTCATGGTCAAGTGGCTTAGCGAGGCAGGCCACAACTGTTCACATTATGACAACGGCCGCGATTTCCTGCGCAACACGCTGCGCGAGAGTTACGACTTGCTCATGCTTGACTGGATGCTGCCGGAATTGAGCGGCCTCGAAGTTCTGCAGAAGGTACGCCAGAGCGGAAAGAATTTTACCCCGGTCATTTTCATAACGGCCCGCGACGAAGAATCCGATGTGGTGCGGGCGCTGGAGGCCGGTGCGGACGATTACATGGCCAAGCCTGTTCGTTACAAGGAACTGGTCGCTCGCGTCGCCGCCCTGGCGCGACGTGCATCGGGTGGTCGCGACCCGGATGATTTGCCGGAGACCGCACCCTACGTTTTTGACCTCAAACGCAAGACAGTAGGTCTGGGGGAAAAGGAAGTCGAACTTACCCATCGCGAGTTCGACCTGGCGTTGTTTATGTTCCGCAATGCCGGCCGCGTTGTGTCGCGTAGTCATATCCTCGAATCGATCTGGGGTATGCATGGCGCCGATCTCAATACCCGTACTGTCGATACTCATATCAGTCGCCTGCGGAAGAAACTGGACCTGAACGAAAGTAATGGCTGGCAGCTGTCCGCGATCTACCAGCACGGCTACCGACTGGAAAAAATGAACGAGCCCGAACAGCAGGCGTAAACATGAGTGACCGAGACCCGCAAACGGTTGGCCAAACCGACACCGACACAGAACAGAACGTCGACAAGATTCGCGAGATCATCTTCGGTGGTCAAATGCGCGACTACCAGCGTCGCTTCGACGCGATGGAATCGTCGATCACCGATATGACAGAGCGATTGCGTCACGACATGTCGGCCCGTATGGACGGTATCGAAGCCTTCGTACGTCGTGAGATCGAGTTGCTTGGTGAACGACTGGTCAATGAGCGTCGCGAGCGTAATGAAGAGCGCGAGCAACTCAATGCCGACCTGGTGGAGTCGCGCCGTCGGCTCGAAGAGTCGCTCAACAGGATCGACGAGCAATATGCCAACGAGGCGCGTAGTATCCGCGCCGCATTGCAGGAGAAGGGCGCCGAACTGGCACAACTAATCCAGGGCAGCCGTGATGATTTCAACGCTACCCTGACCCGCCAGGCTAACTCGCTCGAAGAACGCAAGATCAGCCGCGATGACCTGGCCGGCATGTTGTCGGAAGTTGCCATGCGACTGAATCGCGAGCTGGATCTGCCATCTGAATAAGCGGATCGCTGGCGTAGCAGCAAGCGAGCAGCGGGGTTGAGCGTGAACGACATCGATCGCCTGAAGCAGCTGCTGTTCGGCAACGAGAAAAAAGCACTCGATGCCATCACCCGGCGTCTGGAAACACCCGAAAGCCGTACCGACGATATTTCCGATGTTTTGCCGGAAGCCATTCTGCGTAGTCATGCGGCCGACCCACGCCTGACACGGGCGCTGGAGGAGCCGGTAGAGCTATGTATCAAGAGCTCGATCCGCAGAGACCCCGGCGATTTCGCTGACGCCCTTTTCCCGGTCATCGGGCCAGCGATACGCAAAGCGATTGCCGAAGCATTGCGCTCGATGACGCAGTCGCTGAACCAGGCTATTGAGAACAGTTTTTCGGTAACCACGCGCTTCAAGGCCTGGCGTGCGGGTGTTCCGCTTGGCGACTACATCCTGCAACGCAATCTCGTGTACCGGGTCGAGCAGGCGTTCCTGATTAAACGCGAGGACGGCCTCCTGATTGAGCACGTCCATCACGAGGGTGCGCTGTCGCGCGATTCCGATGCCGTGTCGGCCATGTTCACCGCGATCCAGGATTTCATCCAGGATTCGTTCAAGCAGGACGGTGGGGAGTCACTGACCAAAGCCGAACTCGGGGAGCTTAGCCTGTGGGGTGTGCACGGCCCCAAGGCCTCGCTGGTCTGTGTGGTACGCGGCGTGGCGCCGGCCGGCTTGCGTACCGAACTCAGCGAAATCCTCGAGCGCATTCACCTTGGCTACAGCGAGGCGCTGGCCGATTACAACGGATCGCCCGACGGCGTCGCCGGCATTGAGCTCGAACTCGAGAAGTGCCTGTTGTTAGAGCATCGTGAAGTGGATGACAGCGAAGGCAAGAAAAAGCCGATTGCGGGCTACATCATGCTGTTTATCGTCGTTGCATTGCTGGCCTGGTGGATAGGATCGAGTTATGCCGATAGCCGGCGTGTCGCAAAATATCGTGATGCACTCGAGTCCACTCCGGGGATCGTCGTGCATGACATCACGCGTCGACGTGGCCAGGTGCATGTCCGCGGTCTGCGCGATCCCTTGTCCGGCGATCCTGTGGAGATTGCACCCGCGGCGGATATTGATCCTGCCGACCTGCGTCTGGATTTTGCCCCGTACCAGTCACTCGACGCGCCAATCATCGAAAGACGCGCGCGCCGTATCCTGCAACCGCCACGTGGTGTAGGTATTAGCCTGGACGGCAGTCGTCTGCGGCTGACGGGGAGCGCCAGTGCCGAGTGGAAGCAGAAGGCACGACTGATCGGTCAGGCTATTCCTGGGGTTGCGACACTCGATTTCAGTTCAATGACCGTCGACGATGAACAGGTACTGCGCGAGGCAATCGCATTACTGCAACCGCCATCGAGTGTCGAGCTGAGTGTCATCAACGGTCGCCTTGAGGGGCGGGGCAGCGCCCCTGCCGGGTGGCTGCGTCGCGCCACCAACCAGGCCGGAACCCTGGCCGGCGTGAACGAAGTGGTACTCGACGAGATCGTCATGACCGAGACTCTCGAGTTGCAACAACTGCTTCAGGCTATAGATGGCACCTCTATCCTTTTCGCAGCAAACCTGCAGCTGGCATCCGGCCAGGCGGCAGAACTGGAGCGCCTGGGTCAGGATCTGCTGCGACTGCAGAACCTGGCCGATGGACTGGGTTTGCAGGCGCAGATTGTTGTCACCGGCAGCACCGACGGTATTGGTAATGTGTCGGGCAACCAGCTGGCCGCGCAGGGGCGCGCTGACCTGGTCAGCCGCGCTTTGATTGGAGCGGGGGTGGATCCAGCCCTGATCCAGCTTCGTACCAGTGTCAGCCCCATAGATGGCCGGGCGGACCCCGCACGGCGTCGCGCTATCATCCGGGCCGGCATAGTCAGGAACTGAACATGGAAGCGGTAGCTCGTAAAATCTGCATCATCGGTGATTTTGCGGTCGGCAAGACCAGCACCGTTGCACGCTTCGTGCATAACGCTTTCTCCGAGAAATACCTGACCACCGTCGGCGTAAAGATCGACACGCGTGAGATCGACACCAATAGTGGCCCGGTGAAACTGGTTATCTGGGATATTGCGGGCACCGATCGGTTTTCCGCGATTGAGTTCTCTTACCTGCGTGGCGCTGCCGGCTACCTAGTGGTTGCCGATGGCACCCGTGGGCATACCGTTGATGTTGCCAGACGCCTGCGCGCAGAAGCACGCGAACGTTATGGAGAGGTGCCCAGTGTCATGCTGGTCAATAAGGCGGACCTGGCCGACGAGTGGGATACCGACGAGGCTACCTTCGATTCACTGGCGCAGGATCATGCGGCGGTTTTCAGGACCAGCGCCAAGACCGGTGACAATGTCGAAAACGCAATCCGCACATTGGCCGAGATGGTTGCCGGTTAAGCAGCCACATGTCTACGCTCGATATCGCCAGGCTGCCAGATGCGGTTGCGAAAATCGTTGCTGCGGCTGTGCCTGCTACGGTCGTATTGCGGGTCGACCGCCTCGGTCGATTGCTGGAGGCGCACGGTGATGCCAGCACAGTAAAGCTCAGTGGGCTTGGTACCGGTAAGTCCGTGTTTAGCCAGCTGCCTATGCTCGAAGGTTCCGATCTCGGCGATCGAAACCACTGGGCCTGTATCGACAACGGTGCAGGTCATGCCGTCGATGTCGATACAGTACCCGGAGAGCTCGACGATGCCTGGATCGTCCTGGTCAGTGTCGAAGACCGTCGCCTGGCGCAACAGCAGCAACAATTGGCGGCCAACGAAGCACGGCTGATGAACCAGCGCCAGCAGAAGCTGGTTGACCAACTGGTCGCCGCGCGCAGCGAGTTGGAATTGCGGCGTCGTGAAGCCGAGGAGGCGCTGACCGACAAGACACGCTTTATCGCCAGCATGTCACATGAGTTTCGCACCCCGCTGACATCGGTGATCGGCTACGCCGAGTGGTTGTCGACCGCGCTCGACGACACGGCGCAACGGCAGTCGCGTGCCATCGTGCGAGCCGGACGGCATATGTTGAGCCTGGTCAATAACCTGCTGGAACAGGCACAACTCGAAACCAACCAGGCCAGCGCGCGACCGGACTGCATCGCATTGCGAGACCTGGTCGAGGATATCGCCGCGATCATGGCACCCCTGGCGGCCGAAAAAGGGCTGGCTTTCGCTGCCTTTGTCGACCCGCAGCTACCCGAGCGCCTGGTAATCGACGAAATGCGTGTGCGCCAGATATTGATTAATCTGCTTGGCAACGCTGTCAAATTTACCCGCACCGGTTCGGTGCAATTGAATCTGAGTAGTCAGGCAGACCAGCTACATATAGAGGTGGCCGACACCGGACCGGGAATCGCTGAGGATGACAAGGGGCGCATCTTCACGGCATTCAAGCGGCTCGAGGGCTCGCAACGACAGGTCGGCTCCGGTCTTGGTCTGCATATCACACTGCAACTGGTGAAGCTGCTCGGTGGATCGATCGGCCTCGATTCAGAAATCGGGCGCGGAACGAAGTTTCACGTGCGCCTGCCTTACCAGGACGCACCGGCTGAGATACCGGCTGCTGCCAGCGAACCCGCCGCGGCGACCACCGGGCAGCACCTTTTGCTGGCCGAGGACGATCCCGACCTGGTGCAGCTATTGCAGCTGTACCTCGCACGTGCCGGTTATGTGCTGACCATAGTCGACAATGGTCGCGATGCCGTGAGCGAGGCGCTGGCGCGACAACCGGACCTGGTGCTGATGGATTTCAATCTGCCAATCGTCGATGGTCTCAGTGCAGCCTGTCAGTTACGGGAAAAAGGCTACAGCGGTGTCGTTGTCGCACTGACCGGCGCGACGCTGGACGACGATCGCCTGCAGGCGGTAGAAGCCGGCTTCGATGGTTTTATCGCCAAACCAATCCGCATGCCGGAACTGATGGCAACATTGCAGGCTTTGCTGGCGTGAATGACGTGGTGCCGGATTCCATCTACGAATTGCTGGGAACGCCAACACCTGCCGCGTGGCTCGAGCACGCAGTCACCGAGCTGCCACGACTGCTGAACGACCACGCCAACTGTGAGAAAAAAGCGGCGTCGTCGGCACTGGCGATCATGTTCAGATATCCCCAGGATCGACCGCTGGCGGCAGCGATGTCACGGTTGGCGCGCGAAGAACTGCGTCACTACGAGCAGGTTCTTGTATTGATGCAGCGTCGAGGGATCGAGCACGACAGCGTGCGACCGTCGGCATATGCCCAGCGTTTGCATGCGGCGTGCCGGCGTAGCGAACCGGGCCGGCTAACCGATACGCTGCTGGTTGGTGCCCTGATCGAGGCGCGCAGCTGCGAACGATTTGCAGCGCTGGTCGAGGTGCTCGATGATGAACTGGCAGGGTTCTACCGCCGTCTGTTGCGCTCCGAGGCCCGTCATTTCCAGTCTTATCTGCGCTTCGCTACCGAACGAGCCGGCGATACTGGTGAGCGGCTGGCGCAACTGGTCGCGCTGGAAGCGGAACTGATCGATGGCGAAGATACCGTCTTCGCCTTTCACAGTGGCAGACCGCAACCCTCAGCGCGGCAGGAAGCGTAGTTCGAAACCGTTAGCATCCCAGGTCACCGTGCTGCCCTGGTCGTACCAGTCACCGAGGACGATACGTCGTGCCGGCTTACCATTCAGTTCAAACTCGTGCACGGCCGGACGATGAGTGTGACCGTGCAACAGCGTTTGCACGCCATGTTTGCGCATCACGGCGCTGACTGCCTCGTCGTTGACATCCATGATCTGCTCCGGCGCGTTGGCATTGCGCTCACGACTACGCTGTCGGGCCTGCTGTGCCAGCGCAAGACGCGCCTGCAGCGGTTGAGCCAGCACCTGTTGCTGCCACGCCGGGTCGCGAACGGTGGTGCGAAACGCCTGGTATTCATGGTCGTCGGTGCACAGGCTGTCGCCATGCATTAGCAGTACGCGTTCGCCGTACAACTCCACTACGACTTCGTCATCCAGCAGTGTCGCGCCACACTCGCGGGCAAAGCGGTCGCTTAACAGGAAATCGCGATTGCCGCGCATAATGAAAACCGGGATGCCACGCGCGGCCAGGTCATTGAGCAAACTGGCAACCCGGGAACGCTCTGCCTGCGGATCGTCGTCGCCTACCCACGACTCAAACAGGTCACCGAGGATATACAGGGCCTCGGCCTGCAGCCCCTCGGCAGCGATAAACTCGCTTAGTTGTTCGCCTATCTCCGGTTGTGCCTCGTCGAGGTGCAGGTCGGCGATGAACAGGGTCGTCATCAGGTGCCAGGTGGTGGCGGCTTGAGCAGTCTGGCGCTCTCGATAATGACGTTCTTCAGGGGCACATTGCTTGCCAGCGGTCCCTTAGGCCCGGTCTGGATATTGGCGATGGCATCGAGCACCTCCAGGCCCTCGATGACCTGCCCAAAAACACAATAGCCCCAGCGTCGCGGGTTGGGGTCGAGGTTACGATTGTCGGCGAGATTGATGTAGAACTGGGCTGTCGCTGAGTGTGGATGACCGGTACGCGCCATCGCGATCGTGCCGCGGCGATTACTGATGCCGTTGCCGGACTCGTTGACGATCGGTTCGCGGGTCGTTTTCTCGGTCATGTCCTCGGTATAGCCACCCGCCTGGGCGACGAAGCCGGGGATGACCCGGTGAAAAATAGTGCCGTCGTAAAATCCGTCATTCACATAACGGACGAAATTCTGCACCGTGACCGGCGCCTTACGCCCGTCCAGTTCGACGATAAAGCTCCCTTCGCTGGTTGTGAACTCAATCTTCGGGAACATAGGGATTGACTTGTCTGCAGCCCAGGCAGGTGCCTGCGCCAGTGTCATCAGTAACAGGAATACGACTGCTTTCATGGATCCTCCAGTTAGGGAAATGATACAGCGATCTGCTCACCGCGGGAACGCCACATGCGGGTTGTTAGGCAGTAGTAAGGGCAAGGCGTTCATTGAAGATTGTCACGACAGGTGACCTGCGCCGCCTGCACGTTTAACATCGCAGCATGCTCCAGATATACAACAGCCTGCATCGACGCAAAGAGCCGTTCGCACCGATGGTGCCGGGCAAGATACGAATGTACGTATGCGGTATCACCGTCTACGACTACTGCCACCTCGGTCATGCGCGCATGTTGATTGCTTTTGACGTCATCAGCCGCCACCTGCGAGCCTCGGGTTTCGATCTGCTTTACGTGCGCAATATTACCGATATCGACGACAAAATTATTCGTCGTGCGGCCGAGAATGGCGAAGCGTTTACCGAGCTGACACAGCGCTTCATCGATGCGATGAATGACGATTGCGCGGCGCTCGGCGTCCAGCCACCGGATCATGAACCACGCGCTACCGGGCACATCCCGCACATTATTGAGCTGGTCGAGTCGCTTGAGCAGCAGGGTCACGCCTACCGGGCCGACAATGGCGATGTCTATTTCGCGGTCGACAGTTTTCCCGCATACGGGCAACTGTCTGACCAGGCCCCGGACGAGTTACGTGCCGGTGCGCGCATCGATATCGACGAGGCCAAGCGCGATCCACTCGATTTTGTCCTGTGGAAAGCGGCCAAGGCCGGGGAGCCAAGCTGGGAATCACCGTGGGGCGATGGCCGGCCGGGTTGGCACATCGAGTGCTCAGCCATGTCGATGGCGTTGCTGGGTGATCATTTCGATATTCATGGTGGTGGCATGGATCTGAAGTTTCCCCACCATGAGAACGAAATTGCACAGTCGTGCGCAGCTACCGGCGCCGCCTTTGCCAATGTCTGGATACACAACGGTTTCGTCAATGTCGATGACGAGAAAATGTCGAAGTCACTGGGCAACTTTTTTACCGTGCGGGACGTGCTGCAGCACTATCATCCCGAGGTCGTGCGTTACTTTATGCTTTCAGGTCACTATCGCAGCCCGCTCAATTATTCCGATACCGAGTTGACTGCGGCACGCAGGTCGCTGACCCGCTTGTATAACGCGCTGCGCGGTCATGGTGACGGCAGCGCGCCGGAGCAGAGCGATTACCGCGAGCGTTTCATCGCCAGCATGGATGACGATTTCAATACGCCGGAGGCGCTGGCGGTGCTTTTCGACATCGCCCGTGAGATCAATCGAGCCGACGATGACGGTGAAGCGGCGCGTTCCCGGGCGCTGGCGGCGTTGCTACGCGAACTCGGCCTGCGGCTTGGTCTGCTCGGTGAAAACCCGGAGGCGTTCCTGCGTGCGGGGCAGCCATCGGGGGGCGAGAGTCTCGATGATGCCGCGGTGGAGGCCGCAATTGCCGCACGCAACCAGGCCCGTGCCGACCGCGACTGGGCTGAAGCGGATCGCATACGCGACGAGCTGACCGCAGCTGGTGTGATCCTGGAAGACGGTGCCGATGGCACCACCTGGAGACGCGACTAAACGGCGTCGCGCAGTCCGGCAGCGACCAGCGTATTCTCGAGCAGCATCGCCACCGTCATCGGCCCGACACCACCGGGAACCGGTGTAATGGCACTGGCACGCGCGCGTGCGCTGTCGAATTCGACATCGCCGGCCAGGGTCCCATCTGACAATCGGTTGATACCTACATCGATTACCACAGCGCCCGGCTTGATCCAGTCGCCCTTGATGATACCGGGTGATCCGACAGCGACCACCAATGTGTCGGCGCGCTCGACCTCGCGTTGCAGGTTGCCGGTGAAGCGATGACAAATCGTCACCGTTGCACCCGCCAGCAGCAACTCGAGCGCACTCGGGCGACCGACAATATTGGAGGCGCCAACTACGACTGTATTGCCGATTTTCGGGTTAACACCAGTCACTTCCAGTAAGCGCATGACACCGCGCGAGGTGCACGGTCGCAGTCCTGGTTTGCGCTGCGCCAGCCGCCCCAGGTTGTAGGGATGGAAGCCGTCGACGTCCTTGGCCGGATCGATCGCGCAGATTATGCGGTAATCGTCGATATGATCGGGCAACGGGAGCTGTACCAGGATGCCATCGATCGCGGGATCCTCGTTGAGCCGGGTGATCAGTTCCAGTAACTCGGTCTGCGAGGTCGTTGCCGACAGGTCATAGGCGTCGGAGCGAATACCGGCCTGCTCGCAGGCTACGCGCTTGTTGCGCACATAGATGGTCGAGGCCGGGTCGCTGCCCAGCAGCACCACTGCCAGCCCCGGCTGGCGACGCCCCGAGGCGACGCGCTGGCGTACCCGGTCGGCAATATCGGCCCGAATCCCGGCCGCAATCCCCTTGCCATCGATGATCCTGCCCGTCATAGCCGTCCCCATGCTTCCATCGGGCGCATATTCGCATGTGGACGATGAACCTACCACCGCGCGTCAGTTCAAATTGACTGGCTCGGGGAGGCAGTCTTATCATGCGCAGTCTTGCCCGGATCATGAGGATCAGGGTGAGAGGGCGGGGCATAGCGCAGCCTGGTAGCGCGTCTGCTTTGGGAGCAGAAGGTCGGGGGTTCGAATCCCTCTGCCCCGACCAGTTAAAAATCTGCTCGGGCCGGGAGCGCCCGTAGCTCAACCGGATAGAGCATCGGCCTTCTAAGCCGAGGGTTGCAGGTTCGAGTCCTGCCGGGCGTGCCAACCTCGTTCCGGCAGATTTGTAAGACAATGGTGGGCGTAGCTCAGTTGGTAGAGCCCCGGGTTGTGATCCCGGTGGTCGTGGGTTCGAGTCCCATCGTCCACCCCATTTTTTCAGGCAGGGTGCGCCCTGCAGGAGTGACTGACGGGGCCGTTAGCTCAATCAGGCAGAGCAGTGGACTCTTAATCCATTGGTTGTAGGTTCGATTCCTACACGGCCCACCATTTCCCGCCGTTCAGGCTGGCACTTTCCGTTATAATTTCGATCCTGCGCGAAAGTGGCGGAATTGGTAGACGCGCTGGATTTAGGATCCAGTGGGGTAACCCGTGAGAGTTCGAGTCTCTCCTTTCGCACCAGATACAGATTAAAACCGCCGCCGCCTGCAACTGAAGAGGCGGCATTTTTGTACGTAAGACAGTAACGGATAGATTCTATGCAGGTTTCAGTAGAGAGCCTTGGGGGTTTGCAGCGGCGCATGACGGTCGAAGTCCCGTCAAACGAGGTAGAGAAGGAAATCGAGCAACGCTTGAAGCGGGTTGGCAAGACAGCAAAGCTCAAGGGATTTCGCCCCGGTAAAGTGCCATACAAGGTACTCGAGCAGCGATATGGCGGTGAAATTCGCCAGGACGTACTAAGCGAACTGTTGCGCTCGAGTTATGCGGAGGCGGTGACCCAGGAAAAACTCAATCCTGCCGGAACACCGAAAATCGAAACCGACAGCATGCTGGCGGGTGCGGATTTTCGCTACACCGCAACATTCGAAGTCTATCCCGATATCGAGTTGAAAAAGGTCGCCGGGCTAAAGGTCGAGCGTCCCGTTGCCGAGATAACGGATAAGGATGTTGACCAGGTGCTGGACAACCTGCGTTCACAGCGCGCGCACTGGCACGCGGTTGAGCGCAAATCGAAGCAGGGTGACCAGGTCAATATCGACTTCGAGGGTCGGATTGACGACGAGATATTCGAGGGTGGCACCGGTAACGGGGTGGATGTCGTGGTCGGTGCCGGCCAGATGTTGCCCGACTTCGACAAGGCGCTCAATGGTGTCAGCGCGGGCGATGACATCAAGGCCAAGGTCAGGTTTCCCAAGGATTATCATTCCGACGATGTGGCAGGCAAGAAAGCGGTGTTTTCGATCCAGGTCAACAGCGTGTCGGAACAGCACCTGCCTGAGGTCGACGAGGAGTTCTGCAAGTCATTCGGTATCGAGGACGGTAGTGTTGACGAGCTGCGTAGTGGAATACGGGACAACATGGAAAAAGAACTGTCCGAGCGGGTAACCAGTGTTGTGCGCGAACAGGTGCTCGAAGAGCTGGCGGCGGCCAACCCGGTGGAGTTGCCACAATCGCTGGTCGAGGCCGAGGCGCGGCAGCTGGCTAACGATGCTGTGCGGCAAATGGGCCTGAGCGAGACGCCGGAAGACCTGCCGCTGGAACCGTTCATGGATAACGCTCGTAAACGCGTGGCCCGCGGTCTGCTCGTAGGTCAGTTGGTAGAGCAGGAAGGTATCAGCGCCGATCGTGAATCGGTTGAAGCCAAGCTGGACAGCCTGGTGGGCCAGTACGGCGATCCCGAGCAGATCGCCAGTGTCTATCGCAGCGATCCTCGCCTGATGCAACAACTCGAGATGGCGGTGATCGAGGAAAAAGTAATCGACTGGCTGATCGACCAGGCCAAAGTGACCGAGCGCAAGCGCTCGTTCCAGGATGTCATGCAACAGAACAATGCGTAAGCTGTCTCAACACCCGAGAGGAATCGATTCGTGAACCATTTTTCAGATCGCAAAGTGCAAGAGCCCCAGGCCATGAACCTCGTTCCGATGGTGATCGAGCAGACAGCCCGTGGTGAACGTTCGTACGATATCTATTCGCGGCTGCTCAAGGAGCGCGTGGTATTTATCGTCGGACAGGTCGAAGACCACATGGCCAATCTGGTCGTGGCGCAGCTGTTGTTTCTCGAATCGGAGAACCCCGATAAGGACATCCACATTTACATCAATTCGCCAGGCGGCTCGGTAACGGCGGGGATGTCGGTTTACGACACCATGCAATTCATCAAATGCGACGTGACCACGATTTGCCTTGGCCAGGCAGCCAGTATGGGTGCCATTTTTCTCGCCGGCGGCACCAAGGGCAAACGCCACTGCCTGCCTCATTCACGCATGATGATTCACCAGCTGATGGGTGGCTTCCAGGGCCAGGCGTCCGATATGGAAATCCATACCCGGGAAGCGCTGCGCCTGCGCGAACGGCTCAACCAGGTACTGTCAAAGCACACCGGTCAGGACCTGGAGACGATCGCCCGCGATACTGACCGTGATCGCTTCATGGATGGCGACGAGGCCGTGGAGTATGGCCTGATCGATTCGGTACTGGAATCCCGTGCCGAAGTGCCTTTGGCGGAAAGCTAGAACAAATTTTATCAATATCAGCGATTTAGATTGCTTTTGTATGCAGAATACGACGCCGTCGCTTTGCCTGCGGCCGAGAAGGTGCTATATCATGCAAGCATCTGAAAACGGCAGCCGTGAGTCTTTGAATCCAGAGGAAAAGCATGCCTGACGACACGCGCAAGGGAGACGATGGCAAGCTGCTCTACTGCTCTTTTTGCGGTAAGAGCCAGCACGAAGTTCGCAAGTTGATTGCCGGACCGTCGGTGTTCGTTTGTGACGAGTGCGTAGAGCTGTGTAACGACATCATTCGCGAAGAGCTGGAAGAGCGTAGCGACAGTACCCGTGACAGTCTGCCAACGCCCCACGAGATCAACAATGTGCTCGACGAGTACGTCGTCGGTCAGCATCGCGCCAAGAAAGTTTTGTCGGTGGCTGTCTACAATCACTACAAGCGTCTCGATACGCGGGGCCGCGAGTCCCGTGGCGACGAGATCGAGTTGTCGAAGAGCAATATCCTGCTAATCGGACCGACCGGCTGCGGCAAGACATTGCTGGCCGAGACCCTGGCCCGGTTGCTCAACGTGCCGTTTACGATTGCCGATGCAACTACGCTGACCGAAGCCGGCTACGTCGGCGAAGATGTCGAGAACATCATCCAGAAGCTGTTGCAAAAGTGCGATTACGACGTCGAGAAAGCACAGACCGGTATTGTTTATATTGATGAGATCGACAAGATCTCACGTAAGTCGGACAATCCTTCGATCACCCGTGATGTGTCTGGCGAGGGCGTGCAACAGGCTCTGCTCAAGCTGATCGAAGGGACAGTCGCCTCGGTGCCACCGCAGGGTGGACGCAAGCATCCGCAGCAGGAGTTCCTGCAGGTCGATACTTCAAACATTCTGTTTATATGCGGTGGCGCGTTCGCTGGTCTCGAGAAAATCATTCTCAATCGTTCGACCAAGAGCGGTATTGGTTTCGTCGCTGACGTCAAGAGCAGCGAGGAGCAGACCAAGGTTGGCGAAGTGCTGGCCGATGTCGAGCCCGAGGACCTGATCAAGTACGGCCTGATCCCGGAATTTGTCGGTCGTCTGCCGGTGGTGGCGACGCTCGAGGAACTCGACGAGGAAGCGCTGGTCACGATCCTGGTCGAACCCAAGAATGCCCTGACCAAGCAGTACCGCAAGTTGTTTGAGATGGAAGGCGTGGAACTGGAGTTCCGCGACGATGCACTGCGTGCGGTGGCGGCCAGGGCGATGCAACGCAAGACCGGGGCGCGCGGCCTGCGGACGATACTCGAGAATGTGCTACTGGATACGATGTACGACCTGCCGACGCTGGACGGCGCCGCCAAGGTCGTGATTGACGAACCGGTGGTCACCGGCGAGACCCAGCCCTACATCATGTACGAATCAGAGGATACCGCGCTCGTCGCCGGTGACGGACGACGACCCGGTTCAGCTATCTGATCGAATTCATCCTTGCAAAACTACGATCCGGCCCCACATCGGAGCGTGACTAGCGAAGTAATCGCGCAACCCCGCGCGAGCCACTCCCCAAGAGGTATTTTCCAGTGTCAGAAGAAACTGTAGACACAATCGAACCCGGAACCGAGATGCCGGTTCTGCCATTACGGGATGTCGTCGTTTTCCCGCACATGGTCATTCCCCTGTTCGTTGGCCGCGACAAGTCGATCGTGGCACTGGATGTGGCCATGGATGCCGGCAAGCAAATCGTGCTGGTAGCGCAGAAACAGGCAGATACCGATGATCCCGGCGTCGACGACGTGTATCGGGTCGGCACCATTGCCAATATCCTGCAACTGCTGAAGCTGCCCGACGGCACCGTTAAGGTGCTGGTAGAGGGGCGTGAGCGCGCCCGTCTCGATGATCCGCGTATTGACGAGTATTTCCGTGCCGATGTCACTGCGCTGGGCGAAGAGAGCGAATACGACGAGCGCGAGATCGAGGTGTTTTCACGCTCGGTGGTCTCGCAGTTCGAGCAGTACGTCAAACTCAATAAGAAAGTGCCGCCCGAAATCCTGACCTCGCTGGCCGGTATCGACGATCCGGGCCGGTTGGCCGACACCATTGCCGCGCACATGTCGCTGAAGCTCGATCTCAAGCAGAACGTGCTCGAGATCGATGGCATACGCGAGCGCCTCGAACATGTCATGAATCTCGTCGAAGGCGAGATCGATGTGCTGCAGATCGAGAAGCGTATCCGTGGTCGCGTTAAGCAGCAGATGGAAAAGAGCCAGCGCGAGTATTACCTCAACGAGCAGATGAAAGCGATCCAGAAAGAGCTCGGCGAGATGGAAGACGCGCCCAACGAACTGGCCGAGCTCGAAAGCCGGATAGAAAAGGCCGGTATGAGCAAGGAGGGTAAGGAAAAGGCGATGTCGGAGCTCAACAAGCTCAAGCTGATGTCACCAATGTCCGCCGAAGCGACGGTGGTGCGCAATTACATCGACTGGCTGCTCAAGGCGCCGTGGAAAAAGCGCACCAAGGTCTACCGCGATCTGGAGAAGGCGGAGACCGTGCTCGAAGAGGATCACTACGGTCTCGACAAAGTAAAAGAACGCATTCTGGAGTACCTCGCCGTTCAGCAGCGGGTGAAAAAGCTGCGTGGACCGATACTCTGCCTGGTCGGACCACCGGGTGTCGGAAAGACCTCGCTGGGTCAGAGTATTGCGCGCGCGACCAATCGAAACTTTGTACGCATGTCTTTGGGTGGCGTACGTGACGAAGCCGAGATACGGGGTCACCGTCGCACCTACATTGGCTCGATGCCTGGCAAGATCATCCAGAACCTGGGTAAAGCCGGCGTACGCAACCCGTTGTTCCTGCTCGACGAAATCGACAAGATGTCGATGGACTTCCGTGGCGACCCGTCGTCAGCGTTGCTCGAGGTTCTCGATCCTGAGCAAAACACGACCTTTGCCGATCACTATCTTGAGGTGGATTTCGACCTGTCAGACGTCATGTTTGTCTGTACGGCGAACTCGCTCAATATCCCGGCGCCTTTGCTCGACCGCATGGAAGTCATTCGCATTCCGGGTTACACCGAGGATGAGAAGACCAATATCGCGGTACGTTACCTGGTGCCGAAGCAGATGAAGCATAACGGCCTGCGCGAAGACGAGTTGCACATCACCGATACTGCGGTGCGTGACATTATTCGCTACTACACGCGCGAGGCGGGTGTGCGTAATCTCGAGCGTGAGATCTCGAAAATTTGTCGCAAGGTCGTCAAGAGCCTGCTGCTGGAGCCGAAAGACAAGGCGACACGAGTGGTGCCGCGCGGGTTGTCTAAATACCTCGGAGTGCGACGATTCCGTTATGGGCGCGCCGAAGAGAACAACCAGATCGGGCAGGTCACGGGACTGGCCTGGACCGAGGTGGGCGGTGAGTTATTGACCATCGAAGCTGCCATCGTGCCCGGTAAGGGCAAACTGATTCATACCGGTCAACTCGGTGATGTGATGACCGAATCGATCCAGGCAGCGATGACGGTCGTACGCAGTCGATCCAAGGTGCTTGGCATAGACGAGACCTTCCACCAGCACACCGATGTGCATATTCATGTGCCAGAAGGCGCGACACCGAAGGACGGTCCCAGCGCCGGTGTCGGCATGTGCACGTCACTGGTATCGGCTTTGACCAAGATCCCGGTGCGGGCCGACGTTGCGATGACAGGCGAAATAACTTTGCGTGGCGAAGTTTTGCCCATTGGTGGTCTCAAGGAAAAGTTACTTGCGGCGCATCGTGGTGGCATCACGACGGTCCTGATTCCGGACGAAAACAAAAAGGATCTCGCCGACATACCGCGCAATATTAAGGACAAGCTGGAGATCAAGGCGGTCAAGTGGATTGACGAAGTACTGGAGGTTGCGCTGCAACATCCGCCGGTCGTCGATGGCGACAAGTCGTCCGGCAAGAAACGCGAAAAACGCCGCAAAGGCGCGAGAAACGAGCCTGTCAGACCACATTAGCGTTGTCTGACACGATCAGCGCTGGTATATAATCCGGCGCCTGATCGGACTTGTCCCAGGGCAGGTCGGAGATTTTTTGACGGGCTTGCGACACATGGACCGGTGCGCCAGTGGCCCACTGAACTGAAGGACTGATAATGAACAAAGCTGAATTAGTAGAGGCTGTCGCCGCACAGGCCGACCTCTCCAAAACCGATGCCGGCGATGCTGTCGAAGCCGTTTTCGATACCATCACCAAGGCCCTGAGCAAAGGCGATAATGTTGCCCTGGTCGGTTTTGGAACGTTTACCGTTAAGCGTCGTGCAGCCCGTACCGGACGTAATCCACGTACCGGCGAGCCGCTGCAGATTCCGGCGACTAACGCACCCGGATTCAAGGCTGGTAAAGGCCTGAAGGATGCCGTAAACTAGCGCGCCTTTTTGGATAAAAGGGTGCGAAGGGTGCTTAGCTCAGCTGGAAGAGCGTCGCCCTTACAAGGCGAAGGTCGGGGGTTCGATCCCCTCAGCACCCACCATTGCGCGGAGCGGTAGTTCAGCTGGTTAGAATACCGGCCTGTCACGCCGGGGGTCGCGGGTTCGAGTCCCGTCCGCTCCGCCATCTACAATAATGAGGGCGCCCACAAGGCGCCCTTTTCATTCGGGGTAAGCGGAAAACCACGATGCTTCAGACAATACGCGATCGCTCGACCGGTTGGGTCTCGATTTTCCTGTTCGTCATCATCACGCTGGCATTTGCTTTGTGGGGCGTAGGTAACTACGACTTCACCGGTAGCAATATCATCGCCAAGGTCAATGGCGAAGAAATACCGACCGAAGATATCCGTCGGGTCTACCGGGCGCAGATGCAGCAGTACCAGCAGTTCTACGACGAGGTGCCAGCCGAATTGCAGGAACAGGTGCGCAACAACGTGCTCGAGGGCCTGGTGCGTGACGAGGTATTGTCGCAGCACACCCGTGAGAACGGCTACCGCATTGGCGACGCATCTTTGGTCAACGCCATTCAGGACATGCCAATGTTCCAGGATCAGGGCTCATTTTCGCCGGACCTGTTCCGTGCCCGACTTGCTGCCCAGGGCCTGTCACCGCAGTACTTCGAAGAACAGATGCGGCGCTCGCTACGGGTAACGCAACTACAGCAGGCCTTGCGCTCCACGGCATTCGTAACACCGCAGGAACTGGCGCAACGTACCCGGCTGGAGCGCGAACAGCGGCGAGCCGACTGGGCACAGGTATCGGCAACCGAAATGGCCAACCAGGTCGAGGTGTCTGAAGCCGATATCGAGCAGTACTACAACGATAACGAAGACAGTTTCATGAGTGCCGAGGCGGTCGACCTCGAGTATGTGCTGATCGATGCTGACGCTATTGCGGCCGGTATCGAAGTCAGCGAGGACGAGGTGCGTGAGTTCTATGAACGTGAGCGCGAAGCCGGTCGCTTTGTCGCACCGGAAGAACGCCGCGCACGCCACATTCTGGTTACCGTAGACGATGACACCAGCGATGCTGATGCCCGCAACCTGGCGACCGAGTTGCTCGGGCGGATCCAAGGCGGCGAGGACTTTGCCACACTGGCAAGCGAGTTCTCCGATGATCCTGGCTCCGCACCCGACGGTGGTGATCTTGGCTGGGCCGGGCGCGACGTCTATGTCGGACCCTTTGCCGACGCGCTGTTCAGCATGGAAGAGGGGGCCCTGACCGGACCGGTGCGCACCGACTTCGGTTACCACGTGATACAGCTCGACGAAGTTCGGGGTGGCGAGGCACAGCCATTCGAGGAGCTGCGCGCCGAACTGCAAGCGGAACTGGCTCGCCGTCAGGCCGAGGAAGAGTTTTTCGACCTGAGCGAGACCGCCGAAGACCTCGCTTTTGAAACACCCGATTCGCTGCAACCGGTCGCCGACGCACTCGGACTGCAGTTGCAGTCGGCAACTGGCATCACACGCGCCCCGGGCGAAGGTATTGCCGCTTACCCGGCCGTGCTCAGCGCGGCCTTTAGCGACCTGGTGCTGGAGGAGCGTGAAAATAGCGATGTAGTCCGTGCCGATGAGCAGACTCGCATTGTGTTGCGTGTTACTGCGCATTATCCGCCGGCTGTTCGGCCACTGGCGGAAGTCAGTGACGAGATTCGCGCCATGCTGGAGCAGGAGCGCGCCGAAGAACTGGCTGCCGAGCGCGGCGAGGCTTTGTTGGCGCGGGTACACGCAGGCGAAGCGTTGTCCGTCGTTGCCGAAGAGCTGGGCGCGACCTACAACGAGCCCGACCTGTACAGGCGCACGTCGGGATTGCCGCCGGCCCTGCGTAACGAATTATTCGTAGCCAGCCGTCCGGCTGATGAACCGGTAATTGGTTCGGTAACCCTGGAAGATGGCAGTTTCGCAGTATTTGTACTGTCGGAGGTGGTCCCTGGTGATACCACCGTACTGCCGGAAGCCGATCCCGTCGCGACCCAGGCCGGACAAGGGCATTTGCTCGCTTACATCGCTGCGCTGCGCGCCGATGCCAAAGTCGTGCTGATACCCGAACGCCTCGAGTAATCAGTAACCGCTTTCGAGTGCCGGCAAGGCGTCGAGTTGATTCTCGGCCGTCGCCACGACAGTTGAAACGGTCAGGTCACCGGTAACGTTGGTGACCGTGCGGCACATATCGAGTATGCGGTCTACACCCAGAATCAGCGCTATCCCGGCGGCCGGGACATTGATCGATTCGAGAATGATGACCAGCATTACGATACCCGCACTCGGAACTGCAGCCGTGCCTATCGATGCCAGCATGGCCGTTAGCACGATCGTGATCTGCTGTCCCATGGTCAGATCCATCCCCAGGGTCTGGGCAATGAAAACGGCAGCAACAGCCTGGTAAAGCGCCGTACCGTCCATGTTGATCGTCGCGCCCAGTGGCAGCACAAACGACGATACCTCTTCCGATACGCCAAGATTTTTCTCTGCCACTTTCATCGAGACGGGCAGGGTCGCACCGCTCGACGAGGTTGAAAAAGCGACCAGTTGCGCTGGGGTAATGCGCGAGAAGAACTCACCGAGTCGTCGCGGCGTGAACACCGAGATCAACGTGGCATAAGTGATCAGCATGTGGGCGGCGAGCCCGGCAATGACCACCGCGCTGTACAGGCCCAGTGCGCGTAGCAGTTCGACGATTTGCGATGGGTCATCACCTGCGAGGTCGGTGATCGTCGAGGCCAGCAGGCAAAACACGCCAAATGGCGCAATCCGCATGATCAGCTCGACCATCTTGATGACCAGTTCGCTGAGCGAATCGAAGAAGCCAATCAGGGGTTCGGCTTTCTCCCGCGGAATCATCAGTAAGGCCACACCGGCGAACAAGGCAAAGAAAACGACCTGCAGCATGCTGCGGTTATTCGACACCGAGGCGAAAATATTGCTGGGGATCATGTCGACGATCGGTTGCAGCGGGCCGCGTTCGCGGGCGTCCTCGGCCATACCGGCACGCGCCGATGCATCATCCTGGTAAATTGCCGAGAGGCGCTCGCGCATCTCCTCCGGCACTGACCGTCCAGGTTGCACGACATTGACCAGCACCAGGCCGATTACCAGAGCCACCAGTGTCGTACCGAGATAGATGCCGATGGTGCGACCGCCAATGCGCGACAGCTTGCGTGTATCGGCCAGCGACGAAACCCCGGTAATCAGCGATGCCAGCACCAGGGGGACGGCAATCAGCGTCAGCAGGTTTATGAAAACCGAACCCCAGGGTGAGATCCAGTCATCGGTAAACTCGACCCAGCCTGCGATCGCCGCCACGATGCCGTAAACGAGTCCCAGCACCAGCCCGGCCAGGATTTGCCAGTGCAGCTTGCGGTACCACGGCATAATCAGTCCAGGCTCATGCCGACATTGCGGTAGCCGGCGTCGACGTAAAGTGTTTCACCGGTAATACCGGCAGCGAGATCAGAGCAGAGGAATGCGGCGGCATTACCGACCTGATCGATGGTGACATTACGACGCAGCGGCGACAGCGCTGCGACATGGGTCAGCATGCTGCGGAATCCACTGATGCCGGCTGCGGCCAGTGTCTTGATCGGACCAGCTGATATCGCATTGACCCGAATGCCCTCAGGTCCCAGGTCGGCAGCAAGGAAGCGGACGATCGCTTCGAGGCTGGCCTTGGCCGGACCCATGACGTTGTAGTTGGGGATCGCACGGATTGCGCCAAGATAGGACAAGGTCAGCAGTGACCCGTCACGCCCCTGCATCAGAGGTCGCGCGGCCTTGGCCATCGCGGCAAAACTGTAGGCACTGATGTCGTGAGCGATCGCGAAGCCGTCTCGTGTGACCGAATCGGTAAATCCACCGGCGAGTTGTTCGCGTGGCGCGAATCCTACCGAGTGCACCGCCGTATCGAGACCGTCCCAGCGATCGCCGATGGCGGCAAAACACCGTTCGATCTCGTCGTCGCTGGCAACATCGAGCGGCAGCACGAAATCGCTGCCACATTCAGCCGCCATGCCTTCGACCCGTGGACGCAGTTTCTCGTTCTGGTAGGTAAACGCCAGTTGCGCGCCCTGACGATGCATGGCCTGGGCTATGCCCCAGGCTATGGATCGTTTGCTGGCAACTCCGACGATCAGTACTTTCCTGTCCTGCAAAAAGCTCAAACTAGCCCCCTGACTGCCTGGTGACATCGATGTACATGACCAGTTTCTGGCCCGGATATAAATACTTCTGGTTGGCGACGTTGCGGTTCCACTTCCTGATCTGCGCAATGCTGACGCTGAACTTGCTGGAAATACGCGCCAGTGAATCGCCGCGGCGGACCGTGTAGTTGATTCGCCGTTGAGTCGACGGCGGACCGACCACTGCCGGGTCGTCGTTGACAACGTCGCGTATGACCAGCCGTCGCCCTGCCTGCAGTGTGTCCTTCGGGGCCATGCCGTTCCAGCTGGCCAGGCGTCGCACATCGACACCGTAACCTCGGGCAATCGTCCACAGCGAGTCGCCCGGGCGCACTGTATATTCGACATCGCGTGCCGTAGCGACAGTGCGTTGCTGCAATCGCTGGCTGGCACTGAGACGATAATCGCGCGACTTGCGACTTGCCGTCGGGATCATCAGGTACTGACCCGCCCGTATCATCGAGCCACGCAGGTCATTGGAATCCCGTAGTGATTCGATCGTGATCCGGTGTGCTGCGGCGATGGAACTGAGCGTATCACCCGGTGCTATGCGGTATCGCTTCCAAGTCACCCGTTGCGCCGCGGGCAGTTCGGCCAGGCCGTCGCGCAACAGGCCTGCGTAGTTTGCCGGGATCAGCAGCCGGTGCGGTCCTTGCGGCGGGGTCGCCCAGCGGTTCAGACCGGGGTTGAATCGATAAAGCGTATCTACGGACAGCCCCGTCAGTTCGGCGGCCACGGCAAGATCGAGCTGACCGCCCGTCTGCACCACTTCGAACTGGGGCGTATCGATGACCTCCGGCAGGGTGATGCCGAAGTCACCGGGTGCGGCGACGAGTCGGCTCAGGGCCAGCAGGCGCGGCACATAGGCCCGTGTCTCGCGTGGTAAACGCAGTTCCCAGAACGTGGCATCGCCACCGGCGCGACGTAATTCCCGCCGCACCTTGCCCTCACCCGAGTTGTAGGCGGCGATCGCCAACAGCCAGTCACCGTCGAACATGCGTTGCAGCTTGTCGAGATAAGTAATCGCCGCGGCGGTCGAATCGAGCAGGTCGCGACGGCCGTCATACCACCAGTTCTGGCTGACACCGAAGTGGGTCGCCGTACCGGGAATAAATTGCCATAGCCCCGCAGCCTGCCCATGGGAATAGGCAAACGGGTCGTAGGCACTCTCGACGACGGGTAACAGCACCAGTTCCATTGGCATGTCACGCCGCTGCAACTCGTGATAGATGTAAGGCAGGTACGGGCGCGCGCGGGTAAAGACGCGTTCCAGGTAATCGGGATGACGCAGCAACCAGTCGAATTCCTGTGCCACTGCACGGGTATCGCGATAAGGCAGGCCGTAGCCGGACGGCAACTGTCGCAGCAGGTCGACCGTCGTGTTCTCCGGCGCTGCACCGACTGGCGGTTGCGCAATGCCAATAGCATCGTCGGCGATGCCTTCGACCAGGCCGGAATTAGAGGCGCCGGCGCTGCCGGCCAGGCACAGCCATAATGCCGTGACCATCGTTGCGAACGCGATCCGGGTACCGTCATGCATCGGCCTATCGTACCGGAACCCTCGCCCGGCTGTAACTTGCTGCGCTAATATGTGCCCCCATGACTGATATCACCACCCCGGAATGGCTCGATAGCCCATTGGGCGAAGCCCTGCTGGATCGCGAGACGCATGCCGTGGCCGAGGCACTGCAGCAGGTATTTGGGCTGAGCCTGTTACAGGTAGGTTGCTGGGGTGCGGCCGACAGTTTCGTTGCGCATGCTCGCACCCGTCATGCTGCGCTGGTTGCCGCGCGCCCCGGTCCCGGGGTCGATTGTGTGGCCGAACCCACCCATCTAGGTATTGCCTCCGACAGTGTCGACGCGGTTTTGCTGCCACATACGCTTGAGCTGCACCGCGAGCCGCATAAAGTGTTGCGCGAGGCCTCACGTGTGCTGGTGGGGGATGGTCACCTGGTCATAGTCGGCTTCAATCCCTGGAGTCCGTTTGGTCTGCGGCGCTTGCTGGCGCGGCGGCGTTTTCCGCGCGAAACGCGGCGTCTCATCGGTGAGAAACGCCTGCGTGACTGGATGTCGCTACTGGGATTCGAGATCTGTGCTGTGGATTCGACTGCGTTCCTGGTTCCAGTCAATCGTGTGGCGGTGCAGTCGCGCATGCCACGGGTCGAAGACTGGATTGCCCGTTACCTGACGCCATTCGCCGGTGTGTACGTGATCACGGCACAGAAGCGTGTTTACGGTGCGACACCGCTGCGACCGGCCTGGTCACGTAAGCCCAGGGTGGCAGCGGGACTGGTTGAACCGACGACACGCAGCGCCGCATGAGCAAAGTCGTGATCTACACTGACGGGGCCTGTCGCGGCAACCCCGGCCCCGGCGGCTGGGCCGCGATCCTGCGCTATGGTAAGCACTGCAAGGAACTCTACGGCGCCGAAGAAGAGACAACCAACAACCGTATGGAAATGACTGCCGCCATCCGCGCGCTGGAAGCGCTGCGCCGGCCGAGCCAGGTCATACTGCATACTGATTCGGTCTATCTCATGCGCGGCGCGACTGACTGGATGGCAGGGTGGAAAAAGCGTGGCTGGAAAACCAGTTCGCGCAAGCCCGTCAAGAACCGCGAACTATGGGAGCAACTCGACCTGGTGCTGTGCAAACACGATATCGAATGGGTGTGGGTCAAGGGCCACAGTGGCGACCCGGGCAATGAGCGTGCCGATGAGCTTGCCAATGTTGCCATCGACGAAATGCTGGAGGCGACTGGATGAGCAGCGGTGCTATACGGCAAATCGTGCTCGATACGGAGACCACCGGACTGGAAACCGAACTGGGTCATCGCGTAATCGAGATAGGTTGTGTCGAACTGATTAACCGACGACGCACCGGCAAGGTGTTTCACAAATACATTCGGCCCGAGCGGGAAGTCGATCGTGAAGCAATGCAAGTGCATGGCATTACCACGGAGTTCCTGGCATCGCAGCCGTTATTCAACGAAGTCGTCGATGAGTTCCTGAGCTTCGTGGCTGACGCCGAGCTGGTCATACACAACGCTGATTTTGATGTTGGTTTCCTCGATTACGAGCTTGCGCTGCTGGGCAGTGCCCATGGTTGTATGACCGATCACTGCCGTATCGTCGATACGCTGAATCTCGCGCGCCGGCTGCACCCGGGACAACGTAACAGTCTAGATGCGCTGTGCCGGCGCTACGAGGTGGACTCGTCCGCACGTGACCTGCATGGCGCATTACTCGATGCGCGCCTGCTCGCCGATGTTTACCTGGCGATGACCGGTGGCCAGGCTATGTTGCTGCTCAGCGACGAGGATAGTCGCGACAGTGGCAAGGCCGCGACGGCACCGCGACGCATAGACCGTGAGGGTCTGCAATTGCCGGTGTTCTATTGCAGTGCGGCAGAACAGGCCGCCCATGAGCGACGCCTGCAGCAACTCGATGCGGCCAGCGATGGTCGCTGCCTGTGGCTCGAACTCGAGACGGTCGAGGCATAAAGTGTTCGCGAAGGCAGCCGCATTTAGTCTACACTCGCGCCTTCACGGCTCGGGTAGAAAATCCCAAATGCTCAAAGGACTCTGATGGCAACGAATACCGCACAAGCACTTTCGCGCAACTTCCTCGGGCATGCACCTGACTGGTACAAGTTGGCGATAGTAGGCTTCCTGCTGATCAATCCGATCGCGTTGTGGCTGATCGGCCCATTCGCTACCGGCTGGCTGCTAGTCCTCGAGTTCATCTTCACGCTGGCAATGGCGCTCAAGTGCTACCCGCTGGCGCCGGGCGGATTGCTGGCGATCGAGGCCGTTTTGCTGGGCATGACGTCTCCGAAGCATGTTTATGAAGAGACGCTGATTAATTTCCCGGTGATCCTGCTGCTGATCTTCATGGTGGCAGGCATTTTCTTCCTCAAGGAACTGTTGCTGTTCACGTTTACCAAGATCGTACTAGGCGTGCGGTCGAAGGTGATGCTGTCGTTATTGTTTTCCGCTGTGTCCGCGGTACTGAGCGCATTCCTCGATGCATTGACCGTTACCGCCGTCGTCATCACTGTGGGTGCCGGGTTTTACTCGGTTTATCACAAAGTCGCGTCAGGAAAGAGCTACGATCAACTCGATCATGCCATCGATGACGACGACGGAGTGCACGAAAACCATCGCTCTGACCTGATGCAATTCCGCGCCTTCCTGCGTCAGCTGATGATGCATGCCGCCATTGGCACCGCGCTCGGTGGTGTAATGACTACGGTCGGGGAACCGCAGAACCTGCTGATCAGCAAAATCGTTGGCTGGGATTTCATCCCGTTCTTTATCCAGATGTCACCGGTGTCCATCCCGGTTTTCTTCGTCGGCCTCGCTACCTGTTTCACGGTTGAGAAATTCCGCATCCTTGGCTATGGCGCAACCTTGCCGGAATCTGTACGTGCGGTGTTGCAGGCATATGACGATGAGCAGCAATCGAAGCGCGACTTACGCGACAAGGTTTCGCTGGTTTCACAGGCAGTCGTTGTTGTCGTTCTCGTTGTCGCACTGGGTTTGCATCTTGCCGAGGTCGGCCTGATTGGATTGATGATTATCGTACTGGCCACGACCATGACGGGTGTCATCGAGGAAGGCCGCATTGGTCATGCCTTCGAGGAGGCGCTGCCGTTCACCGCACTGCTGGTTGTATTTTTCGCTATCGTCGCGGTCATCAACGATCAGGGTCTGTTTGCGCCCGTTATCGATTACGTGTTGACGATTGAAGGACGCAGCCAGGCCGGCATGTTCTTCCTGGCCAATGGGGTGCTCTCGATGGTCAGCGACAATGTGTTCGTCGCGACGGTTTATATCAATTCGGTCAAGGATGCATTGGATGCAGGTCTGATCACGCGCGAGCAGTTCGAGTTGCTGGCTATCGCGATCAACACCGGTACCAATATCCCGAGCGTGGCCACACCAAACGGGCAGGCGGCGTTCCTGTTCCTGCTGACCTCGGCGCTGGCGCCGCTGATTCGCCTGTCGTACGGCCGTATGGTGCTGCTGGCTTTGCCATACACGATTACGATGAGTATCGCGGGCTTCCTTGCTGTGATGTATATCCTGCAATAAATCCTGCTGGCTGGTAGCCTGCGCGCCTATGAATCGTGATTTACCGAAAACCCGTATTGGGATCGTGGGACTCGGCTACGTTGGGTTGCCCCTGGCTGTTGCTTTCGGGCGGCAATACGACACCGTCGGATTTGACATAAATTCCGGTCGTATCGCCGAGTTGCGGGCCGGCAACGACAGTACGCTGGAGGTGAGCGACGACGAGCTGGCGGCGACGCCACAGCTGAGCTTCACTGACCAGGCAGACGACCTGCGTGGCTGCGATGTCTTCGTCGCCACGGTACCAACACCAATCGATCGGCAAAAGCGGCCCGATCTGTCGCCGCTGCAGAAAGCCAGCGAGCTGATCGGCAAGCTGTTGCAGCCCGGCAATACCGTTATCTACGAATCGACGGTTTATCCCGGCGCAACCGAAGAAGTTTGCGTGCCGATCCTGGAGCAGCACAGTGGTCTGCGCTTTAACCAGGACTTCTTTGCCGGCTACAGTCCGGAGCGGATCAATCCCGGCGATCGCAAGCATCGGCTGGAGACGATCGTCAAGGTAACGGCAGGATCACGGCCCGATGTTGCCGAGTTTGTAGATAGTTTGTACGACAGCATTGTAGAAGCCGGCACCCACCGTGCTTCAAGCATCCGCGTCGCTGAAGCCGCCAAAGTCATCGAAAATACGCAGCGCGACGTCAATATTGCCCTGATCAATGAGCTGGCAATGATTTTCAATCGGCTCGGAATCGATACCGAGGAAGTGCTGCTCGCATCCGGAACCAAGTGGAACTTCCTGCCGTTCCGACCGGGGCTGGTGGGTGGCCACTGTATCGGTGTCGATCCCTATTACCTGACGCATAAATCGGAAGAAGTCGGTTACCACCCCGAGATGATCCTCGCCGGGCGAAGGATCAATGACAACATGGGTAACTATGTCGTCGTGCAGGTTACGCGGCTGATGCTGAAAAAGCGCATCCACGTCGATGGCGCCCGGGTACTGGTCATGGGGCTGACATTCAAGGAAAACTGTCCCGATGTGCGCAATACCCGTGTCGTCGATATCGTGCGCGAGTTTCGCAGTCTCGGTACCGAGGTCGATGTCTACGATCCCTGGGTAAAACCCCGGGTCGCCCGCGACGAGTACGGTATCGAATTAATCGACAAGCCGGACCCGGACCAGTATGACGCGATCGTGCTGGCGGTGGCGCACGAACAGTTTCTTGACATGGGTATCGAGCAGATCAGGAAGTTCGGCAAGACCGATCACGTGGTCTACGATATCAAGTCGATGTTCACCGTCGACCAGGTAGACGGGAGGCTTTGACAGTGAAAGTGTTGGTTACTGGTGCCGCCGGATTTATAGGCATGCATGTGACACAGCGCCTGCTGGAACGCGGTGACGAGGTTGTCGGACTCGATAATCTCAACGATTACTATGATGTCAGCCTGAAGCAGGCGCGTCTTGATCGGCTGCTGCCAGCGGCTGGTTTTTCCTTCGAACATGCCGATGTCGCCGATCGCACCGCCATGCCGCAGCTGTTCGCCAATGGTGGTTTCGACACTGTCATCCACCTGGCCGCGCAGGCCGGCGTGCGCTATTCACTGGAAAACCCGCATGCTTATATCGACAGCAATATAGTCGGCTTTACCAACATTCTCGAAGGCTGCCGTCACAACCAGGTAAAACATCTCGTTTATGCGTCATCGAGCTCGGTTTACGGTGCCAACAAGTCGATACCATTCTCGGTGCACGACAATGTCGATCACCCGTTGTCGCTGTACGCGGCGTCGAAAAAAGCCAACGAATTGATGGCGCATACCTATGCCAGCCTTTACCAGCTGCCAGTGACCGGTCTGCGCTTTTTTACCGTCTATGGACCCTGGGGGCGGCCGGATATGGCGCTGTTCCTGTTTACCCGCAACATGCTCGCGGGCAAGCCAATCGATGTTTTCAATTACGGTAATCACCGGCGTGATTTCACCTACGTGGATGATATCGTTGAAGGCGTGATCCGGGTGCACGATTCCGTGGCGACGCCAAATCCGCAGTGGTCGGGCGATGACCCTGATCCCGGCACCAGTTTCGCGCCCTACCGGATCTATAACATCGGCAACAGCCGGCCGGTAGAACTCAACACCTACATCGAGGTGCTGGAAG